>CASSLW010000005.1 GCA_949443285.1 uncultured Clostridia bacterium
TTTTTCTTTACATTTGTTTTAAAATCTTCATAATTAAATTTTCCAGTATTATCAATACTTCCTATTGCCTCTAACTGCACTGCTTCTCTTGCTTCTGCTTCTGTTGTTCTGTCTTTTGCAGTTACTGCTTTTGTTAATATTCCATTATCTCCTGTTAATGTTGATATCGCCACACCTGCAAGTATTAACAATACTATAATTGTAATTACTAATGCTATTAATGTAATACCTTTGTTATTTGTCTTTAACTTTCTATTTTTTATTTGCATAAAAAATTTCTCCTCTCTCTTTTGTTTTCTACTTATCTTTCTTCTTTTTTTATTACTTATTAAGTATTCCTTTATTGTTTCTTTATTTAAATTATTTCCACTTTTGCAAATAGTATTCCTACCTATTCACTTTTCTAACAAAGATATTAAATTTTCAAGGTACTTTTTTACTGTTTACAAAAATAGACTTAATTCATAACTATTTTATAAATAATCACGAATTAAGTCAAGATGTTTTACGAATTTATTTCCATTTCTTTTCCACCTATTGCATGTTGTATTTTATATTATATTACTCCTTCCAAAACACTGCTCTTAATCCATAAGGGCATCCCCATGGAGCTCCTGTTGGTCCTTCTTTTTCTTTTTTATTTATTACTATTTCTTTTAAGCTATCACATCTAGAAAATGCATTTGCAGATATTTTTTCTATGTTTGATGGTATAGTTATTTTTTGTAAATTTGATACTAAATCAAATGCACTATCTTGGATTTCTTTTATATTTGTAGGAATTGTCATCTCTCTTAGCTTTTGCTTATTATAGAATGTTGATCTAGCTATTATTTGTACTGAATTTGGTATATTGTATGTTGCCAAATCTTTGCATGCCGCTACCAACCTTTTTCCATCTTTACTTAATATTAATGTTCCATCTTCTGTTTTAAAATTCGGATTTTCTTTGGATATTATTATATTTAACGGCATTCCATCAAATGAAACTGTACTTAAAGCTTTTACTTTTTCTCCTAATTCTAATTGAGTAATCCTGCTTCCAGCAAAAGAAAAAGAGTCTATTGTTTCTAAATTTGCAGACAATGTAATCTGCAATACATTAGTTTCTCCGATAAAATGCATATATTTTTATTCTTATTACTGTATCTGGCATTACAAATGTTTTTTCATTTTGTGTATATTTTATAAGAGTTGTCATGTCTTTATTATATAAGTTTCCATTGTCACTTTTAAAATATGAGTTCTCTTCTGCAACATTTATTTTAGTTATATTTCCACTAAAAGTTGTATTAATGCTTCTTACATTTTTAGAAATGTTCAATACTGATGCTATTGAATATCCCATTAAAGCTCCAGTTTCAATATTTTCTACTGTTTCAGGTATATTTATTATTGATGTATTTGATAAAATATAATATAATTTCTTACCATCTTTTGACATTAATGAACTATTTGAAAAAGTATAGTAATTATTATCCTTTGATATTTCTATATTAACTAATTTTATGTCGTACTGGAATGCACTTCCATCTATCTTTGTTACTGTCGACGGTATTGTTAATTTTGTTAGACTAGAGCATCCTTCAAATGCTCCACTTCCTATTGTCTCTATCCCCTCTGATAATTGTATTTCTGATAATAAAACACATGCACTTAACATTCTATATGGTACTGTTTTCAATAATCTAGGAAAATTGATTTCTACAAGCGAAGAACAAGCATGAAAACATGAACTTCCTATATATGATACACTATCTGCGATTTTTATTGTTTTTAACGCCGTACATCTTTCGAATGCAAATGCTCCTATTTCTTCAACACCTTCTTCTATTACTACATTTTCTAAAGTAGGGTTTCCCGAGAAGGCGTAGTCTCCTATTTCTTTTACTGTACTTGGAATTACTATACTTCGTAGCCCTTCTAAATCTCTAAATGCTCCATTCCCTATTTTCGTTACACTTTGTGGGATTATTATTGTTCCTGTTGCTTTATCCATTAAGTCTAAATTTGTATTAGATGACATTAACTCGCCGTCTATTACTATATACGGACTTACTTTTATTCCTATTTCCTGCGCCCATTTTTTCTCTTGCTCATTTTGCGAAAAATAAAATAGCTCTCCTTTTATTATTTCAAAATTATCTACATATTTTTTACTCGAATTTTTTAGTACTGTATATATGTTACCTTCTTCTTTTACCGAATCATATACCAAGGCATTTTTACCCGCATACAATGCACCTTCTTCAAAACTCCTATCTTTTGAAAGTCTTTCTGTTAAATATACCTCGTATTCTTCCGCTACTGCTGACAACTCTGTTTTGAATTTTGCTTCTCCGTGCTTTTGATATTGTTCCATTATCTCCAGTTAAGGTTGCTATTGTAACTCCGTGCCAATATCAATAATACTATAATTGTTATTACTAGAGCTGCTAACGTAATTCCACTCTCTTTCCTTACTTTCATTTTTTCTCTCCTTCTTTCGTTTTTTATTATTTTATCGTTTCTAGAAAAATTACGTCAACAAGTATACCGCTGTTTCAATTTTTAAATACTTTTCTCGCCAAACTGCAACTTTTAAATTTCAACCAAAATCAAATCATCACCAATACACTTAACAGCCTTCCATGGAATAACAATATCATTACTCTGAGAAAAAATATTAAGAAGCTTGTTACTTCCAGGCACAATAATATGAGTAATCGTACCAGTCTCCAAATCAGCACAAACATCTTGCACATATCCCAAACGCTTTCCATCATTTATATTAACAACTTCTTTATGCTTAAAATCCAAACCCTTATCTACCATAATACATCCCTTTCCATACTTTATTTTCTATACATTATATGTAAAAAACTCATAAAAAATAATAAAAATAGTAGATGTGTCCCTAGTGGACAAAAATGTCCAATGGGGACGTTTCATTTTGGACATTTTTGTCCATTTAGAAACGTCCCCATTGGACACCCATTGGACATTACTTATAAAATCTTTTTATATGTTGAATTGCACTTTTTTCTAGTCTAGAAACTTGGGCTTGAGATATACCAATTTCATCAGCAACTTCCATTTGAGTTCTGCCATCAAAAAACCTTTTAGTTACAATTGTTCTTTCTTTTTCATTCAGTTTTTGAAGAGCTCCAGAAATTGTCATGCTTTCTGCCCATTGTTCATCCGTGTTTTTACTATCTTTTATTTGGTCTATTATATAGATATTTTCTGCGCCGTCATTATATATAGGCTCTTGCAAAGATATCGGATCTTGGATTGCATCGAAACTAAATACTATTTCTTCTCTTTCAACACCTAGTTCTTTTGCAATTTCGTCTATTGTTGGTTCTTTTCCATGTTCTTTGTTATATCTTTCTTTAAACTGAATTGCCTTATAGGCCAAATCTCTTATTGACCTGCTCACTCTTATACTGTTGTTGTCTCTTAAATATCTTTTGACTTCTCCAATTATCATTGGAACCGCATAAGTACTGAACTGCACATTTTGGCTTAAATCAAAATTATCAATTGCTTTTATCAATCCAACGCAACCAACTTGGAACAAATCATCTGCTGCTTCTCCCCTTCCACAAAATCTTTGAATTACACTTAATACTAACCTTAGGTTTCCATTTATAAATGTGGTTCTTGCTTCATTATCTCCTTCTTTTATTTTTATGAATAGTTCTTCTTTTTCTTTTTTGCTAAGCAAAGGTAATTTTGATGTGTTCACTCCACATATTTCTACTTTGTTGTTTAACAAAAGAAAAACCTCCTTTGAATTTACTTAAACTAAGTATTTCCAAAAAAAGGTTTTTTATACTTTTTAAATCTGCCATTGGGGACGGAGGTTAATGGCAGGAATCTGCCAAAAAGGTCCGTCCCCATTGGCAGATTATCCTATTTTGCTAGCAATTTCTTTTTTCATTTTGTTAATAATCTTTTTTTCCAAGCGCGAAATGTAGCTTTGTGAGATGCCGAAGTTCATCAGCAACTTCTTTTTGAGTTTTTTCTTTTCCATTCTTGAATCCAAAACGCATTTCCATTATGTCCTTTTCTCTTTCTTTAAGCTTAGAGATTGATGCGCGTAACAATGCTTTATCAACTTCGTCTTCTAAGTTTCTTGATGTTACGTCTGGTTCTGTTCCTAATATATCTGAAAGCAGTAGTTCATTTCCGTCTCTGTCTTTATTGAGCGGTTCGTCTATTGAGACTTCTCCTTTTATTCTGTTGCTTTTTCTTAAAAACATTAGTATTTCGTTTTCTATACATCTTGATGCATATGTTGCAAGTTTGATGTTTTTTCCAGAGTTGAATGTGTTTACTCCTTTCATTAATCCTATTGTTCCTATTGATATTAGGTCTTCTATTCCTATTCCTGTGTTTTCAAATTTTTTGGCTATGTATACCACTAGTCTTAGGTTTCTTTCTACCAATGTTTGTCTTGCTTCTAGGTTGTCTTCTTCTGATAGTTTTTGTATCATTTTTTCTTCTTCTTCGGGTTCTAGTGGTGGTGGTAGTGTTTGGCTTCCTGCTATGTAAAAAATGGGCAAGTATTCTATTTCATTTTCTTCGTTTATGTATTTTGCACAGATTGAGCCAATGCTGTTTTTCATAAAATCAAATAATTTCATTTGCTCTCCTTTCTCATTAACGTTTTTCAACTAAAGTAGTTCAATTCCAATTAAAGCTCCATACTCACCCCTTTTAGTAAGTGATTTGTCGTATATTCCTATTATTACATTTGTATTTTTATTTTCTTGCTCATCTGTTTTTATTTTTATATATTCCGCTTTTATTCCCAATAGCATTCCATTTTGTTTCCCTAATGATGAAAATGGTATTAACTTTAATCTTGACATATATTCTTCTTTTATATTAATTGGTACTTTTTCAAAATCACCTCCTATTATATCTTCTAAATTGTATAAGATTTCTTTTGGTATGCACTCATATAAGAGTGAACTTTCAACTACTACAACAGGTGTGTTCGTAAATGGGTCTTTTAGCAAATTTCCCGTGTCTATCATCGCTTTGGTTTCTACTATCTTTCCATTTACTTTTATCTCTAGTTCACAAAACAATGCTTTTTTTGATATTTTACTTTTTACAACTGAAAAGGCTGTTATTATTACTGCAAATGCTATTACTGCTCCAAGCATAACTGTTTTTAGTGGATATGTTCCTAAGAATAGTCCATTTTTCATTATGATGTCTTGTGGTCTTACTATGTAAATTAATGCAAATGCTGCTCCGCCAAATACAAATGATGTCAAGTAGAATAGCAGTAAGGTTTTGCACAGTTTTTTCACATTCTGTGGATTATATGCCACAAATACTATTATTATTGATAATATAAATTTTAATATTATACTTGAATATGCTTTTAGTATTCCTGCATAGGCAACTACTGAATATATCGCTCCTAACAAACTTGCCAAAATTAGTCTTATATGTTTTATTTTTATTTTCATTACTAGTCCTGTTGTAAATAGTATAATGTAATTCATTATTAGGTTTTCTAATAATACTACATCTATATATATGGTCATATTATCACCTGCAAAGCTATTGTACTACTTATGTTTTGAAAAAGTTGTCTTTTCTTATGGGCGAAAAAAAGAAATAATCGAGCTTTTTCGATTATTTCTTTTATATTCTTTTATTACATATTTTTATTTTTGTTTTTTCTTAAAAATGATGGTATATCTAAGTCATTTTGTGATGAGTTTGTTTCTGAGTTTGCTGGTATAGAGTTTATTTTCTTTTCCCAAGTTTTTGATACTATGTTGTCTACTCCGATGCTTGATATTGGTTCATTTTTTTCAAATCCTGTTGCAATAACTGTAATTTTTATTTCTTCTTTCATTTCTGGGTCTGTAACTGTACCAAATATGATGTTAGCTTCTGGGTCAACACTTCTTTGTACTAATTCAGCAGCTGTGTTTACTTCGTGTAATCCTAAATCTTCCCCACCAGTAATATTGATTATTACTCCTTTTGCTCCTTCAATTGATGTTTCTAGTAGTGGACTTTGGATTGCTTCTTTTGCAGCGTCTTCTGCTCTGTTTTCTCCTGTTGCACTACCAACTCCCATGTGTGCCATTCCTTGGTTTAACATTATTGTTTTAACATCTGCGAAGTCTAAGTTTACAAGTCCAGGGATTGCGATTAAGTCTGATATACCTTGTACACCTTGTCTTAATATATCGTCTGCTTGTTTGAAAGCTTCTATTATTGATGTTTTTCTGTCTATTATTTGTAGTAGTTTGTCATTTGGAATTACTACTAATGTATCTACTTTTCCTTTTAAACTTTCTATTCCACGTTCTGCTTGTGATAGTCTTTTCTTTCCTTCGAATGTGAATGGTTTTGTAACAACACCTATTGTTAATATTCCCATTTCTTTTGCAGCTTGTGCAACTATTGGAGCTGCACCTGTACCTGTTCCTCCACCCATTCCGGCTGTAACAAATACCATATCTGCTCCTCTAAGTACTTCTGCTACTTCTGCTTTGTTTTCTTCTGCTGATTGTGCTCCGATGTCTGGGTTTGCTCCTGCTCCTAGTCCTCTTGTTATTTTTTCTCCTATTTGGATTTTTGTTTTTGCTTTTGATGATTGTAATGCTTGTCTATCTGTGTTTACTGCTATGAAGTCTACTCCTTTTATTCCTGCATCTATCATTCTATTTACTGCGTTATTTCCTGCTCCCCCTACACCTATAACTTTTATAGTTGCTGTTCCATCTAACATGCTAAGGTTATTATCTTCATTATTATTGTAATTATTGTAATCCATCATTTAGCTACTCCTCCCTAAATTTTTATATTTATATTTAAAATTAATAACTTTGTTATATAGCGTTTTTTGCTATTTTTATGAATAGAAAAATTCTTTTATTCTTTCCATTATTGTTTTTATAAAGCTTTCATTATTTTGTGTATCTATACTACTTGATACTGTTTTTGCAAATGGTCTTGCTGCTATGTATCTAACTAATGCATAACTTGTCCTATATGTTGGTTTTACTGTGCTTATTGCTCTTCCTGTTGATATTTTTACTGGTATATTTAAATTGATTTTCCCAGCTACATCACTTTTGTTTATATTTACTATTCCCTGTCCTGTTAATACTACATTATTGATTTTTGGTTTTAGTCCTTGGTTTGTTATGTCTTTATTTACAATAGAGAATATTTCTTCTATTCTTGCTTCTATTATTTCTATCAATTCTGAGCTTTTTATTATTTTACTTTTACTTGTGTCTTTGCAAGTATTTAATATTATATCATTGTCATTGTCTATAAATGATTTTAGTGCTAATCCATATTGCCTTTTTAGCTTGTCTGCTTCTTCTTCAGCTATGTTTAATACTAATGCTATGTCGTTTGTTATGTTATCTCCACCTACTGGAATTGAATTTGTGTAAATAAAACTTGAACCTTCAAATACTCCTATGTCTGTGTTTCCTGCTCCTATGTCTAGTATCATTATATTGTCGTGTAGTTCGTTATTATCTAATATTAAGTTTCTTTCTGCCAGCGTTGTTGGCACTATTCCGTCTATTTCTAATCCAGCTTTTTTGAATATGCTATGTAACTGTCTTACATAGTCTTTTTGAGCTAATATAACTTGTGCACTTATTGTGAAACTTGAGCTTAAGTTGCCTACTGGGTCTGTTACCACTGTTCCATTTTCTAGCGTTATTTTGTCTGGCACTATATCAATTAGTATTTGTGTGTCTGGAATTTCTATATCTTTTACTTGCATTATTGCATTTTGTACGTCTCTTACTGATATTCCAGCGTATTTATCTTTTGCTTCTTTTGTTATACTATTTTGTACTATTGTTACATATTTCCCTGGTATTGTGACATATGCTGAGTTTATTTTTAGGCTTGTTTCGTCTTCTGCGTCTTTTATTGATTTTGCTAAGCTTAGTATAATTTCTTCTTCGTTTATTATTTTACCTTTCTTTAGTCCCGTACATTTATATGAGGTGTTGGATATTGTTTCTATTTGTCCAAAATTGTTGACTTCTCCGACTACTGTGCAAACTTTACTTGTACCTATATCAACCCCCACTATGATATCTCCTATTGCCAAGTTAACTCCTCCATCTTTTTTAGTATTAATTTCTATTTGTATATATATTACATTTTAAAAAAAATGTCAATAGAATTTGTTATATTTTTGTAATAATTTTGTAATAATATTGTAACAAATTATATTATCTTATTATATGTAACTATTTTTCCTCTTTTACACTAGTCCTTTTTTGTTTTATGGTTTCTGACCATTTATCAACATAGTGTCTTCTTATTATCGCTAAATTAACAAACATTCTTCCTACAAACACAACAATTGCTGCTAGATAAATATCCACATTTAGCTTTTGACCTAAAATTGTTAAAAGTATTGCAAGTATTGCATTTCCAAAAAAACCTGTAGCAAATATTTTTAAATCAAAATTCTTATTTATTACTGATGTAATTCCTCCAAAAACAGAATCTAACGCTGCAATTATTGCAATTGCCAAATAGCTAGAATATGTATATGAAATCATTGGCGCATTCATCCCTATCAGTGCTCCTAAAATGCACCCTATTAATATTGCTATAAAAATCATTTTATTTCCTCCTTACTTATCTTCCTGCCACTGGGGACGGACCTTTTTGGCAGATTCCTGCCATTAAGGTCCGTCCCCGTTGGCAGCTATTGAATATATTTTGTTTTTATTTCGTTGTTGTATTTTGAAACTTTTAATTTATTTGATTTGTTAATTGTAACATCTTGTCCGATTTTTCTCATTGTATCAACATATCCGCCATTTCCTATAAGTCCACTCTCTAAGTATGCTGGGTCTCCAATTGCTTTTATAAAGTATGGTGCAAGTATTCTTTCTCCGTTAACCTTTATAAATTCATTTCCAATGTCTACTATGTCACTTGTGTTGATAATTCTGTTGTCATTTATTGATATTGCTTCCGCTCCTGATAGTTTTAGTGAGTTTACAATTAATAGCAAATCTGCTGCTTTGATTTTTTCTGCGTCTTCGCTGTCTCTTACTATTATTTCTATTCCTTGTCCTTCTACATCTGTTGTCCCTAATGATAGGTTTATTTGTTCTAGTTCTGAATTTACAACTTTTTCTGTTTCTTCGTTTGATTGTTTTGTTTCTTTATATTCTTGGATTTTTGCTTGTGTTTCTTGATATGCTTGGTCCGCTTCTTCGTATTTTGATTTCCAATTTGCTAGTTCTGTTCTTAGTTCTGCTTCTTTCATGTTTTCTATAGATGTGATGTCTGTTTCGTTTACTATTTTGAATTGCATGAACATAACTAGTACTAGGCAAAAGCAAGCTATTCCAATTGTAATTGTCATTGTTATTTTACCTTTTTTTATGTCTTTTTTCATCAAGTAGCTCCTCCTTTATTTGATAGTCTTTGCGTAGTTATATGTAAGTGTTCCATTGTATTTTGGTATTGTAATATTATTTGACCTTTCTAATTTTACTTCTATTCCATAACCTTTTAAAATATCTAAATATCCATATGGTCTTTCTAATGCTGCTAGCTGTTCAGGTAAGCCTATTGCCTCTATTACAAATGGCACTCCCACTTTTTCTCTATTTATATCTATAATGTTTCCACCACATATTATTCCTGTTGTTGGTACTATTCTTTGTCCATTTATTGATATTGCTTCTGCTCCTGCATTTCTTAGTTCATTTATTACACTTAAAATATCTTCGTCATGTACTACTAAATCGCTTGGATTTAATGCGTTTTTTATATCTTTTTTATTATCTTTTAAAGTGATTTTTATTCCTGGTCCTTTTACTTCTGCTAACCCTATAATCTTGTTTCCTTGTTGAATCTGTTCTTCTTTTTCTTGCAAAGCACTGTTATTTTGAATTGAATTTTGTCTTTCTTTCTCTAGGTCTGCTTCTGCTCTTTCTACATCTCTACTTCTATTTTCATATCTTTCTTTATATCTAAGCACTTCTGCCCTTAAATTATTCTCTTGTCGGTTATTACTAACTGTTTGGTTGGTCTCTTGAACAGTTCTCATTTGTACACATATTCCTAATGTTAGTGCAAAACACATAACACCTAGCACACAGCTAACCATTTTTTTATTATACATATATATTCCTTTCTGCCAAATATGGCTTGTTTAAACTTGCTCTCTAAAATAAGGTTGAAATTTATTGTTTAAATCTCCATTTACAAAAATTTCCCCTGTCCTCTCTTTTTCCTTTTCCATTATTGTTACAGCATTTAGCATTTTATCACTTAAATTTGTGCCATCCCCTAAATGAATTGTTTTCTTCTGTTCTTCTATGTATATAATATAGTCATTTTTATTGCTGATGTCAATAGTAGTGACCTTTTCGCCTATTTTTTGTTTCTCTGCCGAATTCATTATTTTTATTACATCCTCTAATTTGTTCAAATCTTCACTATTTAACCTATTCCCAGCAACCAATTCCTCCTCTGATGTTTTAGCACCTTTTATAATTGGCAATCCTTTTCCATCTTCAGATATCTCTAATATATAACCTTGATTGCTTACATATGCATAACTTTCAAGTATCTTTATACTATATCTTGGTTCTCTTTCTTGTACTTCTATTTCTATCGCATTTGGCAACCTTCTATGAATTTTTACATCTTGTATATATGGATTTTGCTTTATTTTATTTATAGCAGATAAACTCAAAAATCTAAAAATATTTTCATCTGTCGTTAATTCTGACAAACTTACAATTGTATCACCTGGCACATTTGAATTATTAGTAACCCTTATCTCTTGTATATTAAATATTGGTGAAACCATTGCAAATATTATGCCCCCAGCTGTAACCCCAATAAACAAAATCAATTTTATAAAGAACTTTATTTTTTTATTTCTCTTCTTCTTCTTAATTTCCTTCTTATTTTGAATTTTCCTTTGCTCTTCTTCCTTTTTGATTTTATTTCTATTTGTCATTTGAATTACCATCTCTGTATCCAAATCAAAATCATCATCAGGCTCTCTTTTTTTACTCTCTCTTATTCGTTTCTCTCTTTCCTTTTTCTTCCTATCTTTCTCATCCTCATCATCTGCAAATATGTAACTAGCTTGTCCATTATTATTTAAATAATACATATTCATATCCACATTCTCTACACTTTGTACCTTTTTACTCTTCTTATTTTTAGACTTTCTTAGCAAGGCTTTTCCTCCTTTTTATCTTTTTTCTTCATGCCACTGGGGACGGTCCTTGTTGGCAGGAATCTGCCATTTACCTCCGTCCCTGTTGGCAGGTTCCTGCCATTGGGGACGGTTCTTCTTGGCATGCTTATATTAGTTTTTTATTTGTATGTCTACTCCTATATTTTCCAACTTTTTGTTGAATTTTTCGTATCCTCTTTGTATATATTCTATGTTTTCGATTTTTGTTGTGCCTTTTGCAACTGTTGCTGCTAACACTAATGCTGCTCCGCCTCTTAGGTCTGTTGCTTTTACGTTTGCTCCATATAGTTTTTTTACACCTTTTATTACTGCTGTTTTTCCTTCTATTGATATTTTTGCTCCCATTCTAACAAGTTCTTGTGTGTATTTGTATCTGTTTTCAAATATGTTTTCTACTATTATTGATGTTCCTTTTACTGTTGTCAATAAGCTTGCAAATACTGATTGCATATCTGTTGGGAAGCCTGGGTATGGCATTGTTTTTATATCTACTGCTTTTAGTTTTTTTGGTGCTTTTATTTCTATTGTGTTTTTTTGCGTTTTTAGAATGCATCCTGTTTCTTCTAGTTTGTCTATTATTGGTGTTATTTGTGTAGTATCTAAGTTTTTTATTATCATATTACTTCTGTTTATTGCTGCCATACATAGGAATGTTCCGGCTTCTATTCTGTCTGGCATTACGTTGTAACTTACGTCTTTTAGTTGTTTTACTCCTTGTATTTCTATTTTGCTTGTTCCTGCTCCTTGTATTTTTGCTCCCATTTTGTTTAGGAAGTTTTGCAAGTCTACTATTTCAGGTTCTCTTGCGGCGTTTGTGATTGTTGTTGTTCCGTTCTCCTAAACTTGAAGCTAGTATGATATTTTCGGTTGCTCCGACACTCGGAAATTCTAAATCTATTTTTGTATTTTCTATTTTATCACAAATGCATTCTATATTTCCATAGTTTTTGCTAATATTTATTCCTAATTTTTCAAAAGATTTTAAATGTAGCTCTATTGGCCTTGTTCCTATGTCACATCCACCTGGGTATGAAAATGTTGCTTTTCTGTGTCTTCCGTATTAGTCCACCTGCTAGTATTACTGATGAACGCATTTGTCGCATTAGTTCTTCTGGTATTTCGTATGTGTGTATTTTGCTTGTGTCTATTATTATTTTGTTGTTTTTTTTGGTTACTGTTCCGCCTAGTTTTTTTAGAATTTCGAACATCATTTTCGTGTCGTGTATGTCTGGTACGTTGTATAGTGTTGTTTTTCCTGCGTTTAATACTGTTGCTGCTATTATTGGTAGTGATGCGTTTTTTGAGCCTGATATTTCTACTTCTCCTTCTAGTTTTTTCCCGCCTTTTATTATGTATTCTGCCATTTTGTTCTCTCCTTTCACGTTTATTTGCTATATTTTATGTGTATTTTACGTAAAAGGTTCTTTTGTTTTTTTATATGTTAAAAGTTCTAAAATTTCAAATTTATCTTTGTAATTTTAGAACTTTTTATTTTTATATTATCTATCATATTCGTAGTAATATAGTACATTGTTATTAGTATCTAATATTCCCACCTTTTATGACAGAATCTTCTGCTTCAGTAAAACCTTTTTGTTTTTTGCTTTTGGATATTTCTGTTGAAGACGTTTCAGCTAACATATTTAATACTAATTCCATATTTGTCATATTATCTCTTAAGTTTTCTTTTTTTAAGCCTTTCAAATTTTTGTATTCTTTTACAGAGTAACCACTCCATGCTTGTGTTAAAATATTTGTTAATATTGCAAAATCTTTTCCTGAATTTATGCCTTTGTTCTTTAATTCATCTGTAAATTCTTTTCTTATGTCTATTGTTTTTAGTCTTTGGTTTATCCATTCTTCTGAGTATCCTTTTTTTCTGTATATGTCTAATGCTCTATTTATTGCTATCTCTGGGTCATATGCTTCATCTATTCGTTCTTTTCCTACTTGCGCTAACCACATTTTGAAAGGTTCTGCTTTTTTAGATGGTATTGATTGTATTAATCTTAAAATTTGCTCTGTAGTCATTACATCGGTATCTCTTAGCTTGCCGTCATTAGCGACCATTTTCAACTGGTAACAATTTGTTACCAGTTCACTTCCTTCTTGATTTAACCTCATTTTTAAAGTTTTCCAGTATTTCCTTCCAGTTTGATAGTCACTGTCTGTTAGCGCCGCAACTATATCACATTACGAACATATTTTCAATATTTTTCGCAAATTTTTGTTCTTTTTTAATAATTTGTCCGCTTTTTTACTTAAATTTTACTGTTTCACTTGTTTTTTAAGCAAATTTAGCATATAATAACTCCATAACTAAATAATCGGGGGGATTTTATGAAAGAGATAACAGTAAGAAGTCTATACAAAGAAACCGAAAAATATATAGACAAAGAAATAACAATACAAGGTTGGGTAAAAACAGTAAGAGATTCCAAAACGTTTGGATTTATAGAATTAAATGACGGAACATTTTTCAAAAACGTTCAAATTGTCATAACAGATAAATTAGAAAACTTTGACGAAGCAAAAAAGCTAACACTTAGCTCATCAATAAAAGTAACAGGTACATTTGTACTAACACAAAACGCAAAACAACCATTTGAAATTCAAGCAAACAAAGTTGAAATCGAAAGTTTAGCGGACAACAGCTATCCACTTCAAAAGAAAAAACACTCTTTTGAATATTTAAGAACAATATCACATCTACGTCCAAGAACAAACACATTCAATGCAGTGTTCAGAGTTAGAAGTGTTCTAGCATATGCAATACACAAATTTTTTCAAGAGCAAGACTTTGTATATGTACACACACCAATAATTACAGGAAGTGACGCAGAAGGCGCTGGAGAAATGTTCAATGTAAACTCTTTTGATTTAGGCAATGTACCAAAAACAGAGGATGGACAAGTTGACTTTTCAAAAGACTTTTTCGGAAAAGGTGCACATTTGACAGTAAGTGGTCAATTAAATGGCGAAACTTTTGCACAAAGTTTTTGCAACATTTACACATTTGGTCCAACATTTAGAGCTGAAAACTCTAACACAGTTAAACACGCTGCTGAATTTTGGATGATAGAACCTGAAATTTGTTTTGCAGATTTAAATGATGATATGGATTTAGCAGAAGCTATGATAAAATACATCTTTAAATATGTTTTAGAACACTGCCCTGAAGAAATGGAATTTTTCAACAAATTTATAGACACAGGATTATTAGAAAGATTAGATAACGTAATAAATTCTGACTTTGCTAGAGTTAGTTACACAGACGCTGTAAAAGAATTAGAAAAACATAACGACGAATTTGAAGTTAAAGTTTCATGGGGTATCGATTTACAAACAGAACATGAAAGATATATATGTGAAAAAATCTACAAAAAACCAGTCTTCTTAACAGACTATCCAAAGGATATAAAAGCATTTTATATGAAATTAAATCCAGACGGAAAAACCGTTGCAGCTGCTGACTTGCTAGTTCCAGGAATCGGAGAGATTATCGGTGGAAGTCAAAGAGAAGAAGATTTTGAAAAATTAATTTCTAGAATGAAAGAACTTGATATGCCAATAGAAAATTATGAATGGTATTTAGATTTAAGAAAATATGGAAGTTGTGTTCATTCTGGATTTGGACTTGGATTTGAAAGAGCAATTATGTATTTAACAGGTATGCTAAATATCCGTGACGTAATACCTTTCCCAAGAACACCAAAAAATTGTGAATTTTAAAAACCTGACATTGGGGACGGTTCTCTTTGGCAGATTTCTGCCAAGAAGAACCGTCCCCTTTGGCAATTTTTTTAGTATAAATAATTTTGTGGGTTTACCACATTCCCATTAATTCTTATTTCAAAATGTAAGTGTGGACCTGTTGAGTTTCCTGTTGAACCAACTGCTGCGATTACGTCTTCTGCTTTTACTTGTTGCCCTTGTTTCACATAAATTTTACTTGCATGTGCATACCATGTTTCTACGCCATTTCCATGGCTAATTTTTACTAAATTTCCATATGAACGCCCATTTCCGGCAAATGTAACTGTTCCGTCTGATACTACTTTTATTGGTGTTCCTGCTGATGCTGCTATGTCTAATCCTGTGTGCGCAGAGCTTCTTAGTCTGCTACTTTCACCATATCTTGATGTTATTGTTCCTGTTACTGGTCTTGTTGCTAATTTTATTCCATTTACGTCTGGCATAGCGTCTATTCTTGCTTGTTCTGCTATTTGGGCTTTTTTTACTTCTATTTTTTCTTGTATTTCTGTTTTTGCAATTTCTATTTCTGTCGTTGAAATTTCTTGTTCGTTTTGTGTGTATTTTTCTATTATACTTAAGCTTAATTCTTCTTCATTATTTTCTTTTATTTGATTGATTAGTTCTTCTGCTTCTTCCATTGTGTTAACAGATTGAACTGTTTGGTTGTTTAATGCTATGTCGTAATATTTATATGTTACTTTTGTACTTTCTTCTAATTTTTCTGATATTTTTTCGTCGTTTGTTTCTGTTGTTCTACTTACTAATTTTAGTTCATATGTTGGTGTTTCTTTTATATCTATTGTATCTATATTTTTTGATGTGTTTTGTAAAATATTTTCTTTTATATTTTCTTCTACATTTTTGCTTTTTGCATATCCTATTTCTTGTCCTGATATACTAACTTTATAGACTGGTTTATATTTTACTAATATTATCGCGATTATAAACCCTAGTGCTATTACAATAATGTTAAAATATTTTAAAATCTCTTTTGTACAATATTTTAATTTCTTGTTTAAAATATAAATTCACTCTCCTTTAATTTGTGTTTTTAAAACGCGACTAAACTCTATTATACTATATATTCTCACCAAAATCAAATTATGTATACATATTTTAGGGGAATTTGTCATTTTTAATCAAATTTATTAGTTCATTTTTCCAGTTTTCCCACTTTTTTCTTTGTTTTTCTCTGTTTTACAGCATTTTCCTTTGTTTTTCTAAGTTCATTATTGTATATATATCATTTTTTTAAGTTAAATATACGAATTTAGATACTGTTAACTCATAAGTTTTATATGGACATTGCGGTTTCTGTAAATTTAAACTGTAAAATGCTATTATGTTTTTGATAAAAAATAGGAGAGTGATAAAAATGGCTATAGATTATAATGTAATAGGTCAAAGAATTAAAAGAGCAAGACTTTCAAAAAATTTAACTCAAGAAGATTTAGCAGAAAAACTTGATATATCTGTTGCGTTCTTAAGTAGAGTTGAAAGAGGTAATTCTCACGTAAATTTAAGAAGATTAAATCAATTATGTGGATTATTAGACGTTTCTGAAGGATATATTTTAAATGGTGTGTCTAGCACTTCTGATAATTACTTAACAGAAGAATTCTACGAATTACTTCATAGATGTTCACCAGAAAAACAAAAACTTATTTATAATATTGCTTTAGTAATTGCTGAGGATGAAAATAATTAATTTTAGGGAAATTCAGTTAAAATATTTTAATTGAATTTCTTTTTATGTTATGGTATTATAATATACGAAAAACTGTAAATAATATTTTTATAGGAGGAGATAAATATGAAATTTGAACAATGGAACAATTTTAATGAAGGCGAATGGAAATATGAAATAAATGTAAGAGACTTTATACAAAAAAATTATACACCATATGAAGGTACTGACGAATTTTTATCAGGTCCAACTGAAAAAACAACAAAACTTTGGAATGAAGTTTTAGAACTATATAAAAAGGAACACGACTCTGTTGGGTCTGTTTTAGATATTGATACAAAAACAATTTCAACTATATCAGGTTATGAAGCTGGATATATCAATAAAGAATTAGAGGATATTGTGGGACTACAAACAGACAGTCCTTTAAAAAGAGCTATTATGCCATTTGGTGGTATAAGAATTGTAGAAAAATCTTGTGAAGCATATGGAAGAGAAGTAGACCCAGAAGTAAAGGAAATATTCCATAAATATAGGAAAACTCACAATGACGGTGTATTTAGCGTTTATACTCCTGATGTTAGACTTGCTAGAAGTTCTCACTTAATTACTGGTCTTCCAGACGGATATGGTCGTGGACGTATTATTGGAGATTATAGGCGTGTTGCACTTTATGGCGTTGACGTTTTAATTGAGCAAAAGAAAAAGGATTTGGAACTTTTAGATGTTGATGAGTTAACAGAAGAATTTATTCGTGACCGTGAAGAAATTAGTGAGCAAATAAGTGCTTTGAATGAATTGAAAGTTATGGCTTCAAAATATGGATTTGACATTTCTAAACCTGCCAAAGATAGTAAAGAAGCTGTTCAATGGCTATATTTTGGATATTTAGCAGCTATAAAAGAGCAAAATGGTGCGGCAATGAGTATAGGTAGAACTTCAACTTTCTTAGATATCTATTTTGAAAGAGATTTAAAAAATGGAATTATAACAGAAGAACAAGCTCAAGAAATTATGGACCATTTTGTTATGAAATTAAGAATGGTACGTTTTTTAAGAACGCCTGAATATAACGAATTATTTAGTGGAGACCCTGTTTGGGTAACTGAGAGTATTGGTGGTATGGGGATTGACGGAAGAACTTTAGTTACAAAAAACTCTTTTAGAATTTTACACACACTTCAAAATTTAGGTCCTGCACCTGAGCCAAACTTGACTGTTCTTTGGTCTACTAGATTGCCAGAAGGATTTAAAAAATTCACAGCTGAATTATCAATAAAAACATCATCAATTCAATATGAAAATGATGATTTAATGAGAATTACTTTAGGAGATGACTATGGTATAGCTTGTTGCGTTTCTCCAATGAAAATTGGTAAACAAATGCAATTTTTCGGTGCAAGAGCTAACTTAGCAAAGACTTTACTATATGCAATAAATGGCGGTAGAGACGAAATCTCTGGTAAACAAATAACACCTAAATTTGCACCAATAACATCAGAATATCTAAATTATGATGAAGTTATGGAAAGATTTAACCAAATGATGGACTATGTGGCATCAACATATATAAAAGCACTAAATGCTATCCACTATATGCATGACAAATATTCATATGAAGCAATTGAAATGGCTCTACATGATAAAGACGTATTCCGTACTATGGCTTGCGGAATCGCCGGATTATCAGTAGTTGCAGACTCTCTTTCTGCTATTAAATATGCAAAAGTAAAAGTAATTAGAGACGAAACTGGCTTGGCTGTTGATTATGAAGTTGAAGGCGACTTCCCTACTTTTGGTAACGATGATGAACAAGTTGACCAAATCGCAATTGACGTTGTAAAAACATTCATAACTAAATTAAAAAGACAACAAACTTATAGAAAATCAACTGCAACACTATCAATTTTAACAATAACATCAAACGTAGTGTATGGAAAAGCAACTGGAAACACTCCAGACGGAAGAAAAGCTGGAACGCCATTCGGACCTGGTGCAAACCCTCTACACGGAAGAGATAAAAATGGAGCATTAGCAGTAATGAATTCAGTTGCAAAACTACCTTTTGAATCTGCAGAAGACGGAATATCTTATACATTTTCAATTACACCTAAAACACTTGGAAAAACCGAAGAAGACAGAGTTCAAAATTTGGTCAATATGCTTGATGGCTATTTTTCTCAAACCGGACATCATATTAATGTTAATGTGTTTGATAGAAGCTTGCTAGAAGATGCTATGGAACATCCTGAAAAATATCCACAATTGACTATTAGGGTTTCTGGCTATGCTGTTAACTTTACTAAATTGACTCGTGAGCAACAGCTTGATGTAATTAACAGAACAATTCACGAAAGAATTTAATGATGTTTTTGGGGACGGAGCAAAAAAACATCGAACTGATGTATTTTTGCTCCGTCCCTAAAAACATCGCTTATAAGGAGCTGAATATGGAAGAAAAAGATTTAAAATATTATGCCAAAGTGCACTCAATAGAGTCATTTGGCACTGTTGACGGCCCAGGAATTAGGTTTGTACTTTTTTTGCAAGGTTGTCATTTAAAATGCAAATATTGCCACAATCGTGATACTTGGGACATAAATTCTGGTAATTATATGTCTTTAGATGATATCTTTGCTAAAATTGTCCGCTATAAAAATTATATCTGCCCTAATGGCGGTGTGACTGTTACTGGCGGCGAGCCTTTGTTGCAAGCTAAATTTATTGCTGAGCTTTTCAAAAAGTTGAAGGCTGAAAATATTCATACTTGTATTGATACTTCTGGTATAGTGGCTTTGACTGATGATGTTAAAACTGCTCTTAGTTTTACTGATTTAGTTCTATTGGATATTAAACATATAGACGAAAAAAAGTGCAAAGAATTAGTTGGTTTTTCTAATAAATTAGAGCTGGATTTTGCACGTTATTTGAGTGATAATGGTATTCCTATTTGGATTAGACAGGTTCTTATTCCTGGTATTACTGATAGCGAAGCTGATTTGCTTAAATTGAGGGAGTTTGTTGATAGTTTGAAGTCTGTTCAAAAGGTAGAATTTCTTCCTTATCATAATTTGGGTGAGTTTAAGTGGAAGAATCTTGGTTTTAAGTATGAGTTGCAAGGTATTAGGCCTGCTACTGATGAAGATGTTGATAGGGCAAAAGAAATTTTAAAAAAAGCCAGTAGATTATAAGTTCTACTGGCCTTTTTTATGATGCATTTTCCCTCTGTCCCAAAAATGATTTTACATACCTAATAATTTTAATTCTACATCTTCCATTTTATATTTACCATCAACAAGTTTAAACTCAACCAAAGTACTCTCCAAAGTCTCCTTATTTTGTCTCAAATCAGTTGTAAAATACAACTTAATTTGTGGTATTTCAACTTGTTTAGTTATAATCTCTTTAAAAGTCTCCTTCATATGCATTTCATCTTCACAAATCAAAATCAATTGTGGCATTGTTGAAAAACCAGAATCACCTTGTACAAAATTCTCATAAAAGTCTTTATACAATCTCATTTTATCAACAAGCTTCTTTTCCCAGTCTGGCTCTCTTCTAACAGCTTCAAATACAAATTGAATTGTTTTTCCGTTTTTTGTTAGTTTTACTCCACCACCTGTTGCTTTAAATATCTTTCCTGCTACTTTTGCTGTAAGCGCTGGTTTTACTACATAGCTATCAAAAGCTTTTACTTTTCTTAAATAAGCTATTAAAGTTTGGTTTCCAGCTAGTCTTTTCTTTATCATTGCTACTGGTTTTGTGTTATCAGAAGGTTGCCATTTACATTCTACTTCTTTTGAGTTTAATAGGTATTTTCCCATTTTTTCCATACAATAAATTCTGTAAATTCCTTTTCCTTCTTCTGATGTAAAATAATATCTTGTTAATATTTTTGATTTTACTAATTGCTCTAATTTATTATTTAATTTATCTTGTGATTTTGGGTCTATTCCTTTTATTTCAAGCATTTGGAATAGTTGTCTTGATGTGATAAATTCAAATTCATTTACTAAGTCTAATATTGCAAAGTGAATTTCGTTTATATGACCAATGTTTATCTTATGTACTATTTGGTTCATTGACACGTATCCGTCTTTTCCGTCAAATGTTTTGATTTCTCCTTCTCTTATTGCAAAAGGTGATACTTGTGCTTTTATGTTATTATCTTCAACCATTTTTGTTCTCCCTTCTAGAACTTTAATTTTATACTATTAATAATTTAACCTTTTTCTTTTCTCTATCAATTTTTTTGATGTATACATCTACATCTTGTCCATATTGATAGCCTTCTTGGTACTCTGCCATTCCTACTAAGTTTGGTGTAAGTTCTATAAATATTCCGTTTTTGTTTTTTTCTGTTTCTCTTATTTTTCCTTTTACTTTGATGCCTTGTGTGAATTTTTCAGCATTCTCTTCCCAAGTTCCTAGTGTTTCTTTATATGATAATAATATTTTGTCTTGTTCCCTGTCAATATATTTTACCACAACATCCACTTTTTGTCCAATTTTTAGTCTTTCGTATGGTGTTTTTATTCTTGCTACCGACAAATCTTTTATATGCACTAATCCTACTTTTCCATTTCCAATGTCCACGAATGCTCCATATGGCTTTATATTCTTAACTTTTCCTTCAACTTTTTGTCCAACTTTTAACTCTTCATTTACAGTGCTATCAATCACTTCTTGATGTTCAAACTTTCTTGTAATCATTTGTTTTTCTCCTTTTATCTTATGTTTGTTTTATTATATCTTTAATGGTTGGATTTTTCAATATTTTCTTTTAATATTTTCTTAATTTCTTCATCTTTTAAATATCTCCATTTTCCAAGAGGAATGTCTTTTACTCCAATTCCTGCTATTTTGCTTCTATGGAGTGCTAGAACTTTGTGGCCAACAGCTTCGCACATTTTTCTTACTTGTCTGTTTTTTCCTTCATGTATTGTTATTTCTAGTCTTGATTGATTTTTTTCTTCGTCTGTTTTTAGGATTTTTACTTTTGCTGGCTTAGTCAAATAGTATTCGTCAGTTTCTTCTATTTTTACGCCTTTTCTTAGTTGTTCAACTTCTTCATTTTTTACAATTCCGTTTATAGTAACTGTGTATGTTTTATCTATTTCATGTTTTGGATGTGTTACCTTATACACAAAATCTCCGTCATTTGTCAAAATCAAAGCCCCAGAAGTGTACATATCTAGTCTTCCAACTGGTACAAGTCTTTTATTCGTTTTTACTAAATCTAAAACCGAGTCTCGGTTGAACTGGTCTTTTGCAGTTGTAACATATCCAATTGGCTTGTTTAATAAAATGTAAACATATTCGTGTTGGCATTCTACCTTTTTTCCTTGATATGTGACAATATCCTTATTCGGTTTTATTTTTGTTCCTAGCTCTGTTATAACTTTTCCATTTACAGCTACTTTTCCTTGAAGTATCAACTCTTCTGCTTTTCTTCTTGATGCTATCCCACACTCTGCTAGGTATTTTTGTAATCTTACTTCTTCCATTTACTTATCTAATTCCTTTATTATTTTTTGTAGATATTCTGGCAATTCCGCTTCTAAAAACATTTCCTTTTGAGTAATTGGATGCTTGAATTCTAAGCTTTTTGCGTGTAAGCATTGACCTTGCACTTCCCACTTGTTTTTACCTGAGGAATATGTTGTGTCTCCAATTACAGGATATCCTATTTGTGATAAATGTACTCTAATTTGATGTGTTCTTCCTGTTTCAATTCTTACTTCTAGTAATGTACAATTTTCGTTTGGATATCTTTTTATTACTTTAAAATGAGTAATTGCTTCTTTTCCATTTTTAGTTACTGCCATTTTCTTTCTGTCTTTCGTACTTCTCCCAATTGGCATATTAATTGTAGCTTCATTTTCTTTTACAATTCCCCTTACTAAAGCGATATATGTCTTTTTTACTGTGTGATTTTTTATTTGCTCACTCATATTTATGTGTGCTTTGTCATTTTTCGCAACAACTAAAATGCCTGACGTATCTTTGTCTAATCTATGAACTATACCTGGTCTTATTTCTCCGCCAATTCCTGATAAAGAGTCTTTGCATATTGCCATTATGGCATTTACAAGTGTTCCGTCTGGATTTCCATTTGCAGGATGAACAACAAGTCCTTTTGGCTTGTTTACTACGATTATATCATCATCTTCATATATTACTTCTATTGGTATATCTTGTGCTTTTAGGTTGATTTCTTGTGGTTTTTCTTCTTCTTGTGTTATTTTATCATTTTCTTGCACTTTATATGATGCCTTTGTTTTTTTGCCATTTACTAGTATCTTTTCTTCTTCAATCAATCTTTGTATTGCTACTCTTGATATATCTTCGTTTTTGCTGCTTAAGTATGCATCAATCCTTTTTCCTGCTTCTTCTTGTTTAACTATAAATTCTTGCATTTTTGCTTCCTTTCTTGCTTTATTTAACCTCGTCTGTTACTCTTTCATAAATTACAAAATTATCGTCACTGTATAGTTCTTTGTATTTTTTGTCTTGTGTTTTTGTTATAATCATATTCATTTTTGAGTTTTTATAGTTTATAACATGTGTTATTCCATACTTTTCCATTATATCTTCATAAAATGTTCCGATGTTTGATGTATCAATGAAATCGCTGAATATATCCTCTTCTTTTCCACTAAACTCTGGCGCATATAAATCTGCTCTAGAATCTATGAACACTGGGATTCCTCTATATAACATATAACTTCCATAATTATATTCATTATAGAATTTTGCTTTGCTTAAATCAATGTTTTCTATTATATAGTTGCATGCTTGCACCGGATAATCTGCTTCGTTTATATATTGGTCTTTTACCTTGTCTTTTGCCATAAAATAGCTAAGACTTAGGGTTATAATTGAAAATATTAAACATGCTATTGAACTTTTCATATCATGTAATAATTTTTCTCTTTCTTCTTTATTATTATATATTGTAATTATTTCCATTACTAATCTGTTTAATATAAAAGCCCCCATTAAGACAAACATTGTAGCTTGTCTTTTAGTTGCTAACATTAAATAAAGTAATCCGCCTAACATAAATAAATCACTTAGTCTTATTTTTGCTTTTGTAAATGTTAATATCGCTAGAAATATCACTAATGTACACATTATTCCGATATCATTTGCTAAAGTCATTGGTAAATGTTCATTTATATTTTGGGTTGTATTACCTTGCATTGTTTTTACTAAATAAGTATATGGTGTATCTCCTAAAGGTGTTAATAATCCTGTAAATATGCAAATTAACATAACTAAAATTAGCCACTTTACATTATCATTTTTATTAATTTTAATCTTGTATGAGTTTTTTAACTCTTTTGCTCTTTTTATTTTTATCTTGTCAACTTTTTCTTCTAATTGTTGCAATTCTTCTTGCAATTTCTTTAATTTCTCTTCATTCTCTAATTTCTTAGTTGCATTTTTTATTTTACTTTTTAGCCTTCTAATCTTAATTTTTCTATATAATATCGTCTCTGCTAAAATTGCAATTACATATTCTCCTATATATGGTAAATATAGCACAAAATAGAACGGAAATACCGCTAAATGTAGATTTGCAATTAAAATTGGAATTATAATCAATCCAACCGCATATCTTTTCTTTTTAGTCTCTAAGAATTTTTCAATAAAGAAAATTGTTAGTACAAATAGTATAAATGTCACTAATTGCGCCCTTGCTGCTATATAATCTCTTATTAAATACATAACTCCTATTGTTATAAAAAACGAAAATGTTTGGTTTTTGATTATTTTTGTATTTGTAAAATAGATTGTAATTCCTAGAATCGCTGATAATATGCATGTTGCAATATATATTCCTGTCAACCCAAACGCATCATATATAAAATATGTTATCAAATCATATAGCCAATGCGGATATGTGTATGCTAAATCTTCATGCCACGAAAATGGGTCTTGCATATCTATTCCGTTTTGTGTTATATGCTCCCCTATTCTTATGGTGTAAAAAGTATCGTTTTGTAGGCTTATTGGTGTTATTGCTATGCAGAATATTGCAATTAATATTACTGCCATTATTGTAAATCTAACATTCTTACTAATTTTTGTTTTTCTCTCTTTCATAACTTGTCTCCTTGTTATTTGTTTTGTGTTTTGATTATATCAAAAAAAAATAAAAATTGCCATAGGGGACGGTCCTTTTTGGCAATTTTTTGCCATTTTCCTCTGTCCCTGTTGGCAATTTTTTGCCACTGGGGACACTCCTTTAGGGCAAAAAAAGAGACAGAACTTTTTTGCCCTGTCCCAAAAAGTTTTATACAGCTTCTTGATTTTCTGTTTCTATTTCGTTTTCTTCGCCTTTTTCATCTATTACTTCTAGGCTTCCTACTGATACTTCGTATGCTATTCTTGTTTCTACGCTTCCGTCTTCGTGTTTTTTCTCATATGTTCTTGATTGTACTCTTCCGATTACTTTTACTTGTGAGCCTACTTCTAGGTTTTGACAAAATCTTGCTGTTCTTCCCCATGCTATACATGGAATGTAGTCTGATTTGTTATATGCTCTATTTACTGCTAGTAGTAAGTCTGATATTTCTCTTCCAAATGGTGTTTGTCTGTATATTGGTTTTTTACAGATGTACCCTACTAATACTACTTCGTTTGTTATTGTTTCTTTTTTTACTATTTCGTTTTCTTCTTCTTCAATTTCAGTTTCTTCTAATTCAACTATGTCTTTTGCAAATACTGTTAGTATTAGTCTGTTTTTTTCGTTTTCATAGCTGTTGTATGATCTGAATTGTCCTTTTATTAATAGTTTTTTACCTTCTTGTAATGTTTCTTCTTGTAATAGTCTTTCTGATACTGTGATTGGTATTATGTCGCTGTTTCCGCTTAGTCTTGGTATTTCCAAGTTAAATACGTAAAAGCTTTCTCCATAAATTTCGTGACTGAATTTTTTCTCTCCTGTAACTTTACCTACTAATGTTAAGTAGTTGTTTTCTAAATAATTTGTATCCAATTTCTTTTCCTCCCTATTTTTTATTTATCGGATGTTTCTTTGTGTCTTTATTTTTTGTATTTTTTTCTTTACGCACGTTTACCTACGTTTTTTATTATACAACATTTTTTTGGTTTTGTCTACATAAAAAGTTAATTTTCTTCAAAAAAGTTAGATTTTTCCTATATTTCATCAATTATGGGACAATTATATATTAAAAAAGTAATATATAAAATTAATATTTCATAGTTTTTTAATTTTGTTTCTTCTTTAACTTTTACTAATTTTTCCCCAACTTCAATTGTTTTTTCTTTATTATTTTTAATGTTCCTTTGTACATATATTAAGATATCTCTATCTTTTATGCTTGATATTGTTACTGTTGCTTTTTGATTTAGCCCATATGTTATAATTTCTTTTTGGGGCTTTATTTTCGGATTATTTTCTATATTTATGTCTGTATTGATAAATACGTATTTTGAATTGTTACATATTTGCTCTATTACTTCTTTTTCTTGCTCAAATTTTTTTAAATTTACATCTATTATTATAGTTTCAAATTTTACGTTTTTGATGTTTTCTATGCTTTTTTTGTTAATATGAATTAGATTAATATCTTCATTTTTTAGTTTTTCTTTTATGTTTTCATAACTTTTACATTCTGACATTATTCCAATAAAAATCATTTACTATCCCCTTAAATGTTTTATATTTGTATTATTTACTTTTTTACCATTTTTATACATTTAATTTTTATTTTGTTGTTGATTGCTGTTTTGTATTTGTGTTCCATTGGCATTTATCGTGTAATTTTCTTTATATATTAAATCTGAAATTGTCACTACTTCCAATCCTTTTGCCTTTATGTTTTTTATCAACATATCTAAACTTTCTGCTGTATGTTTTGTTCCATTATGACTAAGTATGATATCCCCTTCTTTTATCTTGTTTTTTAATCTATCCCACATTTGTTCTCCACTTAGCCCTGTATAGTCTAGTGTGTCTAAGTTCCATTGTATGCAATAGTTTTTTTCGTCTTGTACTGCCTTTACAACTGTATTGTTGTATTCTCCATATGGTGCACGGTATATTTTGTTTTCACTTCCTGTTATATTTTTGATTTTTTCGTTTGCTTCTCTTATTTCTTTTACGTTTTGCTCATAGCTTAAATTGTTTACGTGTGGATGTGTGTTGCTGTGGCTTGCTATTTCGTGTCCTGCCTCGTGCATCTTCTTTGCTGCATCTGGGAATTTGTCTATCCAGTCTCCTACCATAAAAAATGTTATTTTTGTGTTATTATTTTTTAGTACTTCTAGTATTTGATCTATATCATCTGCGTTCCATGCACAGTTCATTGTGAATGCTACTTTTTTCTCGCTTGTTTGTACGTTGTATATTGGTAATAGTTTTTGGTTGTTTGTTGCTGATGTTTCTATTGCATTGCTTTCGTTTAGTTTTATTGTGCTTGCTACTCCAAATAGAATTACTACTGTTAGTACTGAGACTATGTATGTGTATATTTTTTGTTTGTTGAATACGAAAAACATAAAAAAATTCCTCCTTAAGTTCATCTTCTTTTCATTGTATGCTTTTCCTAGCTAGAAAATAACCTTAATTTGTGGGCAAAAAAAAAGCTGCCAATGGAATAACCTTTTGACAACTTTTTCATATTTAGTTAATCTTAGTCATACAACTCATAGTTATGGTAATTTCTAGTATAATTGTTGTTATTATTCAAAGTATCTGAAATTCCTGCTGCTACTCCAAATATAAATGCAAATACTATAATAGCAATAGAAATAATTAATCCGATAGAGCCTGTTACAAGCCCTGCTACTGCCATTCCTTTTCCTGTTGATTTAATACCTAATATACCAAATATAATTGCTAAAATAGCACATGGTATAGATATGTAAAATACACAGAATAGTACTAACGCAATAATTCCTAATACCATAGATGCAATGCAAAATCCTTTTCTGTCCTTTTTAGTTTCTTCTACTTTTTTTGTTTCTTCTGTATTATCAACTTCTTTTACTTCTACTACTTCTTTTTTCTCTTCGTCCATATCTACCACTCCTTTCCCCTATATTTTTATTATACTATTCTTTCTTCTCTTTTACAACAAATTTCGAATAATTGTATAAATTATAAGTACAACTGCAAAAATTATGATATACCAATACTTTGGATATATACATGTACCTATTTTTTCCTTTTTATTTAAGTTAATTATATATACAAAGTTAAATATTAATAGGTATACTATTCCTATAAAAAATACCATATGTGAGAAAAATGCGTATATCAAATTTCCTTTTAATAAATATATCAAACATCTAGTTCCTCCGCATGCTGGACAGAGTATTCCTGTTTGATGGTATATCCAACATTGTGGTACTAATTTTATATATGTAGAATTAACAAAAATATATAAAATAATAAAGATTATAATTTCAATCCCTATTATAAAGTTTCTTCTTTTCTTCACATCTATTCCCCTTCTTTTCTATTATACAAAATATTTTTTAGAAATACTAGACAATTTTTTCAACTTTCTGCATTTTTCTTCATATGATATATAAAGTAACGTAAAAGTTACGAAAAAGAAAGGAATGAAAAAATTATGGAAATGGATAATAAAAAAGGTTATTGCCCAATCCTTGATATAGATGGAGTAATATCAGGAGGAAAACAATTTGACTTAGACATCACTTTACCAGAAGACAACCGTGATGTAATTTATGGAGTTGTTAAAAACTGCTTCAAAGAGCCAGTTGACAACGCTGTTGTTAAATTAATAGAAATCGTTTGTGAACACGGAAAAGAAGAAAGAAGACCAATCGGTCATACTTTCACAGATAAAGAGGGAGAATTCGTATTTGGACCACTATGTCCAGGTAGAGAATATGCTCTTCAAATTTGGGTAAATGACACTAAAAAAATTAAAATATGTGCAAAATGTCATCATGAAGGCAAATGCTTAAAAGGTGACAAACATGATAAATGTGATTGTTTCTTAGATTGCAAAGATGACTGCCATGATAAATGTCATGACAAATGCGACAAATGTGATAAAGACATGAGACCTTTAGATGCTGCTGACTTTGTAGAAGCTGAAATCTAATTATATAAGAACCTTACCTTCCTTAAGATTTAAAATTAGTAGTATTATATAACTAAAAGCAGGTATTGAGCTTAAAATAAGCCTAATCCCTGCTTTTATCTATCTATATAATTCCCATTTTTCTTGCCATCTGTCTTCCTTTTTTAGTTAAAGCTCTTTTATTAACCATACCACTTTCTGCACATAGCATAACAACACCTGTTGTTATTAATCCACCTATTACAACACCTTTAACAAACTTCATAAAACTCACCTCTCTTTTTTATTTATTATTTATAATTTTTACTATTTTTATACTCTTTTGTAATGGAATATATTTCATTTAAAGCTACTAGCGCTAAAAAAACACCAAAGCATTTTCTTAAGATACTAACATCAATATGCACAGAGATTTCTGCTCCAATAATCGCTCCTAATATTCCAAAAATTGATATAATAACAGCCAATTTTAAATTAATATTTTTATTTTTTATATTAACAAGAATTGCCACAATCGAAGTTGGAATAAAAAAAATCAAATTTGTTGCTTGCGCCATATGTTGCTCAATTCCCATAAAAAAAGTAAGGAAAAATATAAGTATGGTTCCGCCACCCATACCCGTTCCGCTTACAATTCCTGATATAATTCCAATTAAAACTTCCATGCTTTCCTCCTTGTCCCATGGGGACGTTTCTTTTGGGACATTTTTGTCCATTTTGAAACGTCCCTGATGGACATTTTTGTCCACTGGGGACATATCTACCTTTATCTTGTTATCATTTTAAATGATACATAAAATAGAAAAACTGTAAATGCAATTTTAAGTACTTTTTTTGGTAATTTCTTTAATAGTTTTGCTCCTATATACCCACCAATTGCGCCTCCTATGGCGCATAATATTGATATTTTCCAGTCTATGTAATTTCCTTTGTAATAGAAAAAACTACTAGTTATTACCATTGGCAATATGCAAAATATTGATGTTCCCCTTGCCTTGCTTTCATCTTCTTTTAATAAATATACCATGGCAGGAACTAGTATCATTCCACCACCTGTTGAGAATAGTCCACATATAATTCCAGCTAAACTTCCTATCATCGCTTTTTTTACCATTAAAATTAATCTTGTTTATATGTTACAAGATTTTACCTCCTTACAATTAATAAAAACCTACTTTCTATTAGTAGGTTTTCCATTTTTTTATTTTTTATCCAATTTTATTTTTATAAGATGTGTCCCAAAGTGGACAAAATGTCCAAAAGGAAATGTCCCCAAATGTCCCTAGTCGAAATTGTAGTATTTTGTTCCTAACATTTTGTCTGGTAAATATTGTTGTTCTACATAGTGACCTGGGAAGTCGTGTGGATATAAGTATCCTTCGTTATATCCTAATTCTCTCATTTTTTCTACTGGCGCATTTCTTATATGCATTGGAATTTCTCCTGTGTCTTTGTTCTTTACGTCTGCTAATGCTGCATCTATTGCTAAGTATGCTGCATTTGATTTTTTTGATGTTGCTACATATATTGCTGCTTCTGATAGTATTATTCTTGCTTCTGGCATTCCTATCATATGGATTGCTTGCATTGCGCTATTTGCAACTACTAATGCGTTTGGGTTTGCCATTCCAACATCTTCTGCTGCACATATAGCAATCCTTCTTGCTAAAAACATTGGGTCTTCTCCACCGTTTAGTGCTCTTGCTAGGTAAAAGACTGTTGCATCTGGGTCTGAGCCACGCATTGATTTTATGAATGCACTTATGTTGTCATAGTGTACTTCTCCGTTTTTGTCAAATATTGCTTTTCTAGTTTGGATACTATTCTTTATTACTTCGTCTGTTATGTGGATATATCCGTCTTCGCTCATTGCTGTTGTTAGTGTTGCTACTTCTAGTCCATTTAGTGCTGTTCTTACATCTCCATTTGATATCGCTGCTAATTTCTTTAATGTTGATTCTTCTATTTTTATGTTATATTCTCCGTAATCCGTCTTTTCTTTCTAACGCATTTTTTAATATTTGATAAATATTTTCTTCTGTTAATGGTTCTAGTTTTATTACCATTGACCTAGATATTAAAGCTTTGTTTACTTCAAAGTATGGATTTTCGGTTGTCGCACCTATCAGTATTACTGTTCCGTTTTCTACAAATGGTAGTAATGCATCTTGTTGTAATTTGTTAAATCTATGGATTTCGTCTATAAATAATATACTTTTTCCAGCAGGATTTAGCATAAAGTTCTTTGTTTCTTCTACTACTTTTTTGATGTCTGCAACTCCTGATGTTACTGCATTTATTTTGTAAAATTTATATTTTGTTGCTTCACTAATAACCCTTGCTAGTGATGTTTTCCCACAGCCGGGTGGTCCGAATAATATTATGCTAGATAATCTATCTGCTTTTATTGTTCTATACAATATTTTGTCTTTGCCTAATACGTGCTCTTGCCCAACATATTCTTCTAATGTTTTTGGTCTTACACGAAACGCTAATGGCTCGTTTGAGTTCATATTCATCCCTCTTTTTGCTTTATCTTCCTAATAATTTTAATCCTATTTTGATTAGTTCTTCTGTTGTTTTGTCTTGAATTTCTGCTTTTTCAAATGCCTTGTCTATTTCTTTTTTGTTGTATCCTAATACTTGTAATGCTGCTGTTGCTTCTTCTATTTTGTCACTATTTTCTATTGCTTTTTGTAGTTTTGTTGGCTCTTTATTTTCTATTTGATTTTTTATTGCTTCTACTTGTTGCTCTTTTTTCATCTTGTCTTTTAATTCTAAAATTATCCTTTTTGCTGATTTTGGTCCTATTCCTGGAATTCCAGTTAGTGTTTTTACATCTTCTGCAATTACTGCTAACGCAAATTCTGATGGTTCACATACTGCAAGCATTGCTAGTGCTGTCTTAGCTCCAACTCCGCTTACTCCAAGTAATAGTTCAAACATTTTTAGTTCCTCTAATGTATTAAACCCATATATGCTGATGTCGTCTTCTCTTACTCTGTAATATGTATGTACTTTTACGTTTTCACCTATATTTCCTAATTTTTCTATTCCAACTTCTGACATGAATATTTTGTATCCTAATCCACCTACGTCAATTACTACATATTCTGTCATTTTCATTTCTAGTATTCCTTTTATATATGCAAGCATTTTTTCTCTCCTTGTTACTCTTTTGATTTTAAAGATGTGTCCCAAGTTGGACAAAATGTCCAAAAGGAAACGTCCCCAAATGTCCCTTATGTGTTGTAGAAGTATGTTGCTTCTAAGTCTGCTTCATGTGTAAGCAATGCGATTGGGTATTTTGTGTAACTTGCTCCTATTGCGTTGTAGTTTTCTTTTGGTTCTGTATATCCCATATGCCAACGGATTGAGTATTTTTCTTCTGGTGTTAATTTTAGGTATTCTGTTATCATCATTACTGATTTTTCTCCATGTCCATATGGTATTGTGTCGTCCACTGTGTAGTATGGTACTTTTTCCCATACTCCCAGTGCATTTTTTGCGTTTCTGTAGTCTACTTTGTAGAAGTTTGTTTTGCATATGTCGTGTAATAATCCTATTAGTATTATTGATTCTTCTGGGATGTTTATGTCCATTATGCAGTTTTCTACTTTGTGTTTTAGTATTTCATATACTTTTATGCTGTGTGCTACTAGCCCACCTTCTACGTTTCCGTGAAATCTTGTGCTTGCTGGGGCTATGAAGAAGTCTGATTTTTCTAAGAATTGTATTAGTTCTTCTATTCCTTCTCTTTTTACTTTTCTTAATATTTCTAAAAATTGTTCTTTCATTTTTTATCACCTATTCTATTTTTTATTTTACTTGCTCATTATATCTAGTTTGTTTTGAAAAGTCAATTGATAATTTCTATACTCATTCATCTAACATTAATTTTGTGTTTTTATCTTTTAATTTCTTTAATTGTTCTTTTTCAACTTGTTTAATACTTTTTTGTGGTCTTGGTAAATTTTCGGGCATAGTTCCTCCAATATCTTCTATTGCTTTCCTAACCTTTGTCCCTACCTCATAATATGTTGCTGTTGCTTTATTACAACCATATATCTTATCTTTTTTCAATTTTTCTTCTGTTTGTGAAATTCTAAATAAGTTAGCGATTAATTCTGTACTTCCCATAAAATCAAGTATCTTTTCATTTTCTTTTAGCTGTTTCTTTTTATGTATATCATCTACTGTTAATCCACCATATAATCCCATATATCCTGCATTTTGAAACTCTGCATATTCTTGATTTGTTATTACTCCTGCATTGTGTGCTGCTTCTAATAGCATTTGGTTCCATTGTTTTATGTCGCCGCGAATAACTAATCTTTTATTGTTTTCATCTAACTGATTGAAATAGTCTGCTACTTCTTGTCTACGTGTTTGTATTGCAAAATACGTTTGACCAAGTGCTATTACTTCTTTTCTCGGATCTCCATTTTGCACTATTAAATAACAAGCATATCTTGACAATTCATAATCTAATAACTCTCTTGTTGTATTACTGCCTATCTCAACCATTTTCCTGACCTCAGGAAAATGGTTCAATATTTCATGTCCGCTATTCTTACATGCTAATTTTGCTCTATCAATTACTTTATCAAAATTTTCCCACTTCTTATATTGTAAAACTGCACATAATTCTCTTGCAGCCCAATATTCTGTTCCATCATTTCTTACTTTCTTTATAGCTTCAAAGTTTTTATATTCTTGTGCTTGTAAATCACTCATATTATCAACTCCAATTTTTCATTTGTACCATTGTATCAAACATCTGTTTATTTTGCAAGTGTTTATAATAAAAAAATAATTAAAGTTGTATTATAAAATTTTATATGATATATTTAAGAAAAGAACAAAAAGGGGGATAAAAATGAATATAGGTATAGACATAGATGATACAATATCAGAAACATATGAAGCATTTTTTACATATGCACAAAAATACATATTAGAAGATTTGAAAAAAAACATAGAGATATCAGACAATGGAAAAATTGAACATTCATATCATTATGCAGATATGACAAAACTATCACAAGAAGAAAATACACAATTTCTACAAAAATATTTGGTGCCAGTATTTAATGAAACAAAACCTAAAGCATTAGCAGATACGTATATAAACAAATTACAAGAGGACGGAAATAAAATAATTATAATAACATCAAGAAGAGAAAAGTATCGAGATTTAACACAAAATTGGCTTAAAGAATACCATATAAATTATGACAAATTAATTATGAGTTGTGACAATAAAAAAGAAGCCATAGAAGAAAATAATATAGATATATTTATAGATGACAATTTGAATTTTTGTAAGGAAGCCTTGAACAATGATAGAAAAGTATTTATGATGGATACAAGGCCGAACAGAAACTTAGAATTACCAACAAATATAAAAAGAGTGTTTTCATGGGCTCATTTTTATAACGAAAGTAGGAGATACATATGAAAATAATAAAAAAGATATTACTAATAATATTAATATTAGCACTACTAGCAGGAACATTCGCATTTCTAATAGGATTTGGATATTACTCAAGCGTGTTAAAAGAAAAGCCACTAACAGAACGAGTAGAAGCAATAACTAGTAAAGAACATTTCACCCCATATGACCAATTACCTAGAGACTATATAAACGCAGTTGTCGCAGTAGAAGACCACAGATATTATGACCACGGTCCAATTGACCCAATAGGGATTGCAAGAGCTATGTACACAAATATACGTGATAAAGAATTTGATGAAGGAGGCAGCACTATTACACAACAAGTTTCCAAAAATATAATTTTTAATCAAGATAAAACTTTAATTAGAAAACTTGGAGAATTCTTTGGAGCTTTTGATTTAGAGAAAAATTATTCCAAACAAGAAATCCTTGCATTATATGTCAATTCTTCATATTTCGGTGATGGCTATTATTGCATTTATGATGCAAGTATGGGCTATTACAACAAAGAACCAAAAGACTTGACTTTAGCTGAAGCTGCTATGCTTGCTGGTGTTCCCAATGCGCCCTCTGTTTATGCTCCAACAGTTAATATGAAACTCGCTAAAAAAAGACAAGCTCATGTTTTAAACAAAATGATTGAATATGGATATATTACTGAAAAAGAAGCCAATTCCGCAAAATACGATTCTTAAAGGAGTGTCCCCTTTGGCAAAAAATTGCCAACAGGGACGGAGGAAAATGGCAAAAAATTGCCAACAGGGACGGAGGAAAATGGCAAAAAATTGCCAAAAAGGTCCGTCCCCTTTGGCAATTTTTTTACATTATAACTTTAACATTATAAACATTTCTTCCACCGTCAAGCTTAATACTATTATCAGCATCTGCACCATTTACAACAACTTTGCTTACACCAGTTGATTTTCCTTCTGGATTTTCTACTCTAATATTATAAATACTATCTTTCCACTTGTACTGAATTTGATATTCCTTCCAGTATTTCGGAATGCAAGGTTCAATTTTCATATAACCATTTTCTATTTTTAGTCCTAAGATGTTTTCTATTCCAGCCTTATAATACCAGCTACTAGAGCCTGTATACCAAGTCCAACCTCCACGGCCGCCTAGGTTGCCAGCGCCGTAGATGTCTGCTGCAATTGTGTATGGTTCTACTTTGTATTTTTTGCTTGCTTCTTTGGTTCTGCTGTGCTCTATTGGGCTTATCATTCTGTATAGTTCTAGCGCTTTGTCTCCAAATCCAAGTATGCTCATTGCGATTATTACCCAACAGCTAGCATGAGTGTATTGGCCGCCGTTTTCTCTAACTCCTGGTAGATATGCTTTTATATATCCGGGTTCTAGTTTTCCTTTTTCAAATGGTGGGTCTAATAGTTTGATTATTCCGTTTTCTTTGTCTACTAGGTGATTTTCTAAGCTTTCCATTGATATATATTTTTTGTCATTGTCTCCTGCGCCTGATATGATACTCCAACTTTGGGCTATGCTGTCTATTCTGCATTCGTCATTTTCCATACTTCCCAAGATGTTTCCGTCGTCCATAAATGCTCTTTTGTACCACCTGCCGTCCCAGCCATTGCTGTTTAAGGCTTTTTTCAAGTTCATTTTGATTTCGCTATATTTTTGTACTCTTTCGGAGTCAGCCTTTTCTTCACATATTGGTATAAATTTTTCTAAAATTAAATATAAGAAAAATCCTAGCCATACACTTTCTCCACGGCCTTTGTTTCCAACTGTGCTAAATCCGTCGTTCCAGTCTCCTGAGCCTATTTTAGGTAGTCCGTTTTCGCCAAAGTTTAAGCTTCTTTCTATTGCTTTTACACAATGTTCATAAATACTCTCTTCATACGTGCTTTTTTCATATTTATCATATCTTTCATCTTGATTTTCTTGCAATTCTTCTCCTTGCAAATATGGTGTTTGTATTTCCAATATGCTTTTATCTCCTGTAAATTCAATATATTCTAAAGTTACATACACAAGCCACAATAAATCGTCTGAAAATCTAGTTCTAATTCCCCTTCCATTTTCATCATGCCACCAGTGCTCAACATCTCCTTCTTTAAATTGATGTTCACTATGCTTTATTATTTGATTTTTCATAATATCGCTGTCCAAATATTTCAAGCCCAAAGTGTCTTGCAATTGATCTCTAAATCCATATGCTCCACCAGATTGATAATATCCGCTTCTTCCATATATTCTACTTGCCAAAGTTTGATAACTTACCCAGCCGTTTAAAAGGATATTCGCAGATTCTAGTGGTGTATAAACTTGTAACCTTCCGCAAAATATCTTTCCACCAATTTTTGCACTTAGTCAATTCTTGTTTGCAATTTGTTATTTTGCTAAATTTGTATGCTGTGTTTTTACAGTCCATCAAATTTTCTTCTGCGCCTAAAACAATTGAAATATCCTGACTTGCATAACTTTCCAATTCAATTTCTACTTCATATGCAATACAAGATTTTTTACCTAATCCACTGTCATTATTTAGCCTTATTTTTCTTATTCCTTGTGGGTCAGAAATTCCGCCATTTCCCAAGAAGAAGTTTTTATCACCTGTATATGAATTGATTTTCTCACTGCAAGATACATAAACCATATTTCCTAAATCTTCTGTCTTATACAAATTTTTTGCATATATTATATTGTTATTAATATCTAAATTTGCTTTTATATATTGATTTGTCTTTATTTCATCTTCGCCTAAAACTGGTTTTATATAATAATACAATTTTAACTTTTTCCTATTAGGAGTTGTATTCTTCAATGTCAAAATGCTTATTTTGCAAGAATCCTCTCTTGGCACAAATACTTCAAGTTCTTGCTCAATTCCGTCACTTTTGTGAATATATTTGCAATAACCAAAACCATAAACAACATTATAATTATTATTATCTGGCATAGGATTTAATCCCAGTGACCACGCCTTTTTATTTTCCATATTTTTAAGATAAATTACCTCACTTGGAATGTCGTAGCTTGGGTTATTTTCCCAACTTGATACTCTATTTAGCCTGCTGTTTTTATACCACGTATATCCACCCATATTTTCTGTTACAATACTACCAAATTTTTCATTTGCTAAAATATGGCTCCACACAGTTGGCAGTCTTTCTCTTTTATTTACCTTAATCAAATACTCTTTGCCGTCTTCAGAAAATCCGCCATACTCGTTATAATATTTTAGTTTCTCTTTATTTTCTAAAATGTTTATATCATCATTTCCTTCTTCTAATAGCCCAACTCTTGCCTCGTCTTCCCCTATCTCATTATATTTTTCCAAATATTCCTCTTCTAAATCGCAAATTGCATTTTTAAGTCCACCCTTGCTTCCGTCTATTTTTATTGAAGCTAGAAATTCAAGCAATTCTATATCTGGCTTAGCTATTTCTCCTTTTGATAAACTGAATATTCCTCCTTTTACATTTTTCAAATATGACATATGGTTATTTAAAATTGCGCCTTCAATTTCTTCTCTTACATAATTTTCGTAGCTATATTTTTCTTCATCTAAAATTACCAATTCTGTTTCTATATTTTTAGTTCTAAAATATTCATAGGCCTTTAGAACTTCTTTAATTACATAGCTTTCATTAACATCTTTTACCTTTAACAAAATTATTGGTAAATCTCCTGATATTCCATATTTCCATAGTTCACTTTGACGGTATTCCTGTTTTGAGTTTGACTTCATAAATGTGCTTTTTGCTGGATTATCAAAGATTATATATGATAACATTTTTTGATAAATTTCTATTTCTTTTCCTTTTACCCTTAAATATCTACTTTCCGCTTCTACTCTAGCTTTTGAAACTTCAAATTCTGTTTTAACATTTTCAGAAGATTGATATTTTTTGTTGTTTTCTTTTACCTTATCTAATTCTTCCCCAACACTTAAAACTAAATCTATAACAACTTCCTCATTAGGTTTAACTTTAACCGTTCTTTTCAATGCAACAATTGGCTCTGTTACTAAACCAATTTTTTTAGATAATGGAATTGAGTTTTTAACCATTATAGGTATTCCCAAATTTCCCCTTCCAATGAACTTATCTTCGTTAATCTCGTACTCTAAATCCCCAATTGTTTCACTATTTGTGGATAAACTTACCGCCAAATACATTTCTTTGCAGTTTGCTTCTCTTTGTTTTCTTTTCACTATCAAACTTCCTGTTTCTTCATCAAAACTACTTATCAAAAATAGATTATTAAATGCTGGATGTGCATAATCTTGTTCTTTTTTTGATAGTACTGGCTCAAAGTATGATGTTATTTCTAAAATTTCTTCTTCATTACCATAGTTTTCTAAAATCATTCTTCTTAGCTCTACTGGCTCATTTGAGCTTACTGTTGTCTTTATTTTTGTTTTGATATTACCTTCTACAATTTCTTGTTCAATCTTATCTGGCATAAAACTTATTTGATAATTGCTTTCCTTTTTCTCATTAAAATTATAATTTGAGCTCCAAACTTGTTTTGTCTTTATATTTTTAACTGTAAAGAAAATTCCCTGTGGGTAGTCATCTGTTGGTTTAAATCTATTTATATAAATATCTTTGTATTTACTAACACCTTGCCCCTTTTGGTTTTGAGCAACCACATAATTTTCATTTGAAATTACATTTCCGGTGATTAGTCTTTCATCAATATTTGTGTAAGTTGTTTGAATATAATTTTCATAATCTGTATATTTTAGTTTTTCTACCTTTTCTTTATTTTCCTTTGTAATTATTGAAAATTCTGGCATTGTTTCTTGCAATAATATACTTACCGCTTCCATTTCTGGGTTTTCAATAAATCTTTTTTGCAAAATTTGATTATTAAATAAATTATTTATTGATAGTAATATAAGTCCCTGATGATGTGCCATATACGTTTTAACAACACTAGATGTTTTACCTTTTTCTACCCTTTCTGGGGTATAATCTATTGACTCATAAAATCCAAACTTGTCATACATTCCTTCTTTTTCTAGTATTTTTAAATTGTCTATTTCATCTTCAGGAGTATCGCTAATTGCTAAAATCCCACCATAACTTGATACTACCAATTCATCTGCAAGTCCACGTTTTAAGCCAAGCCACGGTATTCCAAATGCCTTATATTGATAGTTTGCTTTTAGGTCCTTTACATTAAATGCTGCTTCTGATATCCCCCAAGGAATATTTAGTTTTTTAGCATATTCCTTTTGGCTCATTATCATAAATTTGCAAGATTCATCTAATAAACTTCCTTCATATTTTGGAATATTGATATTTGGCATTAAATACTCAAATGCTGTTCCTGACCACGAAATTAATCCCTTATATTTTCCAAGTGTTGTCAATGTTCTACTCAAGTGGTTCCAGTGTTTTGCTGGCACATCTTTTTTTGCTATTGCAACCAAACTTGCCTGTCTTGCTTCTGAGGCTAATAAATCATAATATGAGTCTGTTAATTTATTTTCTTCTATATTAAATCCAATTGAAAATATTTGTTGCTCGTAATTATAAAGAACGGAAAAGTCTGTATTTTCAATCATTTTATCTACTATCTCTGCTAATTCATTTTCCTTCACTTCTTGTAAAAAGGTTTTTACAACATACAAATACCCCACAAAATTTCCGCTATCAACTGTTGAAATATATCGTGGTATCAATGGTTCCTTTGTTCTTATTTGATACCAATTGTATAAATGCCCATTCCATTTTTGCAAGCTATCAACTGAATAAATTATATTTTTTAATAATTCAATTGCTTTTTCCTTTTTTATATATTGCAAATCATATGCTGATATTACTGCAAGCATTGATAATCCTATATTTGTAGATGATGTTCGTGGTACTATTTTTTCTCTTCTATCTTCTTGATAGTTATCTGGAATTAAAAAATTGTTTTCCTTTGTTAAGTAAGTCTCAAAAAAGTTCCAAGTCTTTTTTCCAATTTCTCTTACAAATTCTTTTTCTTCTTTATCTAATCTTTCTATTGCAGTAATTTTATTTAACTCTCTACTTACATACCACATTACAAATGGAGTAAATGTCCACCAAAATCCCAAAATAGTTAGTGTTACGCTGTATTTTGCTATTCCTATTCCAATTGAAATTAGTCCAATTAAAACATTTATTGCCATTTGGTTATAATATGATGATATACTTGATTTTGCTTGTTTTTCTGCTTCTTCTGATGTCATCCATTCTAACAAATGCTTTTTAGAAATATGCTTTCTATATGAAGTTTTTACAATAGCTTTACCTGACATATATGCCTTATAAGGCAAACATCCTAAGGTTAAAACTGCTCTTAAAAAAGTTCCTTTAAACCCTGAAATTTTAGGAGTAAAATTCTTTTGTTTTTGTTCTCCTTCTTTTTTGAAAATCAGCATATTCAAAAGCTCTAATAAAAATGGAAAAATTGCGACTACTATCAAACATAGAATTATCCCTGTAAATCTTTTTCCATTTAATATTCCCACAAGAGTTGCATATATCCCTGCTATAACTATACTTGCTTCTAATAAACTTCTTCTTAAATTATCAAATATCTTGTATTTAGAAAGTAAATTTAATGGGCTGTTCTTTCTAAGCCATGAAGTTATTTGCCAATCTCCCCTTATCCACCTATATAGCCTATTCATAAAGCTGTTGTATTTAGTTGGATATCCGTCCATAAGTAAAATATCTGAAACTAATCCGCAACGAAGATAACATCCTTCTAATAAATCGTGGCTAAGCACAGTATTTTCTGGAATTTGATTTTTCATTACTTTTGAAAATACTTCTACATTATAAATTCCCTTACCTGTAAAAATTCCTTCTTTGAAATTATCTTGATAAATATCTGATATTGCGTTTGTGTACGAGTCAATTCCGCCTGCCCCTGCAAAAATCTTTGTAAATAGACTTTTATAACTGATGTCTAAATTTACGCCAACTCTTGGCTGCATTATTCCATATCCGTCTATCACAATATTTTTAGCTGGGTCAATTTCTGGCTTGTTTAAAATATGGTCCATTGCTCCAATTAGCTCAAAAGCTGAATTTAGTATTAGGTCTGTGTCTGCATCTAAAGTAATTACATATTTTATATTTTTAATTAGTTCTTTGTTGTTTTCTATTGTGTTTTCTCTAAATGGATTTTTTATATTTCCCAAAATATACTCATTAAACTGGTTTAGCATTCCCCTTTTTCTTTCCCAGCCTAGGTGAGTGCCTTCACTTTTGTTTAAAACTCTTTTTCTGTAAATAAAATTAAAAATATTTTTTCCGTATTTTTTGTTTAGTTTTTCTATTTGAAGTTTTCCTTCTTCTATTACTTCTTTGTCATACTCTTCTTCCCTATTTAAGCTTTCACTACAATCTCCAAGTAGTGTAAAATATAGATTGTCAGATTTATTTGCCAAATAAAAAACTTCTAGCTTTCTTGTTAGTTCTTGCACTTTTTCCCTTGTCTTTATAATTGTTGGTATTACTACCATTGTGCTACTTTCTTTAGGAATTCCATTTTGAAAATCTAGTTTTGGTATTAGTTTTGGTTTTACTGTTTTATTTAAAATATATTGTATAATTTGAATTATAATTTCTGATGCTGGAATTAAAAATAAAATTGCTGAAATTAGCCACAGCCATATATTTTCGGTTGGTTTTACTATTGCCAAACTCGTAATTGCAGATAATATAATGCTAAATATTGCAACTCCAAAAATATATAGTTTTGTTTTATCTTTTGGTGTCATTTGGTTTGAATTTTTAATGTTTAGAGTTTTATATAGTTCGTTTTCTCCTTTACCAATTAAATAGTATCCAATATGTGCTTCTTTGCTTGTTTCTTGCTTTGTTCTTGCTAATTCTAGTACTTTTTTTGTGATATAAATTTCTGATATCTTTGTCTTTTTTGATATTTCTTTTATTTTATTTCTGTAGAACTCTTTTGTCTTATTATCCATTTTCTCGTAAACATTACTTGGGTCTTGTTTAAGTAACTCTTCTACTCCATTTATTTTTTCAAATATTTCTAAAAAGTTAATTCTTTGTATTTTCTTTATACTTATTATGCTATTTCCTATTGATACTTTTCTTACTGCTATATCAAAGTGTTCTTTTTTTATTGCTTCAGATACAGTTGTCCCCGTTAGTTCTACTGTTTCTTCTAATGCTGTTAAGTAACTTGAACCTTTTTTCCCATATCTTTTTAGAATATAAGACATGTATTCAACAAAAGAATATTGCATATCTTCTAATATGCTTTTTTCTAGTGTTCTTCTATTATTATTTTTAAATGTTAACTCTGTTTTTGGCTTGTTCTCAACAAGTCTTTCTACTATATTTTCTGCTCTGTATTTTTGCATTTGGGAAATATAGATTTTTTCGCATATTTCTCTTATGTTTTCAATTATTGCTATTTGCAAGAATAACCCTATGTTCCATATTTCTTCCATACTTAGATTCTTTTTTGTTTGATAACTTGCTAAGTAATCTTCTAAATCTTTTCTTTCTATTTTGTTGTCTGTATATGCTACAATTTCAGATGCTAAAACATATATTCTTGCAAAACCCTGATATGGTCCATTTGCTATTCCTAAAAAGTTTTTGTATTTTTTTAGTGGCAATTCTTTTTGTATTTGTTTTACTGTTTCTTCTATTATATATAAGTTATCTAACAACCATTCTCCTGCTGGATGTATGCTTATGCCAAGTTTTAGGTGTTCATTTAATAAGTCGTATACTTCTCCGTATTATTTTAAAGTTTTCTAGCATTTGTGGTACTGGGTATGTTTCTTTGCTTGATTTGTTTACTAGATTGTGCCCTGATGCTATTTTTTGCAAGTGATTTTCTAGTTGCTTTTTGTCTAATGGCGCTCCACTTATTTTTAATATTTTATTTGTGTTCAAAAAAATTCACTCCTTGCCAATATGTTTTATACATATTGTTTGCAAAGAGTGGTAATTTTATACATTTATATTTTTTATCTTTCAAAATCCTCTTGTTGTTTTTGTTGTTCTTCTTTTAGTTTTTTAACTTCTCCTTTTGTTGTTGGCTTCATTTCTATTTTTCCGTTTTTCTCTTCTAATTCTGATGCTGCCATTTTACTTGTTTTATCTAAGTATCTTTTCGCTTTTCCTTTTAATTCTTCTCTTTTTACATCTCCATTTTCTACCTTATAATTTTCTGATTGAATGTTTCCTAAGTCTTTTATTGACTCTGATATTTCTTTTGACATATTATAGTTTTCGTATTTTATTCCATCTACTGTTATAACTTCTTTTGTTTTTCCTTCTTCTGTTGTATCTATTCCTGTGAAAAGACTTACACTTTCTTTGTCTTTTCCTGTTGCTTTCGCTATTTTAGTTTTTTGCATATCCATATTAAGTTCTTCTATATCTTGTAGACTAACTATCAATTCATAATCTGTTACACTTTCTCTATCAATAATTTGTTCTATCTGTTCTAGTTTTTGCTCTTGTTCTGGTGTTATTTTTAGTTGCTCTAATGTTTTTCCTGCTTCTTTTGCCTCTTCTAGTGTAACTGCTTGGCTATTTTGCCAATGACTTATTCCACCAAATGCTGCTCCTGTGGCAAGTATAATTAATCCTAGTTTTTTTAGTCTTTTAGAACTTACCCTTCTTTTTGTTTTTGATTTTGCTATTTTATGTATTTCTTTTTTAGGTTGGTTTGTTCTTAGTTTCATTACATCTAGTGTTTTTTCTTTTGGTTTAAATTGCATTATATCTAATTGACTTCTATCTACTTTTAATCCATCTTTAAAACTATTACTCATTTTCATTCCCCCTATCTTTTCTTTTGCTTTTTTACATGTACATATATATTATACCACTTTTAGGTAAAAAATGCAAAGAAAGGTAGGTTTTCAATATGAAAACCTACCTTAGACATTTCTGTCAATCAATGGCTCGCTTTTCTGCGATTTCCATTATCATCGATGGTGATCCACTCACCATCTTTTTTTGCTGATGCGTATCCTGCAACGAATACGCCAATGCTTTCAAATGTCGCCGGAATTACTTTTCCGTGCATGTTTACAAAGCCATAAAGCTTCTTACCATCGACATTTTCGCAGAAAATTTCGGGCTCTTTCCAGAGATGCTTGCTTTGCTCCTCTGCATCCCTTGTTGCAGGGTTTATCCATTTATATGACATACATGTCTCCTCTTCCCATTCTTGGGGTATGGTTTCATTATAACACATTATGTGGATTATTGCAAGCTTTTCTAATTTTTACCAATTTTTGAGTGCTTAAAGTACTTTATTTCTCATAAAAATATGAAGTAATCCCATTATAAATTCCCCATGCTAATCTATTTTGATACTCATCATCCAATAATTGCTTTTCCTCTTCTGGGTTAGATAAAAAACCACACTCAACAATTGATATTGGAATTTCTACATGTTTCATAATATATACCGTATCTAGCTTCATTGGCACTCTTGTATTTTCTTTTTGAATTGATTTATTCAAATTCTCTTGTATCTTCTTTGCTAACTTCGTACTATCTTCATTACCAGGTTTGAAGAAACATTGCCAACCATAATATTGCGATTGCGGAATTTTGTTTAGGTGAATCGATACAAATATATCTGCTGAACTTTCATTACCAATTTTTACCCTATTATGTATGTCTGATATCTTTTTTTGCTTTAGTGTGTTTGCATCTAAGTCATATATTGCATTTTCGTCTGAACGTGTCAATATTACATTGCATCCACTTTGTTCCAATAAGTTTTGCACTTTTAATGTTATTTTTAAATTTGTCTGTGCTTCTGTTGTTCCATTACTACTTTGTGCTCCTTCATCTGGTACTCCGTGCCCTGCATCTAATACTACTGTTTTTCCTGATACTGGTGTTGCTGTTGTTTGTATGCTTTCATTGTTTGTTTTGGTTTGGTTTGCTATGTTTGTGTTTATTGGGTTTGTTTGTTTCATTGCTATTTGAAAAGTAAAAGCAAATATAGCTATTAGCATGCCTGCTGTTATTATTTTTATTCTTTTTTTGTTGATTACTAACATATAAAAACTCCTAACATAAATATTATTACTATTATTTATATTAGAAGTTTTTTATTTTATTACTATTTTCTTCTATCAATTGCATAACTGCTACCCATAACTGATTTAGCCGCATGCTTAACTTGTGCACCAATTTCACCAATCTCAAGTATATTATTAAATCTGTCATGGTCTGCCACAACTACCCCTATTGAAAGTGATGTTAATGGGAATTTCTCTATAATTCCTTTTCTATTTTCTACTTCAATGTAGCCATTTTCGAAGTCTTCTTCTGTGAAGAATTTTCCAACATTTGCATCAAAATATGCTAATATGTTTTGGCATAGTTTTTCACAATGTGTCCCTGGTACTATTGCTACAAAGTCGTCTCCACCGATGTGCCCTACAAATGTGTTTTCTAGCTCATCACTGTGTACTAAATTAACTATTGTCTCTGCTGTGAATTCTATTATTTGGTCTCCTTTTAAGAAACCATATACGTCGTTGTATGCCTTGAAGTTGTCCAAGTCTAAGTATAATACTGAAAATGCTTCTTTTCTTAATAATCTTTTTTTCAATTCAGCATGTATCTGTACGTTTCCTGGTAATCCTGTTAGTGGACTTACTGTTCTATTACTTGCTAATAGTCTGTTTAGGTTTTTTACTGTGTAATACAGATATTTTTCATCTACTGGTTTTTTTATGAAGAATTCTACTGATTGTTGCAATATTTTTATTCTGTGGTCTCTATCGCTTTTTGATGATACTATTATTACTGGTGTTATTGTGTTGTCTTCGTCTTTTCTTATTTTGCTACATAGTTCTATTACGTCTCTATCTATTGCATCTTCATTTATTACTATTAGTGATGGTATGTTTTTTAATGCTATGTCTATTTGCTCTGTTTTTACACTGATAAATTTGAATTCTGGGTCATTTTTAAATAATTCTCTAAATATTAATATTGAAGAGTCATCATCATCTATTATATAAATTTCTTGTATCATGATTTTGCTCCTTTATCTTTTTACTTTTGTTTTATTATATCCATAATTATTTTATTTTTTCAAGTCTTTTTGTTTATTTTTTCTAAGTTCTACTTTTTTGTTTAAAACTTCTGTTATTTCCTTAGTATTGATTGCAGGAAATGCTTTTTTTAGTCTGTATACATTTCTGTATAAATGTAATATTGTTCTGTTTTTCTTTTTGTTTAGTTTTTCTACTATTTCTTGTATGTTTTGTGTTGCTGTTTTTTTGTCCTCGTCTTTTTCTTTTGACATTGCTTTTATTTCTTTTAGTTTTTCTTTTATTTCTTTATTTATTTTTTCGATGCTGTCTAATGTTCCCTTAATATTTTTTACTTTTATTATGCTTACTATTGTGTCTGTTATGAATACTATTGTTACAATTGATATTACATAGTGCAATAATGTTGTGTCTATACTTCCAATTATTTGTTGCATAAATGGATGTATATAGTGAACAAATAGTATTCCTATTACTCCCCAACATATTGAATTTGTCAAACATACTCTTCCTTGTATATTAAATTTGTGGTCTGAGTAATCCCAATATTTTGTATTAAATAATTTTTCTAGCAATACTCCTACAAGATATTCCCATATTGACATTGCAAGTAGTGAAACTATAAATAGCAATACTATGTGGTCTTTTAACCCACTTAAAAATAAGAACATTATACATGCGCCTATTCCATATATTGGGCAAAATGGTCCTATAAGAAATCCTGTGTTTATTAGTTTTCTTTCTATTACTGATCTTACTACTGATTCCATTATCCATCCTAAAAATGAATATATTATAAAATATGTTAGTATTTCAAATATCATTATTTCTCCTTCATTTTTAACAACCTCCCACATTTACATTGTAGGAGGTATGTTTTTGTTAATTATGTTCTATTTTCTGAACATTACTCTTGATTCTTCATATACTCCACTTTCGTTATATACTCTTATTATCAATTTGTTATCTCCTTCACGTAGTGGATATTTATATTCAAATTCTTTTCTTTGTTCTATTGGTAATACTTTGTCTACGTCTAAGCTATTTCTTTCGTCTTCGTTTATTATGAATTCTACTCTTTTTACTCCTTCTTCATCTGATGCTTTTATTACGAAGTTTTCCCCTGTTTCATCTACTGTTACATTTAATTTTGGTTTTGTTACTGCCTTTACCTCTTGTTCTTCTGTTTCTGTGTTGTTGTCTATATCTACTACTATTAATGTTAAAGTATGTTGTCCTTTTGGTATTTCTATTGTTTTTTCTGCTTCATATCCGTCTAATTCTTCTTCTTTTTCTTCTTCATCATCCCAACGATATGTCATATATGCTAGTTCTGTTTCTGATTCTATGTTTACTTTTAGGTCTGTTCCATTTGCTTCTAGTTGTATGTCTATTTTTCTTTGTGCTGCATAAGAGCTTTCATTTGTTGCTGTTTGCTCATTTATGTCTTCTGCATATATTTTTAGTATGTTGTTACTTCCTGATGGAATTTCTACTATTTGAGAAATTTCATTTCTTGAGTTTGTTTCTATTTCTATTGGCTCTTCGTCGTTCCAGCTGTATGTTACTTTTGCTAGTGGTTTGTCGTGTGTTATTTGTATTGTTACTTGTGTTCCTGCTGTTTGACTTGCTACTATTATTGGTCTTGTTGCTGGTTTTGGTTCTGTTTTTCCTTTATACATAGAGTATGAGCCACTTCCTACTATTGCTATTCCAAATATTATCATTATTATAGCAAATATTCTTACTATTTTTTGAATTTCTATTGGTCCGCCTGGGCTTTTTCTTCTTTTTTCTTTTTTTGTGTTTTCTACACTTAATATTTGATTCAAAGTTTTTTCACCTCTTTTGTTTTTTCGTTAAAATTATATCATATGGTGTTTTAATTGTAAATGTTTTGGGCATAAAAAATCGCAAGCCTTTTATATTTTTTGCTTGCGATTGTTTTATTTTTAAAATTAGTTTTGTGCATATGGTAAAAGTGCAATGTGTCTTGCTCTTTTTACTGCTGTTGTGATATCTCTTTGGTGTTTAGCACATGCTCCAGTTGTTCTTCTTGGTAATATCTTACCTTTATCATTTACGAATTTTTTTAATTGTTCTGGATTTTTGTAGTCTAATTCAAAGTTTTTATCACTGCATAATACGCATACTTTTTTTCTTTGTTTTCTGAATCTTGGATTGTAATCCTCATCATAGTTTTTATTTCTTCTATTTTGTTTTTTGTCTGCCATTTTTATTTCACCCCTCTTTTTTTAGAATGGTAGGTCATCACTTGAAGATACTTCGAAATCAGCTCCCATGTTTCCTGGTGCTGTATTTCCAAATGTGTTTTCGAATGCGTTATTTCCATCGCCTTCTCTTTTGCTATCTGCAAAATATGCTTCTTCAGCTACTACTTCTGTTATGTAGTGTTTTGTTCCTTGGTCATCGTCCCAAGTTCTTGTTTGTATTCTTCCTATAACTCCTACTTGTTGACCTTTTTTAAAGTATTTGCTACAAAATTCTCCAAGTTTACTCCATGCTACTATGTTTATGAAGTCTGCTTGTCTTTCTTCACCTTGTCTTACAAATCTTCTATTTACTGCTAAGCTAAATGATGCTACTAATGTGTTGTTTGTTTGTGTATATCTTACTTCTGGGTCTCTTGTTAGTCTTCCCATTAATATTACTTTGTTCATTTTCTATCACCTTTCTTACTTTAAATAAAGGCCCCTATTTACTTTATTTAATTTTATTTTTTTGTTTGCTAATTTGCATTAGTCTTCTTTTCTTACTACGATGTATTTGATTATATCGTCTGTAATTCTGTAAACTCTTTCAAGTTCTGTTATTGAAGCTGGTTGTGCTTCGAAGTTGAATAGTAGGTATGTTGCTTCGCTGAATTTCTTTATTTCATATGCTAGTTTCTTTTTACCCATATTTTCTACTGATTCTACTTTTCCGTTTTCGTTAATTAACCCTGTGAATTTTTCTTCTAGTGCTTTTAGTCCTGCTTCGTCTACATTTGGGTTAACAATGATTATACTTTCGTATTTGTTCATTATTTTCACCTCCCTTTGGATTTTTAACCTACATTTTCTGTAAGTAGAGATTTGAAATTGCACAAAAATAGCTGTGCTTTTTTCAAAACATAGCTATTGTATCATATTTATTTACTTTTTGCAAGCGTTTTACAAAATTTTACTTTTCTCTAACTTTTCATGTAGTTTTCGTATTTAAGTAAACTAAAAACAGCTAGGAATTTCCCAACTGTTTTCAGTATCTAAGCATTTCTAAGTATGAAGCATCTTTCTACTCCATTCAAATCGAAAATTATTTTTGGATATTTGGAAAATTGATATTTGTAGCCTTTCGGATATGAAAGATTTTTGAATGTTTCTATATTCAGCGCTGAGCCATAATATAAAACATTTATCTCTTCATCCACCATCACGTCTCCTTCTTCCATTTTTTCCGAATTGAGAAGAATTAGTGATTTGATTAGTTTTTCTTGCTCTGAAAGTTCACTTCGTTCAATTTTCAATAATTCGTTTCGAATGGTTTCGAATTCAGTATCCTCACCTTTTTTGAAAAGGCTAACTTCAACTTTCTTGGTCTTTTGGACTTTTATCTCATTAGATTGATATTCCTTTCTCCGCTGTCTCTTAGATTTTTTTGGCATGTATTTTCTCCCTTCTAGGCACTAGCCAACTTCCTGTTTATACAAGAATTACATGCTTTTTTTAGTTGCATATTTGTATTATACCATAATTTTATGTTGACAACAAGTTTTTTTACAGTTTTTTCTAAATTTCTATATTTTATTTTCCTATGCCATTTTTAATTTTTCTAGTTCTTTTCTGTCTATTTTCGTTATCTTCACTATTTGTTCATCATTCATATTGTCCCTTATCATTTCCTTTGCAATTTGTGTTATCGCTTTGGCAATCCCTAATTTTTCGCCACGTTTTTCGCCTTCTATCTTTCCTTTTCTCTCTTTATCTTCTAGTAATTCCATAAATAATTTCTCAAATTTCATATCTTTGTTTCCTCCTTTTTCTAATTTTTTTAAATATTCTTCTGCTCCATTTGGTGTAATCTTTCTAATCTTATTTGAGTACTTAAGCATTAATGAAATATATCTGTTTTCTTCTGCTGTTAATTCTTTATTTGCTATTTCGTTAATTATTTCTTCTAATTCTTGTTTTGTATTTATTTTTTCAAATAGTCATCAAAAACATATTTTGCTGATTCTTCTCTTACTCCTTCCGGAAAACTTTTTGAACATTTAAAATAGTCTACATATGTAAATATTTGCATCATTTTTCCTCACTTTCATTTTAATATTTTTTTATTTATTTGTCAACATTTCTTCATTAGTAAATATAGGGGTGTTTCTCTTATTTCCTATTAGTTTCCTTTTTCTATCGCCTTCTTTCTCTCTATTTTTTGTTTTCTGAGTTTTTGTTTCGATTTAAAAATCTCTGATTTTAACTGATTGCAAATTTTGATTTATAATAAAATCCTAGCATTGATTAAAAATTGTTCAATGCTTTTACATACTGAAAAAGCATATATCATCTGCACATTTATTAATATAACAGATTTTATATATTTTTTCAATATTTTTGTTTAAATTTTCTCCAACTTTTAAGAAAAATTTTTTATTCAAACAAACTAAAAACAGATAGGACATTCCCAACTGTTTTTAGCTTTTTCATTAACTTACAAAATTTTTACTTTTTGTTGAAATATGTTATTAAGTGTCCTATTGTTTCTTTATCTTCTTTGTTTAGCTTGTCATATCCTGATATTGAATATTCTAGACTTTTGTTTTCTTTTATTTTTAGATATTCACTAAATATTTGATCTAATGATACTTTAAATAGATTGCATATTCGTATTAATACTTCATATGATGGTTTTGCTCTATCTTGCTCTATATCGCTTACATATCTTGTAGATACTTCAATTTCTTCTGCTAGTTTTTCTTGTGTGTATCCATTGCTTTTTCTTATTTGTTGTAGATTTTTTCCTATCTTTATTGTGCTTGTTTTTCTCATTATTCTACCACCTATTTTGCTTTTTGATTATCATATCAAATTTTATTTTTTGTTTAAATGAAGTATGTTCGTGTTTTGCTGTATTTTATTTCTATTTTTCTTTTAGATATTTTTTTAGCATTTTATCTAGTTCTTTTCTTTCGTCTTCTATTTTATCTCTTTCTTCTTCGTTTTTTATCATTTCTTTTATTTTATTTAGCTTTTCGTTTATTTCTTTTCTTAAATTTTCTATTTCTTCTCTCTCCTGTTCTTTTTTCTTTAGTGTGACTTGTTTTTCGCTTTTTTATTCTTTTATATATCATTTTGTTTTATGTGTCAAGTTTTATCTAAAAGTAAATTGTGTGTTTTTTACATATATTCTATATTTTCTATTATTATTTCCATTTTACTTTCTATACTTCCTTGTATTCCTACCACATCACCTTTGACTAGCTTTTGGTAGCACATATCTGCTAATTCATTATATGCTTTTACTTTAAGTATACAGTTTTCACTTACTTTTAATGTAAACATACTAATTGCTTGTTGTTTGCTATTTATTATAAATTTAAATTCTATATCACTTACTATTTTCCCTATTAAAAAACATAAATTCATTTTCTCTTTCTCCTAAAAGTTTATTTAATTTTATAAATACTTTTTATTAAATATTTTTCGTAAAATAAATATATTCAAACTGGAGTTTTACTAATATCTATTTTACTGATACATTTTTACCTAATTACCTTTTGGTAATTTTGGAAGGAATAAATCTCTTTAATACTAATACCTTTACTGGAAATATTCCTTAGAATATAACATCTGAAAATTTGTATTAGAGTGCTAGACGCGAAGAATTGTTGCTGTTGGTGTTGTTCGGATTGTTGTTGTTGCGGTTTGCTGGTGCATTACTGTTGTTGGAATTGCCGCCTCGATTAACTCGATTGTTGGAATTGTTGGCCTTTTGATTTATCCCTAATTATATTAAATTAATCTTCTACATAAAATAACTTTTTAAGTAAATTATTTACATTGGCATATTTTATATATCCCATATGACCTGCTAAATATCTTTTAGCTTCTTTACTTGTTAGTTTCTCATCTTTTATTTTTCTTTTTAATATTTTAAGTAATATGTTTTTGTTTATATTATCAAAGTATTTGTTTATGTCCATTTTTAATATGTAGTATTCTCCCCATATTCTTTTGCAATGTTTCATTGTATTTTGTACGTATAATGCTGCTCTATGCATTCCTTTTTCTTTTAAACATGCATATGATGTTGGTATAAATTGTGGTACAAATGCTGGTTCTAAAAAATTATCTACTACCCACCTATGTACTATTCTATCTATGTATCTTGATTTCTCTATTTTTCTTAATTTTGGCTCTGTTACATAGAATTCTGTATATCCTCCATGTTTATATGTTTTATTTTTTAGTTGTTCATATAGCCACATAATATATTCTTCTTGTTTTAGGTTAAATAGTATTGTTTCTTTTCTTATGCTTTTTCCTTTTCTTGATTTAATGTGTGCTTCCATTAATTTTTCATAACTTAGTTTTTCGTAATATTTATTTCGTATTGTTTTTGGCATAGTATTTTATTAGCCCTCCTAGTATTTTTCCTATTTCATATATTTGCTCCATTGCTACTTTAAATTTCTTTTCATCTATCCATTTGTTTTTCTTCATTATTCGTAAGTATATTCTTTGTAAACTTAATTCTGCGTCTATTTTGTTTAAGTATGTCATTATGTTTTTGTCGTTTACTTTGCTTATTATTAGTATATTTTCTACCATTTCATACATTGATTTTTTGTATTCTGTTCCTATACTGAATTTTTCTGTTCGTGGCAGTTTAAATATTACTTGTAACATATAGTCTATGTATTTTTCTGTTTTTGGAATTAATATTAATTTTTCTTGTTTTTGTTTTGAAACCATATTTTTCTTTATCTAAATAATAAACTATATAGCCATATCCTGTTTCCCCTATTAGTTCCGTATATTTTTCTAATGATGCTATTGGAAAACCTACTTTACATACTTCCGGACTAAAACAACTTAATTTTAGTCCCAACAGTTCTTTTAATAATACTGCATCTTTTCCTATTGCTATATAAAAATTACCTGCATTACAAAATACTATGTTTCCTTTGTTTTTTATTTGGAGTAACTCCATCATTTTACCAAATCCCATATTTTCACTTCCTTCTTATTTATTTTCGGAAGTTTTTTTTGCGTTTTAACACACAAAAAAACGCTTCCGCCAGGAGAATTTTTCTTTATTCTGCCAAATCCGTTTCACGTATTTGGTAGATAGAGAAAAATTCTTTCGACGTATTGCATTCGCCGAGTTCTTATATTCAATTACTCTATTTAAAACTACTTTCGAATTAGTTTTAATTTTAGTTTTCACAGCATTCAGTCCTGCTTTACATAAAGTGCTATACGCGAAGAATAGCTGCCATCGGAGTAGATCACACTGCAGTTGATTCGCCTTGCTGGGTAGTGGTCGCCGCTGTTGTAACTGCCGCCACGAGACATTCGTAAGCTAGAACCGACGGCCTCTAACGTCCATTCGTAACTATTTCCTAATAAATCATATACATTTTTTAATATGTCTTTACTTTCAGTCTCTCCTTCATTTGGTCCACCTGTTATTCTTGTCGTATTTCCGACTGCACCCGAAACAGGTTCATTGGAACGAACGTCAACACCTTCGTCAATCATCCAATTCATCATTGCATCATATTGGCTTCCCCATATCATACTACTTACTACATTTTTTGTACTATCTGTTTTTAATGCATAATTTTTAGCCTTATTATATAATCCATACCACCTATTTGCTGAAGTTGTGCCATTTGTTGCTGATGATTGCATTTTCTTTGACTGTGCATTTTTATTTGCATCTAAACTCATCTCATATCTTGATACATAAAAGCCTTTATTTTTACTCACACTTTTTATCATATCATTATATTCTCGCTGCATCTCTGTTTTGAAACTTGCTTGCGTTAATCCTATATCACTTAAATATGTTTTTGTATCATTATCAAAATTGCTTACTATATGTGGTTCTCTACAACTACTTATAGTTGTTGTACATCCACTTTGTACAGTTGAGCCTTCATTATATAGCAATCCCCTATATTTAGGTTCCTTTGTTGGGTCTGTTTCTAAATTTACTGCCATTGCTTTATTTGTTGTTCCATTTGCCTCTGTGTCTGATATAGCTGTTGGTACTGGTATCCATACAAATTCATTTCCGTCGCTTTCTTTTGTTGTTTCATTGAAATGGTCTGTTATAACTAATCCTTCTGATATATCATCTAATCCAGGTACAATTCCATATCCTACTGGAATTACTGCTGTCTCTCCTCCTTCTGTATATTTTTTATTACTTACTGTAACTATCTCTCCAACCTTTGCTGGCTCTGGTGGAACTACTATATTCCCTGTTGCCATATCTAGTGTTACATCATATCCATTATATTTTACTGTACAAGTATTATCTCCATTATCTATTATATCTTTATCTTCTAATCCTAAATTTTTCTTTACAATTGTTTTAAAATCGTCATAATTGAATTTTCCAGTATTATCTATGCTACCTAAATATTCTAATTTGACAGCTTCTTCTGCTTCTGCCTCTGTTGTTCTCTCCTTTGCTGTTACCGCTTTTGTTAGCACTCCATTATCTCCTGTTAATGTTGCAATTGCTACTCCTGCAAGTATTAACAAAACTATAATTGTTATTACTAAAGCTATTAATGTAATACCTTTGTTATTTACTTTTAGTTTTCTATTTTTTATCTGCATAAAAAACTTCTCCCTTCTCTCTTTTGTTTTCTTCGTATTTTTCTTCATTTTTTCTACTTATTAAGTATCCCTTTATTGTTTCTTTATTTAAATTATTTCCACTTTTGCAAATAGTATTCCTACCTATTCACTTTTCTAACAAAGATATTAAATTTTCAAGGTACTTTTCTTTACTATTTACAAAAATAGACTTAATTCATAACTATTTCACAAATAATTATGAATTAAGTCAAGATGTTTTACGATTTTTTTTCGTGTTTTTGCTTCGATTTATTTTACTAGGAATGTTGCATATAATGGTACAGATTTTATATTGTTTTCAAATCCAAAGTTTTTAGTAGAAATTCTTATTGCATATTTAGGATTATATCTTTTCATATATACTGTTAGACTTTTACTTGATGTATTATTATTTGCTTTTACTTCTATTGGTATTATTCCATCATCATTATATAGTATAAAATCTATTTCTGCCTGATTTCCGGATTCCCAGTATATTAGTGGATTGTTGTTTGCTAGCAGTTGTGTTGCAACATAATTTTCTGCAATAATTCCTTTATATAATAATAGTTTATCTAGTATGATATCATTAAACTTTATTTTTAATAGGTTTAATAATATTCCTACATCACTTAAATAAAGTTTAAAGTGGTCTGGTATTATAAATCCGAAGTGGTGGGATTTCAACCTTGTTCAATATTGTGCATTTGTGTATCATTGTGCTAGAAAGTAACCAGTTTAGTGCTGTTTCGTAATCTCTTTTTCTAGCATTTGATGATATTCTTCCATATTGAAATTTATTGCTTTTGTTTCCTAATTGTGCAGGAATAGATTTATATATTTCTTCTATTTTATTTGCTTCAAACTTGTTTTCCACATATTTGTTCATATCACTTAGGTATGATGTAATAATGTCTTCTATTATGCTTTTGTCAAATTTTAAAATATCTTTGTTGTTTTCTAGTAAGTTTTTTATTGCTTCTGGCATACCTCCTACACATAGATATAGTCTATATAGGTTTAATGCTTTTTCGTGTAATACTGAAATCATTGCTGTATTAGAGTAGTAACATTTTTTTATTTCTTCTATTAGTCCTTGGTTGCCATTTGCAATCAAAAATTCTTCAAAATCCATAGGGTACATATTTATCATTTTTACTTTTCCTACTGGAAATGATGTGTGCATTCTTTTTAATTTTACTCCTAATAAACTTCCAGCACAGATTATTTTGAATGGTTCTTTGCTTTCGTTAAAGTATTTTAGACTACTTATCAATTCTTCACTTTCTTGTATTTCATCAAAAAATATTATTGTGTTTTCTAAGTCTATGTCCATATCTAAGTATATTTTCATTTTGTTGAATTTTTCTGCTGTATTTATTTCTTCTTTAAATATTTTTATTATTTCAACATGTTCTAGTAAGTTGATGTAGATATTGTTTTTAAATTCTCTTTCACAGAATTCTTTTATTATATATGTTTTTCCTATTTGTCTTGCACCTATAACCATTAATGGCTTTTCAGTATTTGTATTTTTCCATTCGAGTAATTCTTGGTAAATTTTTCTTTCCATTTTTCTCACCTCTTACCCTAATTATACTGCTTATCTTGCTTTTAGTCAATACCAGTTTCACGTTTTTGATACATGCTTTTGCTTAAAGTTTCACGTTTTTGATAGATGATTTCGCTTCAACTTTCACGTTTTTGATAGATAACTTCGCTTTTAGCTTCACATTTTTGGTTATAAACTACTTTTCCAAACTTCAATTCATTAACTTTTTTCTGTAATTCAACAATTGGAATTGGAAGAATTGAAATTCCTAGAGCTATAAACCATTGAGCTTGGTTTAGTGGTACTAGTTTGAATATTTCTGCAAGTGTTGGGACTATAACTACTATTGTTTGTACAAATAGCCCTAATATAAAGCTTCCTATTAAGAATTTGTTTTCAAAAATACCTACTTTGAAAATAGATTGTTCACTTTTTATATTAAAGCTGTGGACAAGTTCTAATAGTCCCATTGCTACAAATGCCATTGTTCTTCCAACTTCTACTCCAAAGTATTTATTTCCAATACTAAATGCAACTAATGTTAGCATTCCTATCATTATTCCTTCTACAATTATTTTATTCCATAATCCGTCTGCAAATATTCCTTTTCTACTATCTTGTGGCTTTCTGTTCATTATGTCTTTGTCTGCTGGCTCTAATCCTATTGCTATTGCTGGTAATGAATCTGTTACTAGGTTTATCCATAACAGTTGTATTGCAAGTAATGGTGATTTTAGCCCTAGTACTAATCCCATAAATATTGTTACTATTTCTCCTATATTTGTTGCAATTAAAAAATGAATTGCTTTTTTTATGTTGTCATAGATATTTCTTCCTTGTTTTACTGCTTTTACTATTGTTACGAAATTATCATCTGTTAATATCATATCTGCTGCATTTTTAGCTACTTCTGTTCCGTTTTTACCCATTGCTATTCCTATGTCTGCACTTTTTAGTGCAGGGCTGTCATTTACTCCGTCTCCTGTCATTGCAACTACTGCTCCTGTACTTTGCCATGCTTTTACTATTCTTACTTTATGTTCTGGTGTTACCCTTGCAAATACAGAGTATTCACTTATTTCTTTTTCTAGTTTTTCTTGTGGTATTTGGTCCAATTCTTTTCCTGTTATTGCTTTGTCTCCTTTTTTTAGTATGTTTAGGTCTTCTGCTATTGCTTTTGCTGTTGCTATGTGGTCTCCTGTTATCATTACTGTTTTTATTCCTGCTTTTCTACACGTCTTTACAGCTTCTTTTACTCCTTCTCTTGGTGGGTCAATCATTCCAATTAGTCCGTACAAAGTTTAAGTTTTTTTCTATATTGCTACTGTCTATTTTTTCTGGCAATCTGTCTACTTCTTTGTATGCCACAGCTATTACTCTTAAGGCTTTTTTTGCCATTTTTAGGTTGTTTTCTTTTATTCTTTCTTTTTCTCCTGATGATATTTTGCATCTATCTAGCAATACATCAGGTGCTCCTTTTGTTATAATTCTGTATCTTTCTCCAACTTTATGTATTGTTGTCATCATTTTTCTTGTAGAGTCAAATGGAATTTCATTTACTCTTGGCATTTCTTGTTCCATTTGTACTTTATTTATGTTATTTTTTATTCCATTTTCCACTAACGCAATTTCTGTTGGTTCTCCACTTACTTTGTTTTTGCCTTTTTCGTAAGTTATTTCGCAGTCTGTACACATTGTTCCTAATTCTGTTGCAAAGTTTTTATCGTTTGCTATTATCTCTACCACTGTCATTTTATTTTGTGTTAGTGTTCCAGTTTTATCAGAACATATTACTTTACTGCTTCCTAGTGTTTCTACTGCTGGCAATTTTCTTATTATGCTATTATTTTTTGCCATTTTAGTCACACCTATTGAAAGCATAATTGTAACAATTGCTGGCAACCCCTCCGGTATCGCAGCTACTGCTAACCCTACTGATGTCATAAACATTTCCATTGGGTCTATATTCTTTATTAATCCTATTGCAAATATTATTACACATATTGCTAAACACACAATTCCTAGTATCTTTCCTACCTGACTTAATTTCTTTTGAATTGGTGTTTCAGGTGCCTCATCTTCAATTATCATATTTGCAATTTTTCCAACTTCTGTATTCATTCCTGTATCTGTCACAACTGCCTTTGCATGTCCATTCACAACAATACTTGCCATAAACGCCATGTTAAATCTATCGCCAATTGTAACTCTCGATGTCTGAACCTTACCATTTATATTCTCAAGCGGAGCTTTGCATATCATCTCCGAATCTTTTGTAACCGGCTCAGTTTCACCTGTTAAGCTCGACTCTTCAACCTTCAAATTATGACTTTCAATCAACCTACAATCTGCTGGAACATATCCACCAGCTTCCAATATCACAATATCCCCTGGAACCAAATCTTCAGCCTTTACCTCAGCAACAATATTATCCCTTAAAACTTTAGCCTTTGGCGGCGTCATCTCCTTTAAAGCCTCTATCGACTTTTCCGCTTTCGCTTCCTGAACAACTCCCATAATTGCATTTAATATAACAATTGCAATTATAATAATTGAATCCACATAGTCATTCTCCCCTTGTATGTATGAAATTCCAGCAGATATTATGGACGCCACTATTAATATTATTATCATAAAATCATTAAACTGCTTTATAAACTTTACCAGCAAAGTCTCTTTAGGTTTATCCTTCAATTTATTCTTTCCATACTTTTGTTGTCTAAAGACAACTTCCTCCTTTGTTAAACCACTCTTTCTGTTTGTTCTCAACGTCCTTAGCGTTTCCTCTTTTCTCAATGTTTCCCACATATCAATCTCTCCTTTGTATAAACTCTCTTTAATCATATGCGGGTTGTCCTTATTTTATTCCTGCCATTGGGGACGGACCTTTTTGGCAGAAATCTGCCAAGAAGAACCGTCCCCAGTGGCACAATTTTGCGAATTTTGTCATATTATGTTTTAGGAGGTATCTGATTATGTTTTTTTATCAAATTATTTTAGCAATTTCTAGTAGTATCGATTCGTTGGGAATTGGCATTACATATGGAATAAAAAATACTTCTATTTCTAAGTTTGGTAGGATTGTTTTATTTGCTATTTCATATTTAATAACTTTTGCGGCTTTATTGTTTGGTAATAGCATAAAGGATATCTTTTCTGATTTTACGACTAAGTTATTTGGCTTTGCGATTTTGTTTTTTATGGGGCTTTTTATTTTTATTCAGGGTTTAAGGGATGATAATGTTTCTGCTGATTTTGATAATTCGAATTCTATTGATTATAAAGAAGCTTTATTTTTGGGCTTGGCTCTTTCTATTGATAGTTTTGGTATTGGAATTGGTGGTGGAATTATAGGTATTGATTTTTCTATTTTTCCTTTTGTTGTTTCTATTTTTCAGATGTTCTTTTTGAGCTTTGGAAATTACTTGGGTAAAAAGCTTAATAATTTGAGTCGCTTGCCTAATAATGTTTGGTCTATTATATCAGGCGTTCTTTTGATGTTTATTGGTGTTTTGAAGTTGATGTTTTAAATATAGAAAAACCAGCGTGCCAAAGAGGTCTGTCCCGATGGCACACTGGTGTTTTTATTGTTTTAGTTTCATTGATAATAATTTTGATATTCCGTTTTCTTCCATTGTTACTCCATATACTGTATCTGCTGCTTCCATTGTTCCCTTTCTATGTGTAATTACTAAGAATTGTGTATTTTCTGAAAATTTCTTTAAATATTCTGCAAAACGATATACATTTACATCATCTAAAGCCGCTTCAATTTCGTCTAATACACAGAATGGCGCTGGATTTATTTTTAGTATTGCAAATAGTAGTGCTATTGCTGTAAATGCTTTTTCTCCTCCTGATAGCAACATCATATTTTGTAATTTTTTTCCTGGTGGTTGTACGTTTATATCTATTCCGCATTCTAGTATATTTTCTTCGTCTTCTAGTTTTAGTGATGCGTTTCCTCCACCAAATAGTTCTTTGAATACTTCTGCAAAATTCTTGTTTATTATTTCAAATTGTGTTTTGAATTGTTCTTTCATTGTTATTGTCATATCTGAAATTATTTTTCTTAGTTTTGCCATTGTGTCTTCTAAGTCAACTCTTTGTTCACACATAAAGTCGTATCTTTCTTTTAGGTTTTTGTATTCTTCTATTGAATCTACATTTACACTTCCCAATTCTCTTAGTTCTTTTCTTAGGCTGTTTACTTTCTTTTGGGTCATTGCTACGTTCTCTGGCTTTTTGAATTCTTCTCCAATAGCATTTGGTGTTAATTCGTATTCTTCCCACATTTTGTTTATAATTGCTTGTATGTCTTCTTCTAATTTTGTTTTCTTTACATCTACTTTTACTATTTGTGCTTTTAAGTCTTCTATTATCTTGAATTTTTCTGTTATTTCATTTTCTTGTTTTGCTAATTTTTCGTTCTTGTCTATTCTTTCTTGTTTTAAATTTTCTACTTTTGTTCCGCTATTTTTTACTTCTTCTTTTATGTTTTCTATTTTTTCTTGTATTTCTTCTATTGATTTTTCTAAGTTAAAGTTTTCTTGTTTTATTTGTTCTATTTGTATGTTTTTGTTTTGTATGCTTTTGTTTGTGTTTTCTATGTCTATGTTAATTCTTTCTTGTATTTCTTCTATTGATGTTTCGCTTTCGTCAAATGAAGATACTGATATTTTTAAGTTTGTTATGTCAAAGTTTAAGTCATCTACATATTTTTGGTTATCTTTGTTTAGGTCTGCAAATTCGTTTATTATTTTTGTTAGTTTTTCAGTTTCTTCTGTTAATATTTTGATTTCTCCTTCTGTTTTGATTTTATTTTCTACTGTTTGTTTCTTTTGTTCTTCTATTGTTGATTGTTCTTGTCTTATTTTTGATAGTCTTTGCTCTATTTTTGCTATGTTTTCTTCAACTGATACTAACTTTTGTTTTTCTGTTGCATATGTGATGTCTATTTCTTGAAGTTCTCTTTCTAAGCTTGTTGCACCTTCTAAGATATCTTCTATTCCACTTTCATAATCATCTTTTTCTTTTTCTAGTTTTGCTATTTTTTCTTTTATTGATTTTATTTCTTTTTCTAGTTTTTCAATTTCTCTTCCACGACCTAAAATGTTTACTGTTTTCTTAGTCACTGAACCACCTGTTATTGCTCCTGAAGGATTTATTACATCTCCGTCAATTGTTATTATTCTAAATGTGTATCCATTTTGTTTTGCAACTTTTATAGCTGTCTCCATATTGTCAACTATTACAGTTCTTCCTAGTAGGTTTGTTATTATTTGCTCATATTTTTTGCTATATTTTATTAGGTCTGATGCAATTCCAATTATTCCTTTTTCGTTTCCTTTTATTCTGTCTATTTTTTTACCTTTTACTGATGTTATTGGTAAAAATGATGCTCTTCCTAAATTATTTTTTCTTAGATGTTCTACTAGTTTTTTTGCATCTTCTTCTGTTTCTGTAACTATGTTTTGCAAACTTGCTCCTAGGCACATTTCTATTGCTGTTTGATATTCCTCTGGTACTTCTATTATGTTTGCAAGTACTCCGTGCATTCCTTTTCCTAGTTCTTTTATGTTTTCACAGTCTTTTAAAAGTGATTTTACACTTTTTACATATCCTTCTTTTTCTTTTTCTGTTTCTATCAAAAATTTTAATTTTGATTCTTTTATTCTCATTTCACTTTGATATGTATTTATTGTGTTTTCATATGTTTTTATTTTTTTGTCTGCTTCTTGTTTCTTTTTATTTATCTCTTCTAAGTTTGCTACAATTTTATTTCTTTTATTGTCAATTTCATAAAAAGCTTTTGCTATTTCGTCTTTTACAAGTCTTGTTGCGTCTAATTCTGATATGTTTGTTGCTATTTCATTTTTTATTTGTTTTTGTCTTCTCTCATAGTTTTCGTAATTAATGTCTTGTGTGTTGATGTCTGTTTGTAATTCATATTTTTTGTCTATATTTTTTTCTACTTGTGCTTTATTAGCTTCTATTTCTAGCTCTTTTGTTGATAGCTTGTCCATTATTTTTGCAAGTTCTGTTTCTTTTTCTTGTAGTTCTTTTGCAAATCTTTCTCTATTTTCTTTTAAGTTTGCTTTCTTTTCTTGTTTTTGCTCATTTTCTTGTTTTAGTTCTTCTAGTTTTTGCTTTGCTTCTTCTATTTCTTTTTCGTATCTTTGGCTATTTTCTTTGTTGTTTTCTATTCTTGTTTTTGCTACGTTTATGTCTGAGTTTAGCATTTCTATTTCTTTTTGGCTTTCAAATCCAATGTTTGACATTTCTTCTATTTTTATTGTTATTTCGTCTATTTGAGTTTTTAATTCTTCTTTTAGTTGTTTTATTCTTTCTAGTCTGCCTTCTTCTTCGTTACATTGATTTTTGTAGATTTCTTCGTCTTTTACTATTTCTGTTAGACTTTCTTTATATTTTTCTATGTTGTATACAAATAGCCCTATTTCTATGCTTTTTAGTTCTTCTCTTAGGTTTAGATATTTTTTTGCTTTTTCTGCTTGCATTTTTAATGGGTCTATGTTTGTTTCTATTTCTGCTAAAATGTCGTTTATTCTAAGTAAGTTTAGCTTTGTTCTTTCTAGCTTTTTCTCTGATTCTTGTTTTCTTGTTCTGTATTTTACTATTCCTGCTGCCTCTTCAAAAATATTTCTTCTATCTTCTGATTTGTTACTTAAAATTTCGTCTATTTTTCCTTGCCCTATTATTGAGTAGCCGTCTTTTCCTATTCCTGTGTCCATAAATAGTTCTAGTACGTCTTTTAGTCTGCATGGTACTTTGTTTATAAAGTAGCCTGTTTCTCCGCTTCTGTATATTTTTCTTGTTACAGTTACTTCTGTGTATTCTATTGGTAGGGCTCCGTCTGCGTTGTCAAATACTAATGATGCTTCTGCAAATCCTAATGATTTTCTGCTTTGTGTTCCTGCAAATATTATATCTAATGATTTTGTTCCTCTTAATGATTTCATGCTTTGTTCTCCAAGCACCCATCTTATACTGTCTGATATATTGCTTTTTCCTGAACCGTTTGGCCCTATTACGCTTGTTATTCCTGGCATGAATTCTAATACTGTTTTATCTGCAAACGATTTAAATCCTTGTAATTCTAGTCTTTTTAAATACATTTATTATCACCTTTACGTTTTGTTTTCTTACCTAGTTTATACTATTTTCGACTTTTTGTAAAGTTTATTTTGCTTATTTATTTACTTGCATTTTTTATTATTTTCTATTTCTTACAATCCTTTTTTCTTTTTTAAAATCTATTCCAGCTATTATTTCTGCAACATTATATATCAGTTTTTGTTTTTCTGGTGTGCACCCTTTTAATACGTTTTTTATTTTCTCACCCCAATATGTTTCTACTCCTATCGTTTCTGAGCTTGTCCCTGATATTAATTCACCTACATCAACTTCAAGTACTTCTGCTATTACCATTAGTCTTTCTATATTGACTGGTGTTTTACCTCTTTCTACTCTGCTTAAATATGCTATTGATATATTCATTGTTTCTGCTAATCTTTCTTGTGTAATATTTCTTTCTCTTCTTTTTTCTTTTATTCTTCTTCCTATTGCTTCATAGTCTACGTTTGAAATTTCTGTGTCTGTTGGCATTTTTCCAACCCCTTTCTCTCTATATCATACAATAAATCTTAACATATAAGACAATAGGTGTCAAAACAATTATTGTCCTATATGTCAATATTTATTATAAAATCCTTTCAATTGCTCCTTTTTATTCTTTTATTCAAACTTTTTCATTTTTTATTATTTTGCTTGTTCTGCATATTTATTGTTTATTATTTTGTCATATGGCGTACTTTGTTGTAATTCCCCTGCTTGTGTCATTACTTCTTGTAGTCTATCAAATGCTTCTTTCTTTAACACTGGTGTTTCGTTCCAAGCATCTATATCCATATAACTTTGTACTGCTGTTGCTAATTGTTCTACATCTGTACTTGGGAAGAAACTTTTTATTGCTTCTGCAATTTCTTTACTTGAGTGCTCTTTTACCCATTTTTGACCTTTGTATATTGCGTTTGTAAATTTTTGAATTGTGTCCTCATTGTTTGCTATATAACTTTTTTTAGCAAAATATGCTGTGTATGGGATTTCTCCTGATGCTTCTCCTACTGATGCTACTATATACCCTTTTCCTTGTTCTTCTGTTGCTGATGCTGTTGGTTCAAATAGTGTTACATAGTCTGCACTTCCACTTGAGAATGCTCCTGCCATTAAGTCAAATTTAATACTATCATCTAGTACTAAATCTGTACTTGGATTAAGTCCATTTTTTCTTAGTACATATTCAAATGTCATATATGGCACTCCGCCTTTTCTTCCTGGAATTATTGTTTTTCCTTTTAAATCTTGCCAGCTAAAATTGTCTGTATCATTTCTTGCAACTAAGAAAGAACCGTCTTTTTTAGTCATTTGTGCAAACACTTGACAGTAGTCTTCTTTTCCTTCGTTATATACATATATTGAAGCTTCTGGTCCAGCAAATCCTATATCACATTGGTTACTTAATACTGCTGTCATAACCGCATCTGCTCCTTGGCCTGTTGATAGTTCTATGTCTAATCCATTCTCTTTGAAAAATCCTTGATTTATCGCTACATATTGTGGAGCATAGAATACTGAACGAGTTACCTCGTTTACTTTTATTAGTTTTGCTTCTTCTGTAGTTGTTTCGCTTTTGTTTGTTTTTACACTAATTATACCTATTACAACTAAGGCTATTACAATAATTGTAATTACACTTATAATTATTTTGTTTTTCAAAATCTCTCCTCCTTTTATTTTACCAAGCGTTCTTTTGGTTTATTTATATTTTTTTGATTTTAGGATAAATTTTTCAAGTAGTAATACTGCTAAATACATTAGGCCTGCTACAATTCCTAATATAATTACACTTGTCATAACTAAATCTAATTTGAACACCTGACCTCCATATACAATTAAATATCCGAAGTCCTGCTTTTGATACTAAAAACTCTCCTGATATTACTCCTACTAATGAAAGTCCTATATTTACTTTTAGTGAATTTATAAATGTTGATAAATTTGCTGGTATGATAATTTTTCTTAAGATTTGAAATTTAGTTGCTTTAAATGTTTTTGCCATTTTTATTACTTCTTTATCAGTTTTTAAAAATCCATTTAAGTTTTCCAAAATTGTTACTATTAATGATATTGCAATTGCCATTACAATTATTGCTGGAGTACCTGCTCCTACCCAAATTATTATAATTGGTCCGCAAAGCTACTTTTGGCAAGCTATTTAATATAACTAAATATGGTTCTGCAACATCTGATAAAAAATCTGACCACCATAGAATAATTGCAATTAGTATTCCAATTAATGTTCCTAGTAAAAACCCTACTACTGTTTCATAAACTGTAACTCCTATGTGCATCATCAAGTCATTTGATTGTAAATTCATAAAAGTTTGTAAAATTCTACTTGGTTGACTTGTTATAAAGCTGTCTATAATTCCTTGGTTTGCTGCAATTTCCCATATTGCTAAAAATGCTACTAATATTAATATTTGCGCAAATAGTACCAGATATTTTCTACTTTTTTTGCCTTTTAAATATTTTTTTCTTTCTTCTGAAACAATTAACTTATTCATCTACTCCCAACTCCTTCCATAAGGTATTGAAATACTTACTAAATTTGGGATTTTCTCTTGTGTTAATTGGTGTTCTGTTTTCTGTTTCAAAATCAATTTTGCAAATATCTTTTACTGTCCCTGGTCTTTTGCTTAAAACTAACACTCTATCAGACATACTTATTGCTTCTGATATATCGTGTGTAACTATTAGTGCTGTTATTTTTTCTTTTCTTAATATTGAATAGATGTCGTTTGTTACCATTATTCTTGTTTGATAGTCTAAGGCTGAAAATGCTTCATCTAATAGTAATAGCTTTGGCTTTACTGCAAGTGTTCTAATTAAGGCTACTCTTTGTCTCATTCCTCCTGATAACTCAGACGGATATTTGTCTTTAAATTCATATAGGTTATATTTTTTTAGTAAACTTTCTACATATTCTCTACTTTCTTTGTCTTTTTTTCCTTTTACTTCTAATCCAAACATTGTGTTACTTAAAATATTTCGCCATTCTAACAAACAGTCTCTTTGTAACATATATCCAATTTTAGAAGAAGGACCATCTACTTTTTCTCCATCTATGTAGATTTCTCCAGTTGTTTTTTCTTCTAACCCCGCTATTATTGAAAGTAGTGTTGATTTTCCACACCCACTTGGTCCTATAATGCTGACAAATTCGCCTTGATTTACTCTAAAATTTACTCCATTTAGTGCAATTACTTCGCCTTCTTTGTTTTGGTATTTTTTGCTGATGTTTTTTACTTCTAATACTTTTTCCATTGTTTTCCTCCTTGTCATTTATCCTACAATATCTTATGTAAAATAAACTAAAGAAGTTCTTTTTTCGCTCTTGATTTTTATATTTAATTGTTTAATGCTATTCTATTACTTCACTTTCAGGTTCGTCTGTTTCTATCACATTTATTTGTATATCAATTTTGTAATTTTCTAATACACTTGTACCGATTGTCTTTTCTCTATTTTTCTTTTTCGCACTCCACGGTTCTTGCCCTGTGTATATGACTATTGGTACTACTTTGGGATAATTTGTTTTCGAATTAAATCTTCTTTTTCTGCTCCAATCATATATGATATCAATACAATAATTTAAAATTTTGTAGTCGATTGTGCTGTCGATAAAATCTAAATGTTCAATTAAGAAAAATGTTTCTGTGTTTTTGTGCCTGTATATAATTGGCAATTCAATGTCTTGATATTTTCGTTTCATGTATTTACTTGTGTATCTTTCTAACTCTTCTTGTTTTATTTTCTCTTTGCCTTTTAGATGTTTGTTAATAAATTCTACAGCTTCTTTTTTATCTTCTAATATCATTTTTATTATTGATTTTTTCTTTGGTTCTTTTCCTATGTCATAACTTGCACTTTCTTCTGCAACTTGAAAAATTGCATTTAATCTTAATTTGTGTATGCAATCGATATAATCTTTGTATGTAAAGACCTTCAATGTTCTCCTCCTTATTAAATTGTTTGTTTTGGATTTTTATTTTCGAATTGAATTTCGAATTAAATCTAGATTTGAATTAAAATTTTATTAATAAAACTATTATTATTAAAACACAAAATGGAAGAAATTTCAATATATTTCTCCCATTTTCTTCAACTTTTCATCGCAAAATTCGACAATTTTCGACACCAGTGTCCATTGGGACACATCTATCTTATTTAAAGTAACTGCTTATTTCTTCTAAGTTTTCAAAATTCTTTTGTCTTAGTATCTCAAATGCTACTATTGCTACTGAGTTTGATAGGTTTAGAGACCTTAATGTTTCTCTCATTGGTATTCTTATTGTTTGTCCGATGTATTTTTGTAAGATTTCTTTTGGTAATCCTTTTGTTTCTTTTCCAAATAATATAAATACTTCGTCCATTTGGCTGTAGTCTGGCTCTGAGTATACGTGTTTTCCCTTTGTTGTTGCAAAGTACATGTTGTTTTCTTCTACTTTGTATTTTTCTAAAAATTCTTTAAATGATTGGTGTTCTTCTATTTCTACTTTGTCCCAGTAGTCTAGTCCTGCTCTTCTTATTGCTTTTTCTGATATGTCAAATCCTAGTGGGTGTACTAGGTGTAGTTTGGCTCCTATTGCTGCGCATGTTCTTGCTATGTTTCCTGTGTTTTGTGGTATTTCTGGTTCTACCATTACTATGTTTATTTTCATTTTTATCCTTCTTTCTACATTTTAGTATTCAATTTTTGCCTTACATACTCATACAAAATAATCCCTGTTGCAACTGATGCATTCAGGCTCTCTGTCTTTCCAAGCATAGGTATTTTGATTTTCTCATCTGCCATTTTTTGAATATGTTGCTCCACACCATTTGCTTCATTTCCAATTACTACTGCTTTTTTCTTATACTTAATATCATATACACTATTTTCTGTTTGTAGAGAAGATACCACAACTTTAAATCCATTTTCTTTTACATCTTTCAATGTTTCTGCTAAATCTTCACACTCTATTATCTTTATTCTGAATATTGCACCCATTGTTGAACGCACTACTTTTGGATTGTATACGTCCGCTGTTCCCTTTGATACAAGTATTTGCGTTGCTCCAATACTATCGACTGTTCTTAGTATTGTTCCTAAGTTTCCTGGGTCTTGTACATCGTCTAACGCCACTATTATTTCTTCTTCATAATTGATTTTTTTGTCTTCGTTATTTTTTCCAATAACTGCTAGTATTCCTTGTGGTGCTTGTACTTCTGATATTATTTTGAATATTTTGTTTGTTACATATATGCATTGGTATTTAGCTATTTCATACATTAGCTCTTTGCTTATGTTTTCTGCTTTTTCACAGTCTTCGCATATTATGATTTGTTTGATTTTTGCTTTTTCTTGTATTGCTTCTCCTACTATTTTTATTCCTTCTATTATATATTCGTTGTTTTGGTCTCTGTATTTTTTGTCTTTTAGTTTTTTTATGTGTTTTATAAGTTCATTGTCTTTACTTGATATTATTTGCATTTTGTTTCAGCCCTTTCTTTTTTACATTTTGATGCATTTTGGGACGCTCCTAAAATGCATCATCATATGATGTTTTTTTGCTCCGTCCCCAAAAACATCAAAAATTCTGTAACATCATTTAGAATTTGTCTCTCATTAAAAGAGCCAACTTCCAAAGTAACCATAGGCTTTATACCATTCGAAAATTTAATTTTAGTGCCATACTTTTTAATTAATTCAACCACATCTACGCCAAGTTCTTCTTGGCTACCAACTGGTGCAAAAGTAAATACAACAGCGGTTTTTCTGCTTGCGATTTTTTCTATTTTCAGTGATTTTGCTAAATATTTTATTCTTGCAATATCAATTAAATTCTCCAATTCTGCTGGCATATTACCAAATCTATCAATTATTTCGTCTATGACATTTTGGATATCTTCTTCATTTTTACATAAAGCGATATTTTGATATATTTCAATTTTTTGGTTTGAGTCACTAATATATTCGTCTGGGATATAGCTTGTTACATTTAGGTCTATTTGTAAATCCGCTTCTGGTCTTACTTCTATTCCCTTCATTTCTTTTACAACTTCGTCTAGCAAGTTGCAATATGTGTCATATCCAACTTGTTCTAAGTGGCCTGATTGGATTTCTCCTAGCATGCTTCCAGCTCCACGAATTTCTAAATCTCTCATTGCTATTTTGAAGCCTGATCCGAATTCTGTGAATTCTTTTATTGCTTTTAGCCTTTTGTCTGCTACTTCTGATAGTAGTTTGTCTTTTTTGTAAGTGATATATGCATATGCCTGTCTCTCTGCTCTACCAACTCTTCCACGAATTTGATATAATGCTGCTAAGCCCATTCTGTCTGCATTTTCTACTATGATTGTGTTTGCATTTGGAATATCTATTCCTGATTCTAGAATTGTTGTACATACTAGCACATTTGTGTTTTTGTCAACAAATTCTTGCATTATCTCTTCAATTTGTTTTCCTGGCATTTGTCCATGTGCATATACAACATTTGCTTCTGGTACTAGTTCTGATATTTGTTCTGCTTTTCTTGCTATTCCTTCTACGTTATTGAATAGATAGAATACTTGGCCGTCTCTTTCTAGTTCCTTTGTTATTGCTTCTTTTACAACTTCTTCATCATATTCTAATACATAAGTTTGAACTGGTTTTCTATTGTATGGTGGCTCATAAATTACCGACATGTCTCTTACGCCTACTATTGACATATGTAGGGTTCTTGGGATAGGTGTTGCTGTCATTGTTAATACGTCTACACTCATTTTTAGTTGTTTTATTTTTTCTTTTGCTTTTACTCCAAAGCGGTGTTCTTCATCTATTATTAATAAGCCTAAGTCTTTGAATTCCACGTCTTTACTAAGAATTCTGTGTGTGCCAATTACTATATCTACTTCTCCTAGTTTTAGTTTTCTTACTACTTCATCTTGATATTTCTTCGTTTTAAATCTGTTTAATATTTCTACTGTTATTGGATAATCTTTCATTCTCTCTTTGAATTCTTTGTATTGTTGTTCTGCTAAAACCGTTGTTGGCGCTAAATATGCCACTTGCTTTCCGTCTGTTGCTGCTTTAAAGGCTGCTCTTATTGCAACTTCTGTTTTACCATATCCAACATCTCCGCAAAGTAGTCTGTCCATTGGCTTGGGATTTTCCATATCCTTTTTGACTTCTTCTATGCATCTTAGTTGGTCATCTGTTTCTTGGTATGGGAATTTTGCTTCAAATTCACTTTGCCAAGGGGTGTCTTTGCTAAAGCTATATCCTAGTGCCTTTTCTCTTTTTGCATATAGTTCAATCAGCTCTTTTGCTACTTCTCTTAAGTTTTTCTTTACTTTTGCTTTCGTTGTTTCCCATTCTTTTGAGCCTAGTCTATTGATTTTAGGTTGTAAACTATCTCCGCCTACATATTTCCTAACTGCATCTAAGTCACTTGTTGGAACATATAAAATATCATCATTCTTATATTTTATTTTTATATAATCTCTTATTGTTCCGTCTGCTTTTATAGTGTTTACACCAATGTATAGCCCTATTCCATATTTTCTATGTACTACATAATCTCCCACGCTTAGGTCTGCATATACAACTTTTTCTGCTTCTTTAAATGCTGATGATACTAGCCTTTTTTTCCTTTTTTCGCTACTTACTAATTCGTCTGCTTGAATTACAATTTGATTAGTTTCGTAGTTTTCAAATCCTGATGATAATTTTCCTATTGTTATTGTAACTATACTTTCTTTTGATGTTGCAATTATTGTTTTATCTAATTTTTCTTCTAACTTGCAGATTATTTCTTTTTCGTCTAGTAATTTTTTTAGCTTTTTGGCTTTTTCTTTGTTTTCTAGTAAAATATAAACTTTCTTGTTCTCGTTAATTGCTTTTTCTATGTCTTCAAATAAATTTTCAATTTCACTTTTAAAATAATTTATTTCACGATAGTTGAATTTATATTTTGAGCCCTTTATTTTGCTTTCTGTATCTTGCTTTTCAATATATACTAATTGCTTTTTTTCTAAAATTTCTTCTACTTCGCTTATGTCTAGCATATTTGTTATGGCTTCAGGTGTTGATTTATCTTTTTCTTTTAATGCTTTTTGTAAGTTATGATTATCAGTTTTTATGTTTTTGGCTCTTGCTTTTATTTTATTTATTTCGTCTAAAAAGACGCAATATGAAGAGCTTAAGTAATCTAATACTGTTGCTTGCTCTTTATAAAAACTATCAAAATATTTGTCTATTTTGCTTATATAGTTCCCTGCTCTAATTTGCTCTACATCTTCTTCGTTGTTTATTTTCTCGCAAATTTCTTCTATTTTAGTTTCTAAAATATATTCGTGTGCAGGATATATTGTTGCTGTTTCCTTTGTGTTGATTGACCTTTGGCTTGTTATATTAAAGTCACGAATTGAGTCAATTTCGTCTCCCCAAAATTCAATTCTTATTCCAGTCTTGTCATTTATAGCAACATCAACAATTCCACCTCTTACACTAAATTGTCCCCTTCCTTCTATTAGGTCACATCTTGTGTATCCTAGGTGTACTAGCTTTTGCTTGATTTCTTCTAGATTATGAATTTCTCCTACTTTGAATTTTAGTTCATTTTTATATAGTGATTTTTTGGCTGGTAGTTTTTGCATTACTGCTTCTATTGTTGTTACTACTATTAAATTCTTTTTTGTGTTTATTTCATTTAGTGCCTCTATTCTTTTGTATGGTATGTCTTTGCTTTCTGCTACATAGTCATATGTTACTATTTCCTTTTTTGGAAATAGTACTACTTTGCCTGTAAAGTATTTTATGTTTTCATATATTTTTTTTGCTTGTATTTCGTTGTATGTTAGTATGCATATTGGCTTTTTGCCAAATTCGTTTATTGCTGTTCCTATTTGTACTGTTCCAACGTCATTTAAGCCCGATATTGCTACCGGACTTTGTTTTTGTTCTATATTTTTTAGTAGTTCTATGAATTTAGAGTTTTTCCCAAGTTCTTCTAAAATTGTGTTCATTGTCTTCTCCTATGTTTTTAATACGTTACATTATACCATATTTCCTACATTTTTACAACCAATTTATCAAACTTAGAATGAATATATTTTTCCAGTTTTCCCATAAAAACTTTAGGCTCAATCTCTTTTTTTGCTACCATATCTAGTCCCTTTTCCCAACTAGCTGTAAGTTTCGGATTTAGCATATCTGGCATTGAGCCATAAACAATATCATAAATTGTTTCACCTTTTAGAGTTGGAGTAATTATTTGAGTTTTACTATTTATTTCCATATATTTAATTCTTTCAAGTTTTTTGATAATTTCTCCCCTTGTTGCAGCTGTACCAATTCCAGCACCTTTTATTTGTTCGCGTAGCTCTTCTTCTTCAATTAATTTTCCTGCATTTTCCATTGCTAAAATAATATTACCTGAATTGTATCTTGAAGGCGGCGATGTTTCGGCTTCTTTTAGTTCAAAGTTTTGTGTTTCTAATTCTTGTCCTTTTTTCAATGTTTTTAAAATTTCTAAGTCTGCCTGTTTTTCGCTGTTTTGTTCTGAGTTTTCCACAGTTTTTTCACTTGTTGTGGATTTTGCTTGTGGTTTTAATACTTCTAAATATCCTTGGTTTACGCATACTTTTCCACTTGCATTAAATATCTCTTTTGTGTTTTCTTCTTCAATCTCAACTGTAACTTGTATTTTATTGAATTCTGCTGGTGGATAGAATATTGCTAAAAATCTTGTTGTTATAACTTTATAAACTTGCTTGTGCAATTCTGGCAATGAATTGAAGTTTTCATATCCTTGCCCTGTTGGGATTATTGCATAGTGGTCTGTTATTTTGCTATCATTTACATATTTAGTTTTTACTAAATTTGTCGAATATTTTTCTTCTATCATCTTTTTAATGTAGCCTTGCACTTCTTCGTCTTTATATCCCCTTGTAATTCCATTTAGATTTTTTGATATTTCTTTTGCAACAGCAGTTGAAAGTACTCTTGCGTCTGTTCTTGGGTATGTTACAAGTTTTTTCTCATACAAGTTTTGTATTATTTCTAGTGTTTGGTCTGGCTTTATTTTAAATCTTTTTGTACATTGATTTTGTATTTCTGCTAAATTGAATAGTAATGGCGCATTTTCTTTTTGTTTTGATTTTTTTAGCTCTGTTATGTTCGCTTTTTTTCCTTGCAAACTCGCTATAAATTGCTTTGCGTCTTCTTCCTTTTTGAAGCCAGTTTCATTATATAATTTTGGAGATTCGTACATTTTTGATTTTTCGTTTACTTTCCATTCTGCTTTAAATGTAGCATTTTGTTCTCCAAACTCTCCGTATTATTTTATAATATTTTGTTTTTACAAAATTTCTGATTTCTCTTTCCCTTGAAACTATCATTCCAAGTACGCAGGTCATAACTCTTCCTACGGAAATTGAGGCTTTGTCTTCATTTATTTTATTTGCTAAACTTCTTCCATATATTATTGATAGTAATCTTGAAAAATTTATTCCAATTAGATAATCTTCTTTTGCCCTTAAATATGCGCTGTCTGATAGGCTGTCATATTCAGATTGGTCTTTTGCTTCTCTAATTCCACGTAATATTTCTTCTTCTGTTTGGGAGTCTATCCAAACTCTTTTTATTTTTGCTTTTTCATTTGGGTGTGCCATCATAAAAACTAATCTTTGTATGTATTCCCCCTCTCGCCCAGAGTCTCCTGCATTGTAAATTTCTTCTATGTCTTCTCTTTGCATTAGTCCTTTTACTATGTTGAATTGGTTCTCTACTTGTGGGATTATTTCGTATTTCCATTCTTCTGGTATGAATGGCAAGGTGTCTAGTCTCCAAAATTTTAGTTTTTCGTCATATTTTTCCGGGTAACTCATTGTTACTAAATGCCCTACACACCATGTTATTATCCATTGGTCTGATTCTAGGTATCCGTTTTTTCTGTTTGTCGTTATTTTTAACGCTTTTGCAAATTCCATTGCAACTGATGGCTTTTCTGTTATTAGTAGCTTTTTGCTCAATTTTATCATCCTTTATTTTATTTTTTGTTCTATATACTTTTTAGCTAGTTCTTGAATTTTATTAAATCTATTTTTTGTTTCTTCATTTTTAAAGTTAAATCTGTTTAATGTTTTTTCTATAAAGTTCTTTTCTTTTATGTATTTATAGCTTTGTTCAAAATTGAAATCGTATATAAAAGATATCATTCCAACCATTTTATCTAATTCGTTTTTCTTTATTTCATTTTTTATTAATTTTTTATTTAAAAAACTTTCATATACTTCATCAGATATCTTTTGTTTTTCAAGCTCTGTTTCTCTTCCTAACCAAAAAATCTCTACACCTTCATACATTATATCTATTTTGTCTGCATCTTTTATTAATTTGCAAAAAAGTGCTTCTCTTTCAGATAATTCGTTAGTATTTAGTTCATATTTGTTATGGTTTGCTATTGATTTTTTTATTATTTCGTAATCTTTTTCATCTTCTGTGTACTCTTTTATTTGATTTTGGTTAAATAAAATGTCTACTCCTAAGTCTGCATGGTCAACACTTAAATAGTCTTTGTATGTTTTATATTGTTTGTATTGATCAAACCTGCCAACATCGTGCAATAATCCTATCAATTTTGCTAGTTCTGTGTCTTCTTTATCTAATCCTATACCTTCTGCAAGTTTTTTCATTATGTTCATTACTCTTATACTGTGTGCTTGCTTCATTTTTATATTTTTGTTTGTTAAATCATAGTTTTTTGTAAAGTTTATAAAATTTTCTTGTGCTTTTTTTATGTCTGTCACTTTTTTCACCTTCTTATTTGACAAATTATATTTATTTGTATATAATAAATATATAGGAAATGAAACACAGAAATGTGTTGTCACATATATTTAAGTTAAGACACTACATTGCCTGCCAAAGCATAATGTAGTGTCTTTATTTATTCCTTATTTGTCCAAATTATGTATATAACTGTCAATAAGGCTACGTTTATAGTTAGGGAAAAACCCAATGTATATATCAAAAATAATATAAATTCCATAAACACCACCTCACTTTCTCATAGCTAGAAACTATGAAGTTTAGTGGCAACACACATCTGCTTTATATTCATTTCCTATGTTTATTAGTATAGTATATTTCTACTTTGTTGTCTAGCGAACAAAGTAATTTTTTTAGACTTTTTTGGACAGTCAGAAGAATACAGATATGTCCCAAAATGGACAAAATGTCCAAAAGGAAACGTCCCCAATTGGACACTTGAATTTTTTGTCAATTTGTTGTATAATGCAAAAAGTTAACAAAGAACGTTGAAAGGAGCTTTTAAATGGATTACAAATTTAACGAAATAGAAAAAAAATGGCAAGAATATTGGGAAGAAAATAAAACATTTTTCACAGATGTGTGGGACTTTTCAAAACCAAAATTTTATGCCCTAGATATGTTCCCATATCCATCTGGTCAAGGGCTTCATGTTGGTCACCCAGAGGGATATACTGCAACAGATATTATGTCTAGAATGAAGAGAATGCAAGGATATAATGTTTTGCACCCAATGGGATGGGACGCTTTTGGTCTTCCAGCAGAGCAATATGCTATAAAGACAGGTAACCACCCAGCTGAGTTTACTTATAAAAATATTGAGACTTTCAAGAAGCAATTGAAAATGCTTGGTTTGTCTTTTGATTGGGATAAGGAGCTTTCTACTTGTGACCCTAATTTTTATAAGTGGACACAATGGATTTTTAAACAATTATATAATGATGGCTTAGCAAAATTGGTTGAAATGCCTGTTAACTGGTGCGAAGGCTTAGGTTGCGTGCTTTCTAATGATGAGGTTATTAATGGTAGAAGTGAACGTGGAGATTTTCCTGTTGTTCGTAAGAATATGAAACAATGGGTTTTGGATATTCCTAAATATGCTGACATTTTGTTAGACGGTTTAGATGATGTTGATTGGCCTGATTCTACTAAGGAAATTCAAAGAAATTGGATTGGCAAGTCTGAAGGTGCTGAGGTTAAGTTTAAAGTTGCGGGTTTTGAAAACCTAGAGTTTACTGTATTTACTACTAGACCTGATACTCTATTTGGTGCAACATATTGTGTTTTTGCTCCTGAACTTGATTTAGTAAATGAAATTACAACACCTGAGCAAAAACAAGCTGTTGAAGAATACAAAAAATTGGCTGCTTCTAAATCAGATTTAGAGAGAACTGAATTAAGCAAAGAGAAAACTGGTATTTTTACTGGAAGCTATGCTATAAATCCTGTAAATGGAAAAGAAATTCCAATTTGGATTTCTGACTATGTTTTATCAACTTACGGAACTGGTGCTATTATGGCTGTTCCTGCACATGACGAAAGAGATTATGAATTTGCTAGTAAGTTTGCGCTTGAAATTATCCCTGTTTTAGAAGGCGGAGATGTTTCAAAAGAAGCATTTACAGGTGACGGATTACATATTAATTCTGATTTCTTAAATGGTTTAAATAAAGAAGACGGAATTGCTAAAATGATTGAATGGCTAGAAGATAAGAAAATTGGAACTAAAAAAGTAAATTATAAATTACGTGAGTGGATTTTTGCAAGACAACGTTATTGGGGTGAACCAATTCCAGTTGTTTACTTAGATGATGAAATGAGGGCTTTAGCAGATAACGAATTACCTTTAGTTTTACCAGAACTTGAAGATTATGCACCTTCAAAATCAGGTGCTTCACCACTTGATAAAGCTGAAAATTGGGTAAATACTACATTTGAAGGTAAACCTGCAAAAAGAGAAACAAGTACAATGCCTGGTAGCGCAGGATCTAGCTGGTATTTCTTACGTTATATTGACCCTGATAATCAAGATGAGTTTGCAAATAAAAAATTATTGGAATATTGGATGCCAGTTGACTTATATGTTGGAGGTCCTGAACACGCAGTTGGTCACTTGTTATACTCAAGATTTTGGAATAATTATCTATATAATAAAGGCTATGTTCCAGTTAAAGAACCTTTTGCAAAACTACGTCATCAAGGTATGATTTTAGGTACAAATGGCGAAAAAATGAGTAAATCTAAAGGAAACGTTATTAATCCTGATGATATGGTTAAAAATTATGGTGCTGATAGCTTAAGAGTTTATGAAATGTTTATGGGCCCACTTGAATCAGCTAAACCATGGGACCCTAATGGAATTGAAGGTTCTAAGAGATTTTTAGACCGTGTTTGGAGATTATATACATCTGATTTAATTAAAGATGAAGAAAATAAAAATTTGGAAAGAGTTTATCATTATACAGTTAAAAAAGTAACTAATGACTACGAAACTATGAACTTTAATACTGCAATTTCTCAAATGATGATTTTTGTAAATGCTGTAAATAAAGAAAAGGTATTTCCTAGAGAATATGCTGAAGGTTTTGTGAAGTTACTTAATCCAATTGCTCCACATATTACTGAAGAATTGTGGAATATGTTGGGTCATACTGGTACTATTGCTTATGAGAAATGGCCTGAGTATGATGAAGCTAAAACAATTGAAGATACTATTACTTTACCAATTCAGTTTAATGGTAAGTTAAAAGCTACAATTCAAATTGCTTTGAATGAAGATGAGGCTTCAATTAAAGATAAGGTTCACGAGGCTATTGCTGATAAGTTGGACGGCAAGACTATTGTTAAAGAAATTTATGTTAAAAATAGAATTTATAATGTTGTTGTGAAATAGCCAAAAGCGCTCCACTCTGGTGTGAAGCGCTTTTATTTTTTATACTTATTACTTATTATTTTCTCCCCAAATGTCAAACAATTCTCCTTCTCTTCTGTTTTTATTATTTTATCGTTTGTGCGAGAATTACGTCAGCAGGTACATAGATAATCTTTTTTGTATTACCTTTAATTCTTAACCTTGTAACTAAATTGTAATTAAGATTTAACACATTTGAAACACAATAATTGTCGCTTTATAGTATAATATGCTTAGATTATACTAAGGAGAATTATAATGAGTGTAGAATCAGATTTAAAAAAAGATGGAATAGAAGTAGTAAACAAATTAGACACATTAAGAATAAACTCACTAGCAAGAGCTGTATCTACTAAATTATGTGAAACTTTTCCTGAGTTCAATTTAGACCAAAATGAATTATTTATAAAGCTATCTAGATTAGATATGTATAAAGCCAAAATGCCTGAAGGCATGGCAGAAGCAAATTACTTTTATAAAAACACTTCAATATATTTTAATGAACACATACAAGACGAAGACTTAGAAGAATTTGCAATTCACGAATGTATACATTATCTTCAAGAAGTAAAAGATAAAAAGAACACTTTAATAAGAATGGGACTTTGCGATTATACAGAATTCAAAATTTATGGATTAGGCTTAAACGAAGCAGCTGTACAGCTTATGGCTTCTAAGGTTAATGCTATTCCAAAAGAGTTTGTAAAATACTTCGGAATTAGTTTTGAAACCAATAGCCCTTCTTACTATCCTTTGGAATGTTGTTTAGTAAATCAAATGGCATATCTTGTAGGAGAAAACCTTTTATTTAAGAGTACTTTAAATAGTGATGATGATTTTCAAATTAAGTATTCTCAAATCACTTCTCCAAAAGTTTTCTTATCAATTCAGGGAGCTATTGATGATATTATTAACGCAGAAGAAGAAATTATCAAATTAAATAATAGAATTGCTACTGTTGACGATAGGAATAAGAAAGTTGATACGATGTTAAAGAAGATTGATGAGCTTAAACATGAAATTGCTTTGACTTTTATGAGAACTCAAAATCTTATAATTTCTAGTTATTTTGATAGTACTTTTGCTACTATTACAAATTTGGAGGAAGTTGAAAATTATAGAAAGAAGTTGTATTCTTTTAAAGATTATTTAGGCTATGTTGACGGATATACTTTCTTTAATGATTATTATGTGAGTAAAATGGAACAATTGGAAGAGAAATATAATGCTTTGGAAAATGGAGAGACTTTGGTTACTGCTCTTAAGGTTGTTTCTAAGAAAGAAAATAAATTTGTAGCTTTTCTTAAAGCAATTAAGAGATTGTTGTTTCATGAAAATTCAGAAAAATCTTTTGATGTATTTGGGGACGGAGCAAAAAAACATTAGTTGAAACTTTTTGAGGCAGGTCAAAAAAATTTTAAAAATGAGCCAATAAAAAAACACATGTATGATGTGTTTTTTTATTGATGTTTTTTTGCTCCGTCCCCAAATACATCAATTATACTTTTAGCTGCCTCTCTTCCTGAGTTTGCAGCCCAAGCAACAGTACCCTTTATTCCAGCTAAATCTCCGCCAGCATAAATTTTATGGTTAGATGTTTGGTATTCCTCGTTTATTGCAATATTTCCCCATTTATTTAGTTCCAAACCTAAATCTTTTACAAATTGTTGTGGCTTAGAACCTAAGGCCATTACAATATAATCAATTTCAATTTCGTAGTTGCTACCTTCTATATTAACTGGTACTAGCCTAGTTTCGCCTTCTTTTGGCTTTAATTCTGTTTTTATTAACTCTACTCTTTCTACCTTTTCATTTCCTAGTATTTTTACAATATTATTTTGAAATAAAAATTCAACATTTTCTTCAATTGCTTCTTCTATCTCTTTATCTTCTGCTGGCATTTGTTCTCTTGCCCTTCTATAAATAACTTTTACTTCTTCTGCGCCTAAGTGCTTTATTGTTCTTGCACAGTCCATTGCAACATTTCCACCGCCTATTACAGCTACTTTTTTGCCTTTATAATCTGGGTGTAAATTGTATTCTAATAGCTCGTTTCCGCCATAAACTCCTTGCAGATTTTCTCCTTCTACTCCCATTTTTGAAGATATATTTGCTCCTATTGATAAAAATATTGCATCATATTGATTTTCTAGTTCTTCTAATTTTATTTTTTTTCCTAGTTCTTGATTGTATTTTACTTCAATTCCTAGGTCTAATATATTATTTACTGTTTTCTCAACTATCTTTTTATCTAGCCTGAACTCTGGAATGCCATGTACTAATAGCCCACCTAAGTAATCATATTTTTCATATATTGTAACTTTAATTCCGTTCCTTTGCTAGAAAAGCTGCTGCTGTTAGACCTGCTGGTCCGCCACCAATTACAGCAACCTTTTTATTTGCTTTTTCTGAATTTGAACCCGCATCATTTTCTGTTTCTTCGCTATTAGTCCAACATTTTTTTAAGCTTTCATTTTGTTCCATAGCCTTATCAAACACTAAAGCTTCTAACTCTCCTATTGAAACAGGTTCACCTTTTATCCCCCTTACACAAGAGCCTTGACATTGCTTTTGATGCGGACAAATTCTTCCACATACTCCTGGCAATACTGTAGTTCTACTTAATATTTTATATGCTTCTTTATAATTTCCTTGTTTTACTTGTTCAATAAATGCTGGTATATCGTTTTGTAACGGACATCCTTTTAATGAACATGGTTTTACTTTACAATTTAAACAGTAATTCGCTTTTTCCATAATTGCCTCCTTTTATATTATATGGTGTTTTAGGGACAGACCTAAAATTCATCCTAAAACAGATGTGTCCCAAAATGGACATTTTGTCCATTAGGAAACGTCCCCAAATGTCCCAATGACTTTTTTTAAGTCTCTTATAAAGTCTATTTTTTTACTTTCATCTCTTAGTAGAGCCGCTGGGTGCCATGTTGGCATATATTTTATTCCTTTTTTCTCTACCCATTTTCCCCTTGATGCTGTAATTTTGTATTCTTTGCCTAATATATGTTGCAATGCTACGCTTCCGAAGCAATACTACTATTTCTGGCTTTACTAATACAACTTGATTTCGTAAATAGTCCATACAAGCTTTGCATTCGTCTTCTTCTGGGTTTCTGTTTGCTGGTGGTCTACATTTTACTATATTTGCTATATATACTTCTTCCCTTTTTATCCCCACCATTTTGAATGCTTGGTCCATTAGCTTTCCTGCTTTTCCTACAAATGGCTCTCCGTAACCTATCCTCGTCTGCTCCTGGGCCCTCTCCTATAAACATTATTTTTGCTTGTTTGTTTCCTACTCCAAATACTATATTTTGTCTTGTTTTGCATAGCTTGCATTTATTACAATCTTTTATTGATTTTTCTAGTTCTTCCCAATTGTCGTACATTTTTTACACCTTCTATTTTTTATTCTTATATATATTATAATTTTATTTTCATTTCGTCAAGTGTTCATTGTGTCTCAAAAAGTTTTAAAAAGCCAGTAGAATTTTTCTACTGGTTTTTACGAAAACTATTATTATTTAATATAATTAATTTTTGCTGGTGGCAAATCTGAAAGTTTAATTTTACCATAATAAAGTTGTCTTGCTTGTTCTCCTGTTAGTGCCCCTCTTTCTATTAGTGCTTCTACAAGAATTTTTGCCTGCTTACGTTTCTTTTTGAGAATTTTTTTAGCTAGCTTTTCACATTTTTTCATAATCTTACTTGTTTGCTGGGCGAGTTCTTCTCTCTGTCTTTCGGTAAGTATTGTATAATTAATGCTTCCATTTATAATATAACTTCCCATATCACCTAAATATTTTCCTTTTGCCCTTATTCTTGAACCTAAAAGCATAGTATGAATTTTTCTTGTTGCTATTTCATAGTCTTCTACAATTCCTTCATCCTTTTCGTTTAGAAATACTTCACACGAAATATCTCCTGCTAGGGCTACTGCAACTGTTTTTATAGTAGTTTCTAATGTGTATATCTTATCTTGTTTTCCCATCTCTTCTGAAGTTACGTTTACCCCATCAAGACTTCCTTCGAAAGGAGCAATAATTGATATACTTTGTGTTTTTCCGTCAACTTGTCCCATTTCTTCGTTAAGAATAAAATGTCCTATTTCATGATAAGCAACTGCTTTTATGTATTCTTTGTTTAATGACCTAATTTGCTTGAAGCTTTTAATCTCTTTTTCAAAAACTTTTACATTATCAATTGAACTTAGTTTCTTTTTTCCTTCATTTTTCGTAAGGATAATTGCATTTTCTAATCTATTAATGATATTTTTTTAGAAGTCTCTTCTTTTTCAACTTCGGCAACAATATCATATATATATGAGTACATTGCAATTTGTAAAAAGCTTTCCTTACTAACGCTTACTTTATGTTTCCGCATTAGCATTTTAATTGTAGGATACATTTCGTTATACATCTTTTCTACTTCTTCTTCCAAAACAGTTTTCCTTGACTTTTCGACTACCACGCCCCTATTTAGTTTAGTTTTCATTTTTCTGCTCTCGCTTTCTAGCTTTACGCATCTATGTTATATCACAGTTTACATATTTCGTCAACTTTTATTTAACACATTTTTCTACTAATCTTATTTTTACGGCTTTATCTGTATCAATCTCAGCCCTTGTTCCTATTGGGATTACTGTTTTTGTTTCTATATGTCCAAAATTATTTGATTTAATAATTGGAATTTGATATTCTTCTCCTATGCAATCTAGCACTAATTTTTCAAGTGTTATTCCACTTTCATGTTCATAATTTCCTATCCATAATCCTTTTATTTTTTTGAACACATCATTTTGTTTCATATAGTATAGGTAGTTGCTTGCAAGTGTTGGTGATGTTTCAAAACCTAACTCTTCTAAAAACAAAATTTTATCTGTAAAATCCAAGCTATATTTTCCTGAAACCATGCCTCTTATTAAACTTAGATTTCCACCAATTAATTCTCCTTGTGCTTTGCCTTGTTTGATTGTTCTATATTCTTCATTTTCTTTTCCAATTTCTAGGCTTCCTTCTACAAATCTTTTTATTACTTCATTATAGCTGTAGTCTGTTTCGTCTGTTGCTATTGTTTTAAAGTTTGTTCCGCTAAATGTTACTAGTCCTGTTCTTGCTGTTATTATATTGGTTAATGACGTGATATCACTATATCCACATATTATTTTTGGATTATTTTTTATTAGTTCATAGTCTAAATATTCAAATGTTGTGTTTGAATTTTCTCCACCTTTTGCACACCATATCATCTTAACGTTTGAGTTTTTGAACATTTCGTTTATGTCTTCTGCTTTTTCTTTTGCAGTACTGCTATATCCATTTGTGTTTGAGTAGAAGTTTTTTGAAAATTTTACTTTAAATCCTTCTCTTTCTACTTTTTCTTTTGCTTTTTTTATTTCTTCTATGTTGTCTCCTATTATTGGGTTCGATGGCGCTACTACTCCTATTGTGTCTCCTTTTCTTAGTTTTTCTGGGATTATCATTTTGGCCTCCTTTTTGTTTTCTATATGTTTTATATATTTTTTCTTTTTAATTGTCAAGTATATATAAGTCATAAAAAACTAGCAAGAATTACTTGCTAGTTCATTTTTTAGAGTTTCTTAATCTAGTTCCAAAGGTTCTAATTCTTCCAGTGTTAGCGTTCCATCATATAGAGCTTGTGCTTCTTCTCCAAGTAGTATCTTTCTGAGCAATAATGCTTCTGCTATTATTTCAAGCTTCTCCTTATTTTCTGAAATTGCTTTTTTTACTTCTTGTCCTGCTTTACGAAAGAGCTCTATAGTTTTTTCTTCTTTCTCTTCCTTGCTATTGATGTATGGGCAACATTTTTCAATATATTCTTCTGCTATGTCAACAGCTTTTATGAAATCACCTTTCCAAAATACAGGCTCAAATCCCATCTGTTCTGATGCAATCTTTCCTGCTACAGCATATGCTATTCTCTCTATATAATATCTTTCATTCTTAGTAATACTTTCTTCAATAAAGTCAGAATAGTTTACCCCCCAATGTTCTTTTGTAGGAACAATTGTTATAACTATTATTGGCATATAGTCCATCCGCAGTGCTTTGTTCACTATAAAGTGGCCCGCCTCATGAAATGCAGTTTCTCTTAGTTCTTGTTCTGTCCGAATTACTGGTTTAAAGTCGTCAGTGTAGTTTCCAAAAATGTTTTCTTCAATCCACATATTAATTACGTTCGTACCTTGGTTCATAAAAATCTCCTTTCATAACCTTATGTATAGGCATTATATTACGGTTTACATATATTGTCAAGTTATAATTGTTTTATATTATCTCAAAGGCAATAGCAATTATAGCATAAAAAAACCAGTAAGAATTCTTACTGGTTTCGAGTTTTTCAAATGTAGTTTAATTATAGCCATATTCGCAATCAATTGGTTCTTCCAAAAATCCCTCTGATGTATAATTGTCTTCGGAAAAATATGCTAGTATTTTACCATTCGCAATGTCTTCAACATCATATACATCTAGCATTTCCCAAATAGGATTATTGCATTGGACTATTGCAATTGTTAACACTTCTTCATCAACTAAGTCTTTTCCTATTCTTTTTGCAATTTCTTTTGCAGATAAGAAAACTTCTTGTATAGTTGTTGTCCTGGAATTTCTATCCCCTTTAGTGTACTCTTCGGTTTCTAAGATATCTATTCCAGCTTCAATTCTTGCTAATAATATCATATAGCAATAATCTTCTTCATCTTCTTCAAATATACAATTTTCTAACTCGCTTTTATCAATGTAGCATGAAAATAGTCCCTCATTGTACATATATTGAGATATTAGTGTAGTCGTTTCTTCTATCATAATAAATAATAGAAATTCAGATGTTACATTGTACCTTTCATATTTTTTGTAATACCGCTCTACCGCTCTTTCAAGCATCTCACGAACCCATTCATTGCACCTAATGTTAGTTCTTTGGCTTTGCATAAAGAGTCCTCTCTTTCTACTTTTGACATAATGTATTATATATTAGTTTTTGTTTTATGTCAAGTGTATTTAGAAAGTTGTTTTACCTTTATCAGTTTACTTTAATTCGATTAAAGCTGTACACAATCCATATCCTTCTTTTTCAACTCTAAAAGAATGAACTAAGTTCGAATTACAAACACTGCAAATACCACTGTCTATTATATTTTCTTGTTTTATTCCTGCTTTTTCCAATATAATTTTATTTATTAGAACTGTATCTATATTCCATTTGGAGTTAGGAATTTTTTCTTCAATTATTTCATCTAAATTGCCTAAATCTTGAAACTCCTTCTCAAATAGTTCCTTTACATCTATATCTACCTCAAAATGGCATTTTCTAATACTTGGACAAATACAGCAAATTATATCTTTTGGATTACATCCAAATTCATTTTTCATTTTTTGCACTGTCTTTACAGATATCCTTTGCAAAGTCCCTTTCCATCCAGAGTGTGTGTTTCCAATAACTTTCTTTACTGGGTCAAAAAACAATAATAATATACAATCTGCATTTGTTGTTGCAAGCATTATGTTTTTGCTTTTTGTAATCATTCCATCTGTTTTGACATATTGCTCTAAATTAAAATCTGGCTTATCTAAGTTTATTTTCTCTGTTATTATCTTTACCTCATCTGTATGGTCTTGGTTTGTTTTTACTAAATGTATATGGTTTGAACCAATTGCACTGCTTAACTTTTCGTAATCATCCATAGCTTTATCATATTCTTGCTTTGGCAATGGCTGTTTATTCGCTCTCGCAGTTCTATAATTTCTGTCTATTCCTAAGCTATAAGCATGATTTATATAATCTTTATATTCCAATAATCTTTTAAATTGCAAGAATTCAATTCCATCTTTCTTTACATGAATAACATTTTCATTTGACAAATCCATACTCTCTCTCCTTTTTTGAAACTTTTTGAGACAGGACCAAAAAGTTTTATAGATGTGTCCCCAGTGGACAAAAATGTCCATTAGGAAACGTCCCCAGTGGACATACAAATTGCATGATATTTGCAATATGTACATGGTGTTTTTCCCTTTTTGTTATACGGTTCTATGTCGATTTTTCCACTTAGTATTTCTTTTCCTATGTCTTTTATTGTTTTGTAAATATAGTCTTGCAGCTCTTTAAATTCTTCTTGTGTTACTCCATTTGTCCACTTTTTGTTAATTTCCCCTGATGCTGTTAGTGCTGCTGGTACTAGTTTTGAGCTTCCTGTTTTTAGTGTGTTGTCGTGCATTTTTATTATTTTTACGTCTGCTACGATTAGCCCCTTCATTTTGAAGTTTTTTCTGATTAGTTCTTCTATTTCTTCTTCGGTAATTTTCTTTTCTGCTTTTACCATTTGCTCTAGTAGTGAAAAATAAAATATTCCTGCTGGTATCATGTCTGTTTGCTTACATATTGCGTCTGTGTATGTCAACAGCTGGATTTGTAGCCCTGCGTATACTTCGTCTAAATCGATGTTTTTTGCTGATGATTTGTAGTCTATTATTCTTAGGTATTTTCCGTTTTCGTTGTTTGCAGTGTCTATTCTGTCTATCTTTCCTGTTATTTCAATCTTTTTGCCATTTTCTAGTTCTAATATGATTGGCTTATATTTTCCTTTTTCACTAAATTCTACTTCTGTTCCTTCTATGCTGAAGTCACTATATATTATTGTTTGTATGATGTATTTTAGTGCTTTTGATACTATCTTTTTTAGTCTTCTTACTAGCACTTTGTATTTTGCGGTTGCTGTGAATACAAAGTTTTTGCTTAAACTTAGGTTCTCGTCAATTATTTTTGATACGATTTTTGCAATTTGTTCTTCCTCTAGTTCTGCTAGGTTCAATCCTTCTTCATTTACTTGGTCAAAGAATTGGTCAATTGTCTCGTGCATAAATGAACCTGTGTTAAAGCTTTGTACTCTTAGTGTTTCTCTCTCTTTTAGGTTTAGTCCATATTCTAGGTAATACGAAAATGGACAATTTCTGTATCTTTCTAGTCTTGATACGCTTGTGTTTAATGTGTTTCCATATAGTTTGTCAATATTTTCTTGTGATATTTCTTTTGGCTTGTTTGTGTATTTTAGTGCTTCTAAGTCTTCTTTTAGTTTATTATTCCACTCAATTTCATTTTTATAATAGTTGTAAATTACATACCAAATATCGTCTATTTTTTCTTTGTTTTTTAGTTTTGCTATGTTTTCTATTAATTCTTCATATGTAATTGTATTGTTGACTATTTCATAGTTTTTATTTATTACGTCACTTTTTTCTTCTAGATTAGGAAATATTCTTTTTATTTTATTTAGTAATATTGATGGTCTTTGTGTTTTTCCTTCACTGTCTGATGATGTATATGATAAATATAGCTTTGTTTCTGCTGTTGTAAATGCTTTATATATGTTAAAGTTATCTTCATATAAATTCTCTATTGCACCTTTTGCAAGTTCGATGTTGTGCTCTTTCAAATTTTCTCTGTCTGCATCATTTAAAAATCCCTCGTCTTTATTTACGCTTGGAAAAACTCCGTCATTTAAGCCTATTATAAATACAACTTGTACTTTGTGGCTTCTTGACCTTTCTACATCTCCAAATATTACTTGGTCTTGTGTTCCTGGAATTTTTCCAAGTCCACTGTTTTTTAGACCTATTTTTAGAATTTTGCTATATCTGTCTATTGTCATTTTGTCATTTTTAAATATAGTTATAATTTCGTCTAAAATATTTATTATAATTTGATAACTCATTTTGTATTCATTTGCTAAGTCTATTAGGTTAATTTCTTCTAGTTCCTGTATCTTTTTTAGTACTTTTTCTTCTATATTTTCTTGCGTGATAAATTGATATAATGCTTTTGTAATCCCTGTTGCTGTTCTTTCTTTCTTGATTTCTTCTTGCAATTTCAATAATGGATTTATTATTGATTTTCTTAGTTCGTTTAGCCTTTCAACTTCTTGTTTTTTATTTTCGTTATCTAATTCATATACGAAATCTTTTTTCCACTTATTTTGCTTTATTCCCCATTTGTTGCAGTAATTTTCTAGTTTAAATATTTCGTCATTTTCTATATTGCAAAATCCTAGTTTTATATAGCTAAACACCGCTTCATTTGCAAAATTTTTATTTAAAACTTCTAGTGTTGCTAATATGTATTGAATTATTATATTTTGGTTCAAATCTCTTTTTTCGTCTATAAACACTGGTATATCATATTGATTGAAAATCGCCCTTACTAATGATGAATATGTCTCTATATTTTTTGTAATAATTGCGATATCTTTGTACCTTAAATTTTTTTCCCTTACTAATGTATTAATTTTTTTAGCCACGTTCTCTATCTCTAAATATTCATTTTTAGCCAAAAACAGCTCAACATTTTCCACATTTTTCTCATATCTTGTGGATTTTATGTTGTAAATGTTTTCACTTAAATGTTTTAATTCTTCTGTTTTAAACCTATGTATTTTCTCTAAATTTACCGGTTTTTCTATCTTTAAATCATTTTCTTCTACTAAGTTTAGCAACTTTCTAACTGTTATTTTATTTGAATAATATATATCTTGGTCTGGATTTGTATTGGTTTCTAAATCATCTACGCAAACCGTTATATTTACCTGTTTTGCTTGCTTTATAAGCTCTTTTATAACTTCATATTCCTGCTTTGTAAAACCAGCAAACTCATCTATATATATTATGCTGTTTTTTGCAATATCAGTATTCTCTAAATTATTTGCTAACATATCCAGTAAATCTGTCTCATCAATGTAATTATTTGCAATTTTCTCCTCAAACTTCTCATAAATTAGCGCCATATCTGCTAACTTAGTTCGTAAATATGTATCTTCATTTTGGCTTGCTTCTTCTTTCAAAGTCTCTACATCTATTTTATGTTTTTTAAACTCTGTAATAGCCCTCATACTTAAATCTATATTCTCATCAGTTTTACCTAAAAACTTCAAGTCAGACTTATACTGACTTAAAATTGAATATATCAACATAGCCTTTCCGCATTTAGAAAGACTACTCTTATTACTTCCCCCAACTTCGCTTAAAACTCTATATGCCATTCTACTTAAAGTAATAACCTCTGCATTCATAATCGCCTTGGTATTTATAGCCTCCATTAGCTTTTGCTCCGCTGTAAATGAAAATTGCTCTGGTGTTATCACATAAATCTTTTTCTCTTTTTCAATTAAACTTGCTATCTCAGAAAAACAGTAGCTACTCTTACCGCTACCAGGTTTTCCATATATAATTCTTAGCGCCATTTCGCTACTCCTTTCTTATCTCCTGCCACAAGGGACGGACCTCTTTGGCAGATTTCTGCCATTGGGGACGGTCCTTTTTGGCAGGAGTATGCCAAAGAGGTCCGTCCCCTGTGGCAGGCTTAGAATGCTCCACCGCCACCGCCGTGAGCCTCCACCGCCAGAAAATCCTCCGCCTCCTGAGAAGCCTCCTCCTCCGCCGCTTGAGAATCCACCGCCTGAGCTTCCTGATGATGACATTACTTTTCCTAGTGTTTCGTTATATGTTCTTAAAAATCTTCTGTCTAGGCTTGCGTACATATAGAATGTGCTATAGTCTGATGTTATTATGTCTAATAGTTCTTCGTTTGCTAATAGATTTTCTAAGTCGTCATCTAAATTTAGTCCTTTTATTCTTTTTATTATCTTTTTTGATATTCCAAAGCTTACTGCATATGCTAAATATTTTTCCCATAGTGTTACTTGCTCTATGTCTCTTTCGTCTAGCAATGTGTTTTCTAGTTTGTATTTTAGTGTGTTTAGTTTGCTGTAATCTCCTATTAGGTTTGCATTGTTTTTTAACATTAGGTTATCTGTTAGTATTAGTATTGTTGCAATACATATTAAGAATTCGTCTACTACTAAGTAACTTCCTTTTGTTACTATTCCTGTTATTACCATTATTATTCCAAAAAGTACTAGTAAGCTTATTGTTGTTGTTACTATTTTTTGTCCTGATACTCTTTGGACTGCTTTGTTCAAACTATGTCTTATCATAATTATTACATTCAAAAATATGCTTATTAAACCTATTGCTAATGGCCAAATGCATATTAGCATCATAAAGATTGGTGCTTGTGTTTCGAACATATTTAGTCCATTGTACCCTATATGTTTTATTATAACAATTACTGCTATTATGAATAAGAACATATTGAATACTCGTAATACTTTTGGTACACTTTGCTTGTTTGCTCCTAGTCTTGCCATATTGCTTTCAACTAGTTTATTTAGCTCTTTGAATTTTGTACTTGCTTCTTTTTCCTTTGGCATCTCTTTTAATCTATCAGATAACTCTACTGAATCTTTTTTATCAAATACCCAATCATAGACATATTTTTGTATACTGTCCATTTCTTGTTCTTTTTCTGAAACTTTTTCTATTTGATATAAGTACCTTCCGCCTTTTAATTTATCTCTAATTTCTAATTTTATATTTCCTTTGTCTATTAAGTTTAATATTTCTGCTATGATGTCTCTTGCGAGTATATTTCTGCTTCCTTGGATACATCCAGCCATTATTGCATTATATTTTTCAAATAAATAATCTTCTTCTATATTTTCTACCATATATTTTTTGTCTTTTTCATATACCAATAGCAGAATAATCCAATATACTAGTAGACAAATTCCCATAATTATAACATTTCTTGTAAATGCCTGCTTTTGTTCCTTATGCTCAATAATATCTCCTTCATTTTCATGCACTATTCCTATTGCATCTATTCCTGATTTCTTTGTTGAATTTGGTATATTGGAATTATCAAACAAAACCCTTGCTGCAACATATTCTCCTGCCTGTACATTTCTCACTTTAAAATTTGCGTGAGTGTTTGATATTATTTCTGATTTTCCGTTATATGGTCCATGTCCCCATACTTTTATTTCTGATTGATTTGTTGGTATGTAAATATCTATATTTAGCTTATTTATTGCGCATTCCCAATCTCCACCTATAAAATTATAGTATAATTCTGCTGTGTCGTTGTGACTTACACATAGATTTTTTATTGTGTAATTTATTTTAAAAGTTTTAGTTTCATTTTGTGATGGTGAATACACCTTAACTTTGTATATTTGTGATGTATTTTCTACTGTATAAATTCCGTCTTGCCCATTTCTTCCGTATGATACATTGTCGTATTCAATTCCACCACTTCCCGCTAGTTTACTTACACTGTCCACAATTATTCCAGAACCTGTGTATAAGTTGTTATTTATTTTGTTGTTTTTTATTATATCTGCATATTGGCTGTCTGTTTTGTTGTATGGAACTGTTATATAAATTCCGTTATACTCCCCATTAAACTTATATGTAAGTGTCTGTTCTACTGCTACTGACCCATCTTGGTTTACTGTTGCTTGTATGTCCATATTTTCAATGTGGTAGCTTTTTGCTTCTACTTTGTTTTGTATAAATATTATTCCTATTGCTACTATTATTATTAACATTAGTTTCTTTATTTTATTTCTCATTTGAATTCTCCTTCCGTGTCCATTGTGTCCATTGGGGACGTTTCTTTTTGGACATTTTTGTCCACCTGGGACACATCTCTTTCATAAATCGATGTTTTTTTGCTCCGTCCCCAAAAACATCGTCCCCAAAAACTTCTTAAGCTTCTCTTCTCCAATAAAATAGATATTGTTGTGCTAGTCCTGCCAAGTCTCCAAATTTTTCTTGCGCTATTTTTTCTATTTGCTTTTTACTTACTTTTGTTTCGTCTTCTTGCTTTATGTATAGGTCGTTCATTACTCTTCTAACCCATACGTCTATTGGAAATACTTCAAATCTTTTTAGGTCTGAAAATAGTAATATGCAGTCTGCTACTTTTGGCCCTACTCCTGATAGTTTTAGTAGTTCGTCTCTTACTTCTGTTGTATTTGGATTTTGTTTCATTTTTTCTAAGTCTACTTGTTTTTCTAATATCATTTTTGTTGTTTCGTATAGTCTGATGTCTCTAAATCCTAGCCCTATCTTTCTGTATTCTTCTACACTTACGTTTTTTAGTTGTTCTGGTGTTGGAAATGTGTAGTATTTTTTTCTGTTGAATTCTATTTCGTTTCCATATTTTTCTGATAATCTTTCTATTATTCCTTTTATTCTTGGTATGTTGTTGTTTGCTGATATGATGAATGATATTATTGTTTCCCATAGATCTTGGTTTAGTATTCTTATTCCTTGCCCATATTCTATGCTTGTTTTCATGTTTTCGTCTATTTTTGATAACTGTTCTTTGATTTCTTCATAGTTTCTGTTTAGGTCAAAGTAGTTTTCTATTGTTTCTTTTATGTCTTTTTCACATATTCCTTCAAATGTGATTTCGTTGTTTTGTTTTTTTACGTTTATTACGTTGTTTCCAAATATTCCTGTGTAACTTCCGTCTTCTTGTTGATTCCACCTGAAGCATTGACCACAGTCGAATATGTCTTTTAGCTCAAATGAGTTTATATTTTTTATTGTGTATTTTTGTTTTTTCATTGTTTTTCTCCTCTTTTTTATTTTACAATATATGTGTGGTTTTTTCAAGGAATATATGTGTGATTTTCTAATCCGTAATTTTTTTAAATCCCAATCCCACAACCTCTCTTGAATTTGTTACAATCATAAAACAACGTGGGTCTATTTTCCTTGCAGCAAGCTTAATTCTAGAAACATCACGTCTAGAAGCAGCGCACATAAGCACAAGTTTTTCTTGATTTGTATACATTCCTTTACCATACAATCCTGTTGCCCCACGATGAATTTTCTCTTCTATTTCCTTCGCTATTATTTCATTTTTATCTGAAATAATAATAATTAGCTTTGTAAAATAAATCCCCTCAAAAGCAATATCAATCAATTTTCCCATTAAATATATTGCAATTGCGGAATATAGCCCTATTTCAATCTCTTGAAAAACAAACATATTTATTGTAACAATAATCACATCAATAATAATTATTATATTACTTGTTCTAATAGTTGGTTTGTACGACCTTGCTATAAAACTTACCAAGTCGCTTCCGCCTGTTGACGTCCTGCATTTTAGCAATAAAGCCGTCCCAAGTCCAATTATTATTCCGCCATATACACATGCCAAAAACCTGTCTTTTGTGAGCGGTTCAAACTTATCTAAAATATCTATAAATAATGATAATGATACTGTTCCAACAATTGATTTTGCAAAAAAGATTTTTCCGACTTTAAATATTGCAATTATGAATAATGGTATATTTACTAATAATATCATTGTTCCCATTGGTATTTTAAATAAATAATAGGTAATTGTTGCAATACCTGAAACTCCGCCTGTTGATAGTTGGTTAGGTAGCAAAAATAGAGATACACCCATTGCCATTATAAATGCTCCTAATATTGTACCTCCTATTTCTATTAATATCTCTCTTATATTGATTTTCTCTTCTAAATACATAAAATCACCTTTATTACAATTATTTGTAAATTTAGGTGATTTTATTCGTTTTTAATTGTCATATGTTCTTGTTATTTCTACTTTTGATTTGCCTTGTTTCATGGTCTCATCTTGTTTTAATATCAAATCCACATCATATGTATCTTTTAGTTTCTGTACATTTTCTTTTTTATGGCCAATTACGTTATTTGCGTCTATTGGTGATACTGTAACTTCTACTTCTTTTACTTTCATATTTAGTTTTTTGATTTTTCCTACTATTGCATCATACCACATTCCTGATTCTACTAGCTGTCTAAATGCTGGATGATATGGCCCTGCTACTACTTCGCTTTCTTTCCTTCCTGGTTCTGATATTTCATCAGTATTTTGAAGGCCTATTCTTATTATATCTATTTTTTTATCTGCAAATAGCCTTACTATTTCTTTGCAAATTTCTACTGCTTGTACCACTGATAGTGGTTGATATGTTCCTTTTTCATACTCTTTTTCTAGTTTTGTATTTTTCACTACCAGTACTGGATATATTCTTACCATTTTAGGTTTTAGTTTTATTAACGCTTTTGCTGTATTAATTTCGTCAATTCTAGTGCTTTCTGGTAAACCGACCATCATTTGATGTCCTAATTTAAAACCATTCCACCTTATCATTTTTGATGCTTTTTTTACATCTTCAAAAGTATGGCCTCTGTTTGACCTCTTTAGGATGTAGTCGTTTGCTGATTGTACCCCTAGTTCTATTGTTTTTACTTTGTATTTTTTTAGTCTTTTTAGTGTTTCTTTATCTATGCAGTCTGGTCTTGTTGATATTCTTATGCTTTCAACTTTTCCTTGTTTTATATATTCATATGCTACTTGTAATAGTTCTTCTTGTTTTTCTTTTTCTATTGCTGTGAAGCTTCCTCCGAAAAATGCTATTTCTATTTGTGCGTCTTCTGCTTTTATACTTTTTAGGTAATCTTCTATTATTTTTTTTGCCTTATCTTTTGTCATTTGTTCCTTTTGTCCGCTTATTGATTTTTGATTACAAAATATGCAATCATTTGGACATCCTAAATGTGGTACAAATATTGGTATTATGTATTGCTTTTTCATAGATTTTACCTCTTTTCTATTTTAAATTTTCTAAAGCTTTTTTTGCAGCTTCCATATGTGCTTCTTTTTTGCTTTTTCCTTCTCCTTTTGCTAACACTTTTCCATTGCATTTCACTTCTGCTTCAAACGTCTTGTTATGGTCTGGCCCTTTTTCTTGTAGTATTTCATATTCTATTTTCACTTCTCCATGAGCTTGAAGTTTTTCTTGTAAAACCGTTTTGTAATCTTTGTCTCCTACATGTTTTGTTGCTTCTTTTATTTCATCTTTTAGGTTATCTATAATAAATCTATCTGCTGGTAGTATTCCTCCATCCATAAATATTGCTGCAATTACGGCTTCTACACTATCTGCTAATATCGCTGGCCTTTGCTCCCCGCCGTTTCTTTGTTCTGATTTTCCCAAGTATAAGAAATCACTAAAATTATGCAATTTTGCTATTTTGTAAAGACTTTTTTCACATACTACTGTTGCTCTAACTTTAGTCATTTCTCCTTCTTTTAGCTCAGGATATTTTTGGTATAAATATTGGCTAGATAAAAATTCTAAAACGCTGTCTCCTAAAAATTCTAATTTTTCGTTACTCTCTACATTGTGCTCATATGCATATGATGTATGCGTCAACGCTTTTCTTAATAGTTCTTTATTTTTAAATGTATATCCTATGCTTTTTTCTAAATCACTTAGTTCCACTTTTTCACCTTCTTTCTGTCTTCTATATTATATACTATTTTGTAGATTTTGCAAGTAATTTTTTCCTTATTAATTTTTTTTGTGTTTTTTTGTAGACAGACTAATTTTCTTATTATATAATATTGATGTATTATTTTATTTTAGAAAGTGAGTAAAATTTTATGTTAGATGATAAATATAAAAATAGAAATTTATCTGAAGTTTTTAAAGAATTAGAGGCAATTAGAAATGACTCTATTGCAGAGCAAACAAAATCAAAACGTTCTAACCATAAAGTTAGCAATTTGGGTCAAGCTAATTCTGGACAAGCTATTTCTTGGCAATCTAGCAATTGGGGAGCTGATATCAATTCTGAAACTACTATATATGGTAAATCAAACGATTTAAAATTATCTCATATTATAGTTGGTTGTAGCATTTTAGTTGTAGCTTTAGCTGTATTTTTCCCAAAGAGTGCTTCTTTTAATGCTAGTTATGCTAACTCAGATAATGTGGCAAGTATGTCAGAATTTGAATTAAATAGACATAGAATAAATATTCAAAACATCATTTCTGAAAATTCAAATATGAACAGGGTTAAAGAACAGGTTGTTGAAGAACGTGATGTTGAATTTGAAACTACATATAATAATAATCCAACTTTACCAAAAAGCGAAGAAATTGTTACACAAGAGGGTGTGCTTGGAAAAGATAGAGTTGAAGCTGTAAAAACTTATGAAAATGGTGAGTTTGTAGAAGAAATTTTATTAAATAGAACTATGATAACTGAGCCAACTCCAAAGGTTATTGAGCTTGGTACTTCTGAGTTTTTGGCAAAACATAAAGTTCATCTAAAAGATACTATGTACTTTACAAAAGCTACTTCTATTAAACAAGAAGCAGATGCGTCTTCAGCTGTTGTTGCAGATGTTAAACAAAGTTTAGATGTTAAATTGTTAGAGCTTCCAAGTGAAGAATGGGCTAAGGTTTCTTTTGATAGTATAGAAGGTTATGTTCCTACTGCAAACTTAACATCAGCTACATCAACACCAAATATTGTTGAGAAAAATAGAATTCAGAGAATTTTGCTTAAAGTTAATATAGATATGGAACTTAATAAACCTAGTGGCTTGACTTTAAATGATTACAAGAAGATACTTACTGGTTTATCAAATGACACTAATAAGATATTTGAAAATAATTATCAAGTTTTCTATAATATTGAGAAAAAATATAATATAAATGGAATCTTTTTAGCATCTATGGCAATTCACGAAAGTGGTTGGGGTACTTCTCAAATAGCTAAAGATAAAAATAATTTATTTGGCTATGGTTCTTATGATAATACTCCTTATGAATCTTCTTTCGAATTTGCTGATTATTCTGAGGGAATTGAGACTGTTGCTAAGTCTTTAGTTAAATACTATTTAAATCCTGCTGGAACTAAAATTTATGATGGTGAGACAGCAAGTGCTTGGTATTTCAATGGTCCTACTTTGTCTGGTGTTAATGAGAGATATGCTTCAGATAAGGAATGGCATAAAAAAGTTTACAGTTATATGGAAACTTTATATAACAGACTTTAATTTAAACTTTTTTGATGGGAGTAACAAATGAGTAAAATAAATTTTAAAATAAAAAATGTAAAATTAGCTTTTGTGCTATTAATAGTGGCTGCATTTATTGTTCTTATACTTTACAATGTATTTGTGTTTTCAGGACTTAATAAAAAGAATGCTTTTACTAATCAAATGTTAGAAATTGCTAGTGAAAATGAAAACCCTATTTTTAACGTTCAGAAAATTTCTACTTATAGTAGTGCAAATGCTTTTAATGAAGAAGATAATCGTTCTTTACAAAATATGAGTATTTCTCAGTTTTCTGATATTGCTATATATCTTGATAATAGTTTATCTTCTTCTGATATGACTACTGAAAATACTATTAGCAAGCTTTATATTGATAATATTAATATTTCGACAGGTTCTGATAAAGGTACTAAGATTTTGAATTATAAGAATTCTTTAGATTTTGGTAAGTATAAAGATTTGACTACTACTGATAGAATTGATTTTAAAGTTGTTAGATCTAATGAAGAAAATGAGAATAATAATTATGATGAACCTACTTTTTATACGGATTGTTCTAATCCTATCACTTTGGGATTTTTGAATAAGAATATTGTGACTGATTATTCTGTTTCTTCTGATGCTAATTCTGTTTCTTTTAATGGTAAAGTCCTTCAGGAGGCTGGTGTTAGCTTGGATGATATTAATTATACTTTGAGCTTTACTATTCATATTGTGAATAATGTTGGCCAGAAGTTTGCTTATAATATGAAGCTTAATGTTAATCTTGATGATGAGAATGGTGGTATTTTTAATGGTTATACTAATACTACTAATACTACTTCTGGTGATGAGTTTAAGTTTTTTAGAGAGTTAAATTAATTTTTACATATAAAGATAGATTAAAAAACGTTGAAATTTTCAACGTTTTTTATTTTTTAAATCAATCTTATATATTTGTACTATTTCGTTATTTATAGTTATTTCATCTTCAAGTATTCCACCATTTTTTATTATGCTTTTGACTGAGCCTATATTAGTTTTATAGGTGTCCATAAATACATTTTCAATTCCTTGTTCTTTGCATTTTTGTAGTGCTAGTCTGATTTGTTCTGTTGCGTATCCTTTTCTTCTTTCTGAAGGTCTTACACTATCCCCTATGTGTCCACTATGTAGTAAAGTTTTTTTGTTTATTTTATTTATTTCTATGTTTCCTACAATTTTTTTGTCTGCTTTTCTTATTGTTAGATATTGTATGGCTGGGTATTCATCTTTTTCTCCGTTGCTTATGTATTCTTGTATGTATTCTGCTATTTGTGTTTTGTGCTCCTTTGTTGGAAGTACTAGTTCGAGTTCGTCTACTTTTTTTAAATTGTTTAATATACTAATTAATATTTCTTGTAGTTCTATAGCTTTTGTTTTATCTAATTTTTCTAATAATATTTCATTATTTGAAATAATTCTAATGCCTATACAAGGAATATTGAACTTATTACATACTGAATATGTTCCTATACTTTCCATATCTTCACAGTAGTTTTTAAATATATTATTTATCCAATCTATTCTATCTATTTCTCTATTGAATACATCTCCACTTCCCAATATTCCCCTATATATTTTATTTGAACAATTTAGTTTTAAGCTTTCTTCAATAATATTAACCAATTTTAAATCTGAATTTTGTATATCTTTGGCACGTTTATTTGGCTCCCATTCAAATGGATTCGAACCTTTTCCTCTATCTTTGCTTGGCATTTTATATGAGTTAATATTACAACACTTTTCTCCTACAATAATATCTCCTATATGTAAATCAGTTCTATGTGCTCCTGCAATACCTTGATTTATAACTATATTTGGATGAAAATTTATAACTCCAATAGTAGTCGCCATAGTTGAATTTATTGTTCCTACTAATGTTTTTGATATTACTACTTCTATGTTATTAATACTTCCTTCATAAAATTCATATCCTGCTATTGTTATATCTTTTCTATTTTTTAGTTTACTTAATAGACATTCTATTTCAATATCCATTGCTCCTTGTATTAAAACTACTTTATCTTTCAATTTTATTATCCTCGCCTTATAAAAAATTTTTTATTAAAATATTATAACATATTATCTATGTAACTCAATATAAAATTCGAAAAAATATTGAAACCCCTGTTGTTGTGTCAATAATGTGAAACAAAATATACATAATATAATGTTTTACAAAATCACATTTGACAAAAATAAAAAAACTGTGTGTAATAAAAATAGGAAAAAACGAGAAGCATTGATATTTCAATGTTCTCTCGTTTTTCTATGGAAGCTATTACCTATAAGACTAACCTCTGTATATAACTTATATCAAGTAATTAAAAATTTCAAAATATTATTTTGTCACAGTTTTGTCACATCTAAATCAATTTATTTTATATAACTTTTTTAATTATTAATCAAAGCAAAAAAGAATATTTGTTTGCAAAAGTATTGAAAAGCATTAGCTTATATGATAAAATAGTTACTATAAAATAGTAATAATTGAAATGAGGCATAAAATGGCAAGAAAACATATATTTGAAATTTTAGAAAATAAATGGAATATTATAGATGAAATTAAAAGAATTTATAAATTACTAAATACACCGTGTATTAATGAATCACAATTTATAGACAAGTCTGTTTTTGATTTCGTTGATGAGAATTGTTTTTTATATTGGAAAAACCGACATAGTTATTTAAATATCCGTGATATGGCAATTACTTTAGGTATTGAATTAAATAAAAAAAACATACCCAATACTTTAAAAATTGACGGAATATTAACTTATTTAGAATTTGCCAGTAATATTATAATGCTTTGTGATAAAGAAGTAAAAGTTATTTTGTTTGAAAAGAATCCTTCTGCAATAGCTGTTGCTGAAGTTGTTGATGAAGATACAGCTTGTAAAGTAATTGAGTATAATCATTATTTATTAAAAGGAGATATTGATAAGAAAAAAAAATTTTGCTACAATTAGCCAATAAATATGAGGGTATAAAAAGTAACATTAAAAACTTAAATAGTAAATTAGATGATGATATTGGATTTATGCTAAACAATATAAATATTAGACACAATAATAAGAGCGGAAAAAACAAAAAAGAATATATAGCTAAAATGAGAAAAGATACAATGGAAAAGTGGTATGATGAAACGTATCAAATGCTACTTTTAGCATTTCTTTTAAACGAACAACCAAGTAGAAGTAAAAAGATATGTCAGTTAAAAGAAAAAATTAGATAAAAAATGGAGGTTTATATGCAAGATTTAACTAAAGGCGATTTAATTATATATGAAGATGAAAATGATAAAATAGAGATTGAAGCTTTTTTATATGATGAAACAATTTGGCTACCTCTTAATAAAATTGCTGAATTATTTGAAAAAGATAAGTCTACAATAAGTGAACATATAAAAAATATATTTGATGAACAGGAATTAGACAAGAACTCAACTGTTGGGAAATTCCCAACAGTTCAAATTGAGGGAAATCGTAAAGTTAATAGAAATATTGAATATTATAACTTAGATATGATTATAGCTGTACGGATATAGAACAAACTCAAAAAAAGCAACAAAATTCAGACAATGGGCAACAGAAGTCCTAAAATCATATATTATAAAAGGTTATAGTATCGATAAAGAGAAATTAAAAAATCCAAATAAATATGGAAAAGATTATTTTGATGAATTACTTGAAATTATAAAAGAAATTAGGACAAGTGAAAGAAGATTTTATCAAAAAGTAACAGATATTTTTGCAGAATGTAGCATTGATTATAATAAAAATTCTGAAATTGCAAATGATTTTTATGCAACTATTCAAAATAAATTTCATTATGCTATTACAAATGAGACAGCTGCTGAAATAATTTATCATAGAGCAGATAGTAAAAAAGAACATATGGGATTGACTTCTTGGAAACATTCTCCTGAAGGAAGAATATTAAAAAGTGATGTTAGTGTTGCAAAAAACTATTTAACAAATAAAGAGCTGGATTTCTTACAAGATATTGTTAATATGTATTTAGATATAGCTGAAAACCGTGCCAAAAGACAAATACCTATGAAAATGAAAGATTGGGTAGAAGAATTAGATACAATGTTAAAAACAAATAGATATGAAGTTTTAGATAATAAAGGAAGTATATCAGCTGAACAAGCAAAAAAATTTGCAGAAAATGAATTTGAGAAATTTAGAATTGAGCAAGATAAAAAATACATTTCTGATTTTGATAGAATAATTGGCGAATACAAAAAAACGAGAAAACATTGATATTTCAACGTTTTCCCGTTTTTTCTTGGAGGCGAGTGTGGGAGTCGGACCCACCATCAGAGTTTTGCAGACTCGTGCCTTACCGCTTGGCTAACTCGCCATATATACTATAATACTATGATAAAAAATAGTATTTTGTTACAAAAAATAATGGAGCAGGTAACGGGAATCGGACCCGTAACTTAACCTTGGCAAGGTTACGTTTTACCACTAAACTATACCTGCATATATAAACACGTATATACGCATTTAATATATTAACAAATTTTAATAAAAATGTCAAGGGCCATTGGCCATTAATTTCCTATCGGAGCATAATTGTCTGTAACAATTTTCTTTTCACTTGTAAAATTTTGAATTTCATTATTCAATAAATCTTGATATTCTTCTTGCTCTTCGTCATTTATGTTTTTATTTCCTTTAAATCCTATAAGTATCAAATTCTGTGATTCTTTGCTATCTGCATCAGTTCTAACTTTAAACACCTTTACATCATCAAATATTGCTTTATATGTATTATACTCATACTTAATAAAATTTGATTTTTCTCCTTCTATTGATGATATTATGTTTGTAATTACCATTCCATTTTCGTTTAGGTTATTATATGCTTTTTGCATTGCTTCATATGTTGTAAGTTCAAATGGTGCGTTCAAGCCTTTAAACGCATCAATTAGTATTGTATCGTATTTAGTTTTGTTGTAGTTTAAAAAACTTCTTCCGTCTGTTGTATATATTTTTAAGTTTGGATTATTTGTATCTAATCCAAATTCTTCTTCAGATATCTCTGTCATCTTTCTGTCAATTTCCACAACATCCATTGTTTTTCCTGGGTATTTACTTAAATAATGCATCGGATATGTATATGCTGCACCTCCTAGCATCAATGTGCTACCAGCTTCTTTGTTATAGTATTCAAACAAGTCAAAATATGTGAGATATTGTGCTCCCATTTCTCTTGTTTCCTGATTTATATAAGATTCCAAACCTGTGTCCACTTGTAATGTTTTATATTTTGCTTGGTCCACCTGAACTTCTTTTACCCATATTCTACTATATTCAGAGTCTACGTCTTTTATGATATCTGTGTTTTTTATTTTGAATATTTGCTCTCCTAAGATGTTTAATCCTAATATTGCAATTAACTCTATAATAATTAATATGTAGTACTTTTTGTTTTTATTCTTAAATAATATAAATGACAATATCCATAGTAGCACTGAACAACCTAGTATGATAGTTCTTACTCCTAAGTTTGGTATTAGTATAAAGCCTGCAAAGAATGTTCCAAATATGCTTCCTATTGTTGATAGTGAAGATATTTTTCCTGATGTTGCACCAACGTTATCTGGCGCGTTGTTTTTTAATTTTACTGCTATTGGCGATACTGCTGCTAGCAGAAAGCTTGGTATTCCAAATACTACTGTTGCTGATATTATTGCTACTATTATTAATTGGTTTACTGCTTGTGCTAGTGTGTTTACAAATACTGTTTCTAGTATTGGGATTAGGCTTGTCGCTATTGCTGCAATTAGCAAATAGTTTGCTAAGATGTTGATGTCGTTTTCTTTGTTTTGGTCAGCTTTTTTACCTCCAAGCCAATATCCTATACTCATGCTTGTTAGCATTATTCCTATTATTGTTGTCCATATTAGGTTTGAACTTCCTACATATGGTGACAATATTCTTGAAGCTATTAACTCTAGTACCATTGTTAATGCTCCACTTAAAAACACTGTTATTTCTAACTGGTATTTTTTCATTTATTGCTCCTTTTTATGCTTTTGTTTTTCTAGTTGTTTTTTTGGTTTTAGTTGTTTTGCGTTTTGTAGTTTTCTTTTTAGTCTCTTTTTCAAATTCTGTTTTTTCTTCTGGGTCCCATTTTTCGCCTGGCTTAGGCTTGTTCCAAGAAATGTAATCACAAGATTTTGGATTTTTTTCACATATATAGTAGTTTCTCTTTCTTTTGGTTTTTCTTACTTGTACTGTTGCTCCACATTTTGGGCATGGTACATCTATTGTTTCTACTATTGGTTTTGCGTTTTTACATTCTGGATATCCTGGACATGCTAAGAATTTTCCATATCTTCCATATTTGTAGACCATCATTCTTCCACATTTGTCACATGGCACGTCTGATACTTCTTCTTTTAACTCTACATGTTCTAACTCTTTTTCTACTCTAGCCAATTCTTTTTCAAATGGTCCATAGAATTCTCTTAACATCTTTTTCCATTCTTCGTTTCCTTCTGCTATTTCGTCAAATTCGTTTTCAATTTTTGCTGTAAACTCAACATTTATAACGTCTGTGAAGTTCTCTGTTAATAATTTGTTTACTACTTTCCCTAGTTCTGTTGGTACTAGTTGTTTTTGCTCTTTTTCTATGTATCTTCTTTCTAGAATTGTTGTTATTGTAGGAGAATATGTACTTGGTCTTCCTATTCCTTTTTCTTCTAATGCTTTTACAAGGCTTGCTTCTGTATATCTTGGTGGCGGCTCTGTAAAGCTTTGTTTTGGATTTATTTTTTCTAAGTCTACTTCTTGTTTTTCTTTTAAGTCTGGTAACATTCCTTCTTCTTCTTTTTCTTGAGTATCGGTTCCTTCTACGTATAGTGTCATAAATCCTTTAAATTTAAGTAGTTGACCGTTTGCTTTAAAGTTGTAGTTCCCATTGTTTATTGTTACTGCCATTGTGTCATAAACTGCTGCTGCCATTTGACTTGCCATAAATCTATTGTATATTAGTTTGTATAGTTTGTATTGGTCTTTTGTTAAAGAATCTTTTATGCTGTCTGGCTCTAAATCTGCATATGTTGGTCTTATACCTTCGTGTGCGTCTTGTGAGTCTTTTTTTGCTTTATAATATCTGTTTTCGTAATAATTTTCTCCGTATGTACTTACTATATGCTCTTTAGCTGCTGCTCTTGCTTCTTCTGATATTCTTGTTGAGTCTGTTCTCATATATGTAATTAACCCAACTGTGCCTCTTTCTGGTATTTTTACACCTTCATATAGCCCTTGTGCTGTTGCCATTGTTCTTTTTAGTGTAAATCCTAGTTTTCTAGAAGCTTCTTGTTGCATTGTACTTGTTGTAAATGGTGGCGCTGGTGTTCTTTTCTTTTCGCCTCTTTTTACTTCTTCTACAATGTATTTTTCGTTTTCTATTTGTTCTAATATTTTGTCTACTTCTTCTTTGCTATGTATTTCTAGCTTTTTCCCATTTTGTCCATAGAATTTTGCTTGGAATTGTTTTTTGCTTTCTTTGTCTTTTAGGTCAACATATATGTTCCAATATTCTTCTGGTTTGAAGTTTTCAATTTCTTCTTCTCTTTCTACTATTAGCTCTACTGCTACTGATTGTACACGTCCTGCTGATAGTCCTCTTCTTACTTTTTTCCAAAGTAGTGGACTTATTTTGTATCCAACTATTCTATCTAGTACACGTCTTGCTTGTTGCGCGTCTACTAAATTGACGTCTATGTCTCTTGGCTCTTTAATTGCTTTTTGTACTGCCCCTTTTGTAATTTCGTTAAATGTTACTCTCGTTATTTTGTCTTCTTCGTCTTTTAGTATTGTTGCTAGGTGCCATGCTATTGCTTCACCCTCACGGTCAGGGTCAGTTGCAAGGTATACTTTGTCTGCTTGCTTTGCTTCTTTTTTTAGTAATTTTATTAGGTCCCCTTTTCCCCTTATGTTTATATATTCTGGTTCAAAGTCATTTTCTATATCTACTCCTAGTTTTGATTTTGGTAGGTCTCTTATATGTCCCATTGATGCTACTACTTTTGTGCTACCACCTAGGAATTTTTTTATTGTGTTTGCTTTCGCTGGTGATTCTACTATTATTAATTTACTTGCCATAGTTTTCCTCCTTTTATTGCTATCTTACTTCTTTGCTATATGTTATTTTAGAACAATTTTCCATTTTTTGCAAGCTTTTTGGTAACTATAATAAATATGCGCTTTTTGATAGGTCACAAATAACGTCTTGTACACATACTGGTGTTACTTCGTTGTCTTTTAATATTTTTAGAATTTCGTCTACTTTTTCTTCATTATTTGATAGGTATTCAATAGTTTTGTCTTCTGTTTTTGTATCATTTTCTATGTATTGAGTTTTTACAATTTTTATTCCATATTTGCTATTTGTTCCTTTTACAAATTCGTCTTCATTTATTATTTTGTAATATTCCAATTTGATTGGATTTTCTACTCCTGCTTCTTCTAATTTTTCTTTTTCTATGAATATACTTCCATAAAATCTTTTCATTTTTATCCCTCTCTTTCGTATTAAACAGAAATTATAATACTACTATTTTCAAGGGTTTGCAAGATTTTTTCATCGCAATATTTCTCGTTTTTTTATGTTTTTTTGCATATTTCGTTTTGTCTCGACATATTAGTTTTTTGTTTTATGTTTTTCTTTCTTGCTTTCGACAAATTTTTCGAGATTTTTTTATTTATTTTTGTTAAAATATATTTAGTTTAATTTTCTTTCTATTTTATTTTATATGTTTTTATTTTAAAATAGTAGTAATTTTGGATTACTACTATCTCTGATTTATTAAATAATTTTTACTCTGTTGTTATTTCTTCGTAATATTCACATTTATTTTCTATTGTTTTATCTCTCAATACAACATACAATTCTGTTGATGTAGCTGCTTTGTATGGATTTGCATATAGTATATTTACCATTCCAAATGTAAAGATAGAAGCTATCTCCCACCCTATAAATGATAAATCTAGTACAAATGCTCTCCACTTATTGTGTCTCATCATTTCTTTTGAAAGTTTAAATGCTTTTTTTCTTTTTATTTTTGGATTTTCTGCTAATATGTATGGTATCATTCTATATTCATACATTTTTATTGGTCCACCTATTATTGTTAAATACCATAACATATTGTATATATTTCTTAAGAACATTGTTATTGCTACATTAAACCAATTTTCTTTTTTGAATATGTCTTTTGCTATATCTGTTATTGGCGTGTCTTCTTCTGCTCTTGCTTTTAAGAAGTATTTTCTTCCTGCTACTATTAGTGGGTCTCCTATCATTATTACAAATAGTAATGATACTACTGCTGTTATTGAAAGTGTAACTCCTAAAAATGCTCCATTTATATTAAATGATGTTATTGCATCCAATATTTTGAATATGTATTTTTGCGATTTTGTTGCACTGTTTACATTTGCTTTTACTATCTCTATTACTTTTTTCTCTGAATCTGTTAAATTTTCTATTCCGATTTCTTCTTCTGCTTCTGATATTTTTTCTAATATTATTTCTACTTTTTCTTGGTCTATGTCTTCATTTTCTTGTATTTGTTCTTGCCTAACTATATAAGTTGGATCTAGCGTGTCTTCTCCTTGTAGCCAGCCTATTATCGATGTTCCAAATTCTCCTGTTAAAAGCGCAAGTAAAAAACATACTACTATTACTGTCCAGTAGTTTTTCTTTACTACCTCTCTTGCTTTAGCTTTTAATTCTTTTCTTTTCCACATTATAATTCTCCTAGTTTTTAGTTATGTAAAAAGTTTACTCAAGTCTTTTTGTTCTATATAATTATAAACTAAATATCTCTTCTAGGCAAGCAATTTCTTGCTTTTTATTTTTTTATGTCTTTTAATTTTAGTATGTCTCCTGCATTTAATTTTCCTGCTCTTGTTATTGTGTTGTATCCATATTTGTTTTTTAGTTCATCTACCACTTTGTCTAGCTTTTCTTGTTTTTCGTTTTTATTGTTGTAGAATAGCGATAATTGTTGTTCTTCTTTTTCTACTAAATTGTCTACTCTTACACCTATCAATCTTATTTCGCTTGTCCTTTTATACATTTGATTTAACAACTCTTTTGCTTTTGCATATATCTCTTTTGTAGAGTCTGTTGCCATTTGCAACTTTCCTTGATGAGAGCTGTCTATAAAATCTTTTGTTCTTAATTGGACATTTACTGTTGTTGCTAATAGCTCATATCTCCTTAGTCTATATGCTACTTGCTCTGTTAGTGCTAGTAATATTTCTTCCAATTTTTCTATTTCGTTTATATTTTGTGGTAGTGTTATGGAGTTCCCTACTCCCTTTGGTTTCTCTTTTTTATATTGTACTTCTGAATTGTCTATTCCATTTGCATATTCCCACATCTGCATTCCATGTTTTCCAAATTTTTTGCTTATGATATTTTTGTCTGCTTTTGCTAATTCTCCTATTGTTTTTATTTGCATATTATACAATTTTGGTACTGTTTTTTTGCCTAACATGAATAATTCTGATACTGGTAATTTCCACATTTTTGTTGGTATTTCTTCTTCATATAATGTGTGTATTTTGTCTGGTTTTGTAAAGTCTGATGCCATTTTTGCAAGTAGTTTGTTGTGTGCTACTCCGATGTTTACTGTAAATCCTAATTCTTCTTTTACTCTTTTGCTTATTTCTTTTGCTTTGTTTATTAGTGTATCTTTCATTAGATACTGCGTCATGTCTAAAAAACATTCATCTATGCTAAATCTTTCTATTTTATCTGTGTATTCTAGTAGTAGGTTGTATAGTTTGTCTGAATATTCTCTGTATATTTTAAAGTCTGATGAATATATTTTTACTCCTGGGCATTTTATTCTTGCTTGATATATTGTTTCTGCTGTTTTTATTCCACATTCTTTTGCTTTCATACTTTTTGCAAGTACTATTCCTGACCTTTTTGTTTCGTCTCCACCTATTATTGCGGGTATTTCTCTTATATCTATTTTGCTTCCTTTTTTTAACATATCTACTGCTGTCCAACTTAGAAATGCATTATTTACATCCACGTGTAATATTTGTCTCTTCATATTATCACCAAAGCCATTATAGAATATATGTTCGCGTTTGTCAAGTGTTTTTTAAAAAATCTGCCAATAGGGACGGTGTACTGAACCCAAAAAGTTGGACAATATAAATTAGGCTACTAACATGGAATGTTTTCTGTATTGAACAGGAGACATTCCTCTTAGTTTGCTCTTAATTCTTCTGTTATTATAATATTCTATATATTCAATTATATCTTTTTCTAATTCTTCTATATTTTTATATTCTTTTTCTTTTATATAATAAAGTTCTGATTTTAATATTCCAAAAAAGTTTTCTGCACAGGCATTATCTAAACAATTACCTTTCCTTGACATACTTTGTCTAATTCCTTTTTGCTCTAATAAATGTTGATATTGCTTCATTTGATATTGCCAGCCTTGATCTGAATGCAATATTAAATTGGTATTATCTGGTATTTTACTAAATGCTTTTTCTAACATGTCTACCACTTGTTGAAATACTGGATGCCTTGATAAGTTAAAACTTATAACTTCTTCATTATATAAATCTATTATCGGTGATAAATAAAGTTTATCATTATTAACTTTAAACTCTGTTACATCTGTAACCCATTTTTGATTTGGTTTATCTGTTTTAAAATCTCTTTTTAACAAATTATCTGCTATTTTCCCTATTACTCCTTGATATGAATTATACCTTCTTTTTGGTCTTTGAATACTTTTTAATCCCAGTGTTCTCATAAGTCTTGCTACTGTTTTGTGATTAATTTTATAACCACGATTTCTTAATTCTAATGTTATCCTTCTATAACCATATCTTCCTTTATTTTCGTGAAATATTGAAAATATTTCCTCTTTTATTTCTTTATATTTATCTTCTTTCTTTAAATTTTTTAAATAGTAATAAAATGTACTTCGTGGCATTTCTGCTAAATCTAATAATTCTCTCAAGCTATATTTAAGCCTTAACTCATCGACAACAATTACTTTTTCTTGTTCTCTCGCTTGATCCTTTCCTGAACTAAGGCGTTTAATTTTTTTAAGTATTCGTTCTCCATTTTAAGACGTTTATTTTCTGCTATTAAATCTTCTTCTAATTGTTTGTCTAATTTTTTCTTTTTTGATTTTGAATCCATTTTTCTTGACCTATCACATTCCTCTTTATAGAGTGCTTGTGGACCTTCCTCATAATATATATGTTCCCATTTTAATACTACATTTGTACCTCCTAATCTAAAATGTATAGCTGTTTCTGTAGCCGACAAATGGTTTTTATGCATATATTCTATCACATTTTGTTTAAATTCTCCACTATAAGAACATTTTTGTTGTTTAATTAATCCTTCTACACCATGTTCTTTATATTTTCTTATCCATTCTTTTATTATTGTAGAGCTTGGAATATTAAATTTTTTAGCTGCGTCATTTCTACTATGTTTCTCCTCTATACAATATTTTACTACTTCTAATTTAAATTCATTTGAATATTTTGACATGAAAATGAACCCTCCTTGTTAAACTTTTTTGTCTAACAATTTGGGTTCACTTCACCGTCCCTCTTGGCAGATTTTTTTAATTTGCTATGTAATATCCAACTCCTCTTTTTGTTATTAAGATTTTTGGAGCTGATGTATCTTTTTCTATTTTCTCTCTTATTCTTCTTACTGTAACATCTACTGTTCTTATATCTCCATAGTATTCATATCCCCATACTTTTTCAAGTAAAGTTTCTCTAGTTACTACTTGTTCTGGTTGTGATGCTAAGAATTTTAAAACTTCAAATTCTCTTAAAGTTAAGTCCATAATTTCTCCCCTAACTTTTACTTCGAATTTGTCTAAGTCTAATTCTAGGTCTCCAACAATTATTTTACTTTCTTTTTTCTTGTTTTCCATTTTTGCATTTTGCATTTGATTATTAGAAACGGCTTCTACTTTTCTTAGATTTGCTTTTACTCTTGCCATTAGCTCTCTTACGCTAAATGGTTTGGTAATATAGTCGTCTGCTCCTAATTCTAGTCCTAGTATTTTGTCTATTTCTGCATCTTTGGCTGTTAGCATAAGTATTGGAACGTTTAAAGAATTTTTTATTCTTTTGCATACAGATAATCCGTCTAGTTTTGGTAGCATTATGTCTAACAATATCAAGTCTGGTTTTTGTTCTAGTGCAACATCTACTGCTGTTAGTCCATCACTTGCTGATATTGTGTTATATCCTTCTTTTTTTAGATTGTGTGCCAATATGTCTACTATTGGTTCTTCGTCGTCTACTATTAGTATAGTTTTTACATTATTTTCGATTTTTTCGTCCACAAAAATTCCGCCTTTCTGATTTAGCTTTATTTTTATAGTATATTTATATCATACTTAATTGGTTTTTACAAGCTTTTTTATTCTTTATTTTTGCTTTTTATTGTTACTGCTAAACACTAGCAATTTCGTATATTTTTTTACGTAGCATTTTTTATTTTTCTTCCCTTAGTTGAATGTGAACATCTTTTAATTGTTCTTCTGATACAACTGATGGCGCTCTCATAAGTAAGTCTCTAGCTCTTTTATTTTTAGGGAATGCAATTATTTCTCTTATATTTTGAGAATCTGCAATTAACATTACCATTCTGTCTACTCCTGGAGCTGCCCCTGCGTGTGGTGGTGTTCCATATTGGAATGCATTATATAATGCTCCAAATCTATTTTTTACATCGTCTTCAGTATATCCTGCTATTTCAAAGGCTTTTATCATTGTTTCTGGGCTGTGGTTTCTTACCGCTCCTGATGCCATTTCGTATCCATTACATACTAAGTCAAATTGATATGCAAGTATGTCTAATGGGTCTTTTGTCTCCAATGCTTCTAGTCCTCCTTGTGGCATTGAAAATGGATTATGGCTAAAGTCAATTGTTCCTTCATCTGATAATTCGTACATTGGAAAATCTACTATGAAGCAGAATTTATATACATTTTTTTCTATTAACTCCAATCTCTTTCCTAGTTCAATTCTTACTAGACCAGCAATTTTTTGCGCTTTTGCAAACTCGTCTGCTATAAAGAATATACTTGAATTTTTTTCTAATCCAAATTGATTTTCTAGTTTTTCTTTTATATCATCTGTTATAAATTTCGCAATTCCACCTGCTATATTTCCGTCTTGTTCAAGTTTTGCCCAAGCTAAACCTTTTGCTCCAACTTCTTCTGTTTGTGCAAATTCACCCATTTTGTCAAAAAATTTTCTTCCTTGTTCAGCTCCATTTGGCACTATTATTGCTTTTATTGTTTTCTCTTTAAATGCATTAAAATCTGAATTTTTAAATAGTTCAGTTACATCTTGAATTATTAATGGATTACGTAGGTCTGGCTTGTCGATACCGTATTTTTCCATAGCTTCTCTATATGGAATACGTACAAATGGACCTTCATCTACTTTCCAATTTGTGAATTTCTTGAATGTATGTGGTACAACATTTTCCATTACCGCAAGCACATCATCTTGATTAGCAAAACTCATTTCATAATCTAATTGATAAAATTCGCCTGGTGCTCTATCAGCTCTTGGATCTTCATCTCTAAAACATGGTGCAATTTGAAAATATTTGTTAAACCCTGAAACCATTAGCAATTGTTTAAATTGTTGTGGTGCTTGTGGTAGCGCATAAAATTCACCTGGATTTAATCTGCTTGGAACTAGATAATCCCTTGCCCCTTCTGGTGAAGAATTTGCCAATATAGGTGTTTGTATTTCGCAAAAACCTAATTCATCCATTCTATCTCTTAAGGTTTTTAGAATTTTTGAACGAAGTAAAATATTGTTGTGTAATTTTTCATTTCTTAAATCTAAAAATCTATATTCTAGTCTCAAATCTTCTCTAGCTTCTTGGTCTGTATTTATCTCGAATGGAAGTACATTTTTACATTTTCCTAATACTTCTAATTTATTTGCTATAACCTCTATTTCTCCTGTTGGAATTTTACTATTTTTATTGCTTCTTTCCACAACTTTTCCCTCTATGTGGATACAGCTTTCTGTTGTAAACTCTTTTGCTTGCTCTTGTAATTTTTCATCATTTATTATTATTTGTGTAATTCCAAACTCATCTCTTAAATCTATGAAAATCATTCCACCTAAGTTTCTTATTTTTTGTATCCAACCACTAAGTTCTACGCTTTCATTTGCATTTTTTATATTTAATTCTCCACAATTTTTCGTTCTATACATATTTATCTCCCTCTCATTTTTTATACTTATATATATTACCACAATTTTCAATAAATTTCAATGTTTTTGGGGACGGAGCAAAAAAACATCATTTGAGCTAATAAAGCGATGTTTTTTTGCTCCGTCCCCAAAAACATCGCTTTGACAAAAAGTATTTTTAATGTTATGATAATTTTAAATTATTCTAAGGAGAAAATTTATGTATAATGAAACTTTTGATTTTTATGATAGAACTACTTTAAAGTCTTATAATTTGGACGAATCTATGAGATATCAATTAAATATGTTAAGTACTCTTGATGTATTTACTTTAAAACATTGCGAAAATGTTGCCAATGTTACATGTAGGCTATGTCAAAAATTACATTGTACGAAAAGTTTTACAGAATATTGCACGATATGTGCATACTTACATGATATAGGAAAATTATTTATTCCTTCAGAAATTCTACAAAAACCGGGAAAGTTAACTGACGAAGAATATGCAGTTATGAAAACTCATACTACTTTGGGTTACAATATGTGTATGGCTGATTTAAAATTAAGACCTTATGCAGCTGGTACGTTATATCACCACGAAGCCTTAAATGGGTCTGGATATCCTAATGGATTGACTAAAAAGGATATTCCTTATGAAGGTCAAATTATTCGTGTAGCTGATGAGTATGATGCTATTGTTAGTAAGAGACAATATAAAACTCACATTGGTATTTCTGATACTTTAAAAATTCTTATTGAAAATGCACAAAATGGTAAAAATAATCCACTTATTGTTCGTAAGTTGTGCAAAGTTGTTATTGAAGATATTGAGTATGAAATTTTCTTAACTCAAAGTTATGTTGGTAATCTTTCTGGGGAAATAAAAAGGCTTAAACAAATTGAGAAATACGAACAAGCTATGAATAAAGCTAAGTCTAAAAATAATAAGGATTATTATTTTGAAGGTATGAAGGTTTTGCTAAGAGCTGGCGAAACTCCTGAAAATTATCGTTCTTTTATTACTCAGTATGAAGAAGCTTATAAGAATAAAAAAGCTGCTATTGAGACTTTATACAATGAAATAAAAATTATAAAAAAGTTAAAAGTTTAAACACTTTTAACTTTTTTCAATTTTATACACATTACTCTCCTAATCCAAAACTAACGCCCAAGGCATTATTCACTTTATCTATTATTCTTTCATCATCTATGTGTCCTATTCTTTCCTTTAATCTGCTCTTATCAATTGTTCTAATCTGTTCAGCTAAAACCACAGAATTACTTTTTAATCCACTAGAAGAAGAGTTTATTTCAATATGAGTTGGTAATTTTGTTTTACTAGTTTGAGAAGTTATTGCAGCTGCAATAACTGTTGGGCTATATTTATTTCCTAAGTCGTTTTGGATAATCAACACTGGTCTAATTCCGCCTTGTTCTGAACCAACTACTGGGCTTAAATCTGCATAAAACATATCTCCTCTTTTTATTTGCATATTATTCACTCCTAATATTACTAGATTGTCAAGTATATTTTGTATTATTTCTAAATATGGTTCAACTTCTTTTAGAAATTATATAAGAGATGTGCTGTTTAGTCTTTAACTATTTACAGTTATCTCATTATATAATATGAAAATAACCGCTTTTTTGTTAGTATCTTGTAACTCCATTTTTTCAGGCTTTCCAGTCTTTTTGTCTATGTACAATTTCTTTTGCGTTTTGGTTGTTCCCTGACTTTCAGCCTGCATTATTATTTTTTCATTTTTTTCTTCCCAACCTGCCTTTTGGTCTTGTTTGTAATCTTTACTAAAACTACTCAAATCTAAGCAACTATCTGCAACATATTGATAATTTTCGAATATTGATGTTAAGTTTAAATTCGTATTTTCCAATTTCAATACATTTCCATTTCTTATCATTTTCACTCCTGCAATATTGCTTGGCTCTAGCACTTCTTGGCAATTGTCTTCTTCTCCATTATAATTTTGTTTTATGATATATTTACTTTCATTTTTATTACTTTGAACATTAACCTCTATTTTCGCCTCATATGAAGTCATATTTAAAATAAAATCTACAATTTCTTGACTAGTAGTATTATTTCCAATTTTCAGATTTTTAGCCGTATTATTTTTAAAAAATAGCATATAACTTAAAACTCCAATTAAAATTACAGCAATTATTGCAATTATAATTATTTTTTTATTTTTCAAAACTTTCCCTCCCATAAAAAATATAGTGAATTTAATTTAATTCACTACATTTTTATTCTATAAAGTTTTAAAATATTCTTCTAGTTTATCTATCAATTCTTTCTTATCTTCTATCACATTTATACTATTTCTAAATTCACTAGAATTCTTTAAATTTTTTGTGTACCAAGCAATATGCTTTCTAAGCTCTTTTACTGCTATCTCGCCCTTTTCTTCAACTGCCAGTTCTATATGTTGTTTCATTATCTCCAACTTTTCTTCATTTGTTGGGCTAAGCAATTTTTCTCCGGTTTCTAGAAAATGTTTGATGTTTCTGAAAATCCAAGGGTTTCCAAATGTTCCCCTTCCAATCATTATTCCGTCTACCCCTGTTTGTTCAAACATTTGATAAGCAGTCTCTTCGTCTACTACGTCTCCATTTCCTATAACTGGTATGTTTACACTTTGTTTTATTTCTTTTATTATTTCCCAGTCTGCTTTTCCAGAATAGAATTCACTTCTCGTTCTTCCGTGAATTGTTATTGCAGATATGCCAACTTCTTCTGCCATTTTTGCAACTTCTTTTGCAACAATATGCTCTTTGTCCCAACCTTTTCTTATCTTGACTGTAACTGGTACTTCTGAATTTTTAACAACTGCTTCCATTACTTTTCTTGCTTGTTCTAAGTCTAAAAGTAATTTACTTCCGTCACCGTTTTTTACTACTTTTGGAGCTGGACATCCCATATTGATGTCTATTATATCTGCTGATTTACTTAAGACTTTTGCACTATATCCCATTGTTTCTTCATCACTTCCAAAAATTTGAAAGCTGATTGGTCTTTTCTCTCCTTCTGTATTTAATAGCCTTTTTGTTTTTTGGTCATTATGAAACATTGCTTTTGAGCTTGCCATTTCTGTGCATACCATTCCTGGACCAAATTTTTCGCATATAATTCTAAAAGGCAGGTTTGTTACACCTGCCATAGGAGCTAATATTAAGTTGTTTTTTAATACTACATTTCCTATTTTTAATTCTTTTAAATACATCATTTGACCTTTCTTATCTTGATACAAATATTGTTTTTTGTCTTTTACTACTTATATTTAATAATATTCCTATACATATAAAGTTTGTTATTAATGAACTTCCACCATAGCTTATAAATGGAAGTGGTACTCCTGTTATTGGTAATAATCCCATTACCATTCCTATATTTTCTACCATATGGAATAAGAATATTCCTGCTATTCCAGCTGCTATCAATGCTCCCACTTCGTCTTTAGCGGTTTTAGCTACATATATACATTTCGTAACTAGGAATACATATAATATTATAATCGCTCCTGCTACTATAAATCCCATTTCTTCGCCTATTACTGAATATATGAAGTCCGTTGTCTTTGGATAAAGAAATCCTAATTGTGTTTGATTTCCTTTGAACAATCCCATTCCTGTAAGACCACCTGCTCCTATTGCTAATTTTGACTGAATTATGTTATATCCCGCACCTCTTGGGTCTGATTCTGGATTTAAAAATATGTCTATTCTTTTTTTAGCATGGTCTGGTAATACAAAATTATATAATAAAGGTATTGATATTGCCATTATTAATACTGTTACTATTATATACTTTTTATCTATTCCTGCTGTAATTAACATTAATGCTAATGCTACTAAAAATGCTGCTGCAGTACCATAGTCTGGTTGCTTTATTATTAATAATACTGGTAATCCTATAATTGCTAATATTATTAATAATTTTGTTGGTTTATTTATGTCGTTTGCATTTCTTTCTTTTATTTTTGACATTGCTAATGCTAAAAATAGTATTACAAATATTTTTGCAAATTCACCTGGTTGGAATGAAAAAAATCCAATGTTAAACCAACTGCTTGCACCATTTATAGGCGTTGTAAATAATACAACTATTAACAGTAATATGAAAATCCCATATAAAATTGGCGATATTTTTACTAACATTTCGTAGTCGATTAGCACAAATGCTACCATAATTACCAAGCTGACCACCAACCATATACATTGTTTATTAAAATCGCCGTATTCTGTTTCCTGTGTTGCAGAAAATAACGCTACTAATCCTATGATGCATAGTATTATAACTGCTACTAGTAGCCCCCATTCTATATTTTTTAATTCTCTTTTTCTCATTAAACCACTCTTTTTCTTACTTAATTTTTTGATTTAATCGCTTCTTTTGTTTGACTTTTTTTGCTTTCTTCTTGTTGCTCCGTTGCTTCTTGTTCTTTTACTTCTTGTTTTTCTGTTTTTTCTTTTTCTTCATTATTTATTTCTTTTTTGTCTTCATCTTGAACTTTAACTTCAATTTCAGATTTTTCTTTTTTATTTACTTCTATTTTCTTGTCTACTTGCTCTTGATTTTTAGCCTTTTCTGTCTTCTCTTTTTCTGTTTTAGGTTGATTTTTTTTGTCTTCTTTCACTTCTTTATTTTCGTCTTCTTTTTTCAACTCTTTTTCTTCTTTTACTTCTTTTACTTCTGCTTTTTTAGTTTCTTTAACTTTTTTTGTATCTACTTTTCTTGCTTCATTTTTAATGTTTATTATTGGAATATTTGCATATAATGCTGGCGCTCCATTTGTTCCATCTCCGTTGTCTTTATTTGTTAACCTTACATCTATTGCTGTTTCGTCTACATCTATATATTTTTTTATTACATCTATTATTTCTTGTTTCATTAGTTCCAAAAAGTCTGCTGATACATTTGCTCTGTCTTGCATTAGTACTAAGTGTAGTCTTTCTTTGGCTGCATCTCTTGAGTTAGTTGCACTTTTATTTTCATTTTTGTTGAACTTCTTAAAAAATTTTGTTATGTTCTCAAACATATTCCTATTTACCCCCAAACTGTTTATTATTTACTGAATAGTCTTTTTAATTTTGCAAAGAAACCTCTTTCTCTGCCAGGAATTGTCACTTCTATTTTTTCGCCCAGTACTCTTTTTGCTATTTCGATATATGCTTTTCCAGATGGTGCTTTTTTGTTTTGAATTACTGGCTCTCCTTTGTTTGTTTGTGTAATTATGTATTCATCATCTGGTACTACTCCTACTAGGTCTATTGATAAAAGGTCAACAATATCGTCTACATCCATCATTTCGCCTTTTCTTACCATGTTTGGTCTTATTCTATTTATTACTAGTTCTGGATTTTTTATTTCTGATGATTCTAGTAATCCTATTATTCTATCTGCATCTCTTATTGCTGATATTTCTGCTGTTGTTACTACTATGGCTCTGTCTGCTCCTGCTATTGCGTTTTTGAATCCTTGTTCTATTCCAGCTGGACAGTCTATTAGTATGTAGTCAAATTCTTCTTTTAATTTTTCTACTAACTTTTTCATTTGTTCTTCGTTTACTGCGCTTTTATCTCTTGTTTGTGCTGCTGGTAATAGGTATAGTTCTTTAAATCTTTTGTCTTTTATTAGTGCTTGTCTTAGTTTACATTTTTCTTCTACTACGTCTACTATGTCATATACTATTCTGTTTTCTAACCCCATAACTACGTCTAAGTTGCGTAGCCCTATGTCTGTATCGATTAATGCTACTTTTTTTCCTTCTAGTGCTAAGCTTGACCCTAAGTTTGCTGTTGTTGTTGTTTTACCTACTCCGCCTTTGCCTGATGTTATTACTATTACTTCTCCCATAATTCTCCTCCTTCAGGATTTTAAAAACACATTTTTAATAGCTTTATGATATAACGAAAACGCGAAAAAGTCAATAAATTTTGTACGAAAATGACAAAAATATTTCTAAAATGTTACAATTTGTTTACAAAATAATTGTCATCAAAATTTATTGACTTATTATCTCAGCAAAATATATCATACTGTTCAAAGCTTCTTCTATATAATTACAATTCTCTCCAACTTCAATTAACACTGCATATTTAGACAAATCCTGATTATATTGTTCTTCTCTAATCAAAATTGGTTCAAATAATCCAGGGTACTTTTCTTCTGCTTTCTTTTGTATTTCAACAGCCCACTTCAAATCATAAATCCAGTTATTATCTTCTTTGTTAATACCTATAACAAATCTTAACGGAGCTACCCTTTTCCCTTCAATTTCTATTGTTTTGGCAACATGCTCAATTTCCGAATATGCATCTCTATGAATATCAATTATCTTATTAATATTTTGATTGTCATTTAATATTTTCTTTACACATTCTCTTGATTTTGCATATGTTCCTGTTTTTATTGGATAGTTGTGATATTCTTTGTTATGAATAGCTGTAACTCCCTTTTGTAGTAATAATTCTTTCAAGTATTCTCCAACTTTTATGACATTATAATTTTCATCTGTACTTTTATAGAACTCATATGTCTCATATTTTTCATCTGATTTATAACTTTCTGTTGCGTGTGTATGGTATAATAATATTTGGTCAACTGGTTCCACTTCAATCTTGTCTAATTCTTCTTTATTTATTGGAACTTCTGAACTGTTATAAATTCTCACTCCTGATATATATCTTTCATCTATTTGCTTAGCTCTCTCAAAAATATTACTTAATTCTTCAATATACTCTTGTCCATCTAATTTCTGATTTGATATACATTCTTCTAATTGCCTTTTTGTTTCTTCATATTCATTTAGTATTATATTATTAAATTTATATATTAGTTGATTGTATTTTTCTTGTTTTTCCATTTTCTTTACAATGCTTTCGGAAACTCTAATTTTTTGTAAAATACTTTGTGGAATACTCTTGTTTACTTTGTCATATTGTTCGATTTTTTCATAATATTTTTCAATTTTTTCTATATCGCAGTCAGCTTTTAAGTAATTATTTATAATTTCATTATATATTATTAAATAATTATATCTTTCATATTTTAGTAATTCTTCATATTGGTCGCCAATTATTTTTTTACTGTTTCTATATTCTTGTGACACATTAACTAATCCATTCATTTCTAATCGTAATTTATCTATTTGAGCATTTTTATTATATATTTCTGAATTGGCAGTTAAATATATACTTCCACACAAGATAAACGCTAGCACTAGATTTGAAAAATACGATACCTTCGTTTTCTTTTCATTATTATGCATATTGCTTGATATCATTCCAAGCAATATAAAGTTGTATACTAATATTGACATATAATCCATACCCATGTCTATTATGCTATGTATATTCAATATTAAAAATGCAAATAGAATGGTTACTTCATTTGTTCTTTTTTCTTTACATAGTTTTGCTACTAGTCCTATTGTTATTACAATTATTGATATATAGCTTATTATTCCTATCGTTCCAAATTCTAGCATCACTTTTGCTGGATAACTATGCAATTTATTAGATATATAGTCATAGTTTTGTACTTCTATATACTTACATTTCCATGCCTCTCCGCCTTGGCCTAACAACGGATGCTCTTCTATTAATTTCATAGCATTTTTTATCATTTCTATTCGTTCTTGGGCCGTTTTGTAATTTATATTTATATTCGATATCTTCTTTACCAGTTTTGTTGGCAATAATTTATATTCTAGTGGTGTTTCTTTTTGATTAATCTTTAAACTTTTTATAGTTAATTTTTTTTGCGAATATGAATATTTAGACCTAAATTCTATTTTTATCTCTGATGTTGTCTCTTTTGTTACTATTTCTATTTTTTTAGTTCCTTCATATGTTCCAAATTTTATTTGTGTATTATCTATTTCTTGGTTTCGATTATTCCTTTGTATTAAATTTATACTATAATTTTCCTCTATGTCTTCTGGAGATTTGGCTTCTATTTCAAACTCAAATGTATATGGAGTACTAGCTTTTATCTTATCTATAATTTTTGCTCCATAATCACCTTTTACATCTTCTTTGAATACATGATATTGGTCATAAATATTTAATCCTATTATTACATATATAATTAAGCCTATCACAATTAACACTGCTATTAATTTTATGCTTTTTATTTCCTTTTCTGTTATTTGTAAGTTTTCTATTAATATGTTGATTATATAGGATATTAGGTTTGTAATTACAAACATTATCCATATGGATATATAGTCTTTATCGCTTTCTAATTTTTCGAATAGTATTACATATATTATTGATATTATTGTTGATATCAATATGTTTTGTACTATTTCTTGTCTATGTTTTTTGTTTTTTATGGTTAATATATAAATTGGTAAAATAATTGCTACAATTAAGAATACTCCCTTACTGTATGTTAAAATAATTCCTGTTATAATTATTTGTGTTATTGTTTTGTATATTGCTTTTATCTCTTTTTTATTTTGTTTTAAATATTCATTTATATTTAAAAATAGTACACTTGCTAAGAAAATCCCTAGTATATTTGAATTTCCTAATAGCGATGCCATTCTGTTTTCGCCATTTTCTATATTTCTAATACCTAGGTCTTTTAAAATATTTGTGAAAACATTACTGCTTATTCCGTCTAATCCAATTATAACAATGATAACTGTAACAATTATTATTGCACTAGTTATCATTGTTTTTGGTATTTGTTTATCTTTTGAGAAAATTTCTCTAATTATTATATATATGCCTAATACACATATGTATTGCAGTATTGTTTGTATAGTTCCAAATAATGATACATATGTGTTTGCTATTATTGGAATTGCTGTTGATGTTATTAGCAGTATTATGCATATGTCTAGTTTGTTTTTTATTATTTTTATTGGCTTTTTTTGTATGAATTTTACTACTATATATGATAATAAAATTATATAAATGATAATTTTATTGTTCTCTGATAACATCTTTTGCTCCCCATTTGTTATCTGGTATTTGTAGTGTACTTCCTTTTTCTAGGATTATTGTTAAATTTGGACAACTGCAAAATGAACCATTGTTAAATGTATGTTCTGAAAGCACCGTAAGACTCTTTGGTATTGTTATACTTGTTAATAATGTTGATGAAAAATATACATATTCTAATCTTTTCAAATTTTGAGGTAGCTTCACACTTTCAAATCCTTTAAACTTGGTACATTCATATCCGACGCTCATCCAAAGCACCGTTTATATATTCTATTGTGTCCCCAAAAACTAACTTTTTTGGACCTTCAACTATTATGTCAGCCCAAATAGGAGCATGCAATCTAACTCTGACCACTTTTTTTCCTTCTATATACGAAGGGAACTCTAACACATCGCCACTCAAAAGCATAGTTTTATCTTGGTATTGTTCAGAGTCCTTTGTAGAATCGTCTTGAGTAGTAAAACCTGTAATTGTTAAATCTCCATTAGAGTCTTCATAATAAATCCAAGACACTTCAGCAATTTTTTCTCCTTCTTCTGGGTCATTATTATCTCCAACAGAAATAGTATCATTTTTCATAGACCAAATCTCAGTTGCAACACCACTTTTATCATAATAATTTAATAAATATTTATCATCTTTAACAATTTTATATACATCCTTTTCATTAGTTCCATTGCCGTAATTTGACCCTTTATCAAATACTTTTTTTATGTTTATTGTTCCATCATCATCTATATAGCCTTTTGACTTCAAATATTCTATGAAATCAGTTTCATCTCTATACGATTCCCTTTGAAGTGCTAAAAACTCCATTCTCTCTTTCACTCCTAGATGAGTGGTTTTTAAATCTGCTTCATCTGCTTTTTTTATTATTCCGTTTCTTCCTTTTAGTGTACCTAATACAATTCCTGCTAGTATTAGTAAAATTACTATGGTAATAATTAAAGCTATTAATGTAATCCCCCTGCTGTTTGTTTTTTGTTCTTGTTCTTTCATTCTCCTTTTTAATCCTTTCTTTCGTTTACATTGCAATACATATAATATATTTTTTACATTTATACTGCTTTTATACCGAAATAATACCACACTCTTGATTTAAGTTCAACACTTTTGATTTGTTTTATTTCTTTTTTTAAAAGTATGAAATATTATACTAGGAAATATAAACACTCACGTACTATCGAGCGGAATTTTCTCTCACCTATTTGAGTTTTCAAATGCAATAAAAGGAGCTTTTTTACAACTCCTTTTATGTTCATTTATGTATTTTATTTTAATTTTTCTATTTCATCTTTTGTTAATCCTGTAATTTCTTCTATTATTTGTATGTCAATTTCTTTTTTTAACATAATTTTAGCAATCTCTAATTTTTCCAGTTTTGCGCCTTCTTCTATCCCTTGCTTCAATCCTTCTTCCATTCCCTGTTTCAGTCCTTCTTCTATTCCCTGTTTCAAACCTTCTTCTATTCCTTGCTTTAGTCCCTCTTCTATTCCTTGCCTCAATCCGTTTTCTAAGCCTTGTCTCTTTGCCTCACTGATGCCTGTATTGAAGTCCCAAATTGCTCTTTGTCTTGATATGTACAAATTCCATTCTTTTTCATCCATACTCATTTGGTTTATTATAT
>CASSLW010000006.1 GCA_949443285.1 uncultured Clostridia bacterium
TCACGTACAGTTCTGAGAGAGGCTTGAGGGGAAGTACCTCTTGCCTACTTACTTTGTTATACTTGGAAAATCCAAAGAAGAATTACACCAATTAAGAAAAGAAATTGATGTATATTTTAGAACAAAACTAAAATTAAAAATTAAAGAAAATTGGCAAGTGTTTCCAACTTTTATAAGGGGAATTGATTTTGTAGGATACAGAACATTTTTAAATTATAAATTATTAAGAAAAACTACTTGTAAAAATTTTAAAGTTAAAATGAATAAAATTAAAAAGAAGATTAGGAATGGGAATCAAATGAATTATTCTGAATGGTGTTCAATTCATTCCTATCAAGGGTGGTTAATTCATTGTGATGGTTATAGATTAAATCAAAAATATATAAAACCACTTGAATTTCATGCGAATCAATATTATTTGCAAAATGTAAAAGGAAAGGGTGAAGTAAAATGATAAACCATGGTAAAGTTAGAAGTACAATCAAACCTGGAAATATGGTGATTGATGAATATTCAGTTTGGATAAATGAAAATATTCAAGAAATTGAAGTTGAAGATGAAATCATGACATCAGATGGAAAATCTGAAAAAAGAAAAACAAAGATGTATGAATATAACATGCTTCAATATGAAAAAGATGAATTTATAATGCAGCAATCAGAACAAATAACAAATACACAAGTTGCATTATGTGAAATTTATGAAAGTTTGGGGGTGTAGTCAATGGCAAAAGTTTATGCTGATTTAATAAGAAAAGGTGTAAAGACAATTGATGATGTTCCTAAAAAATTAAAAGAAGCCGTAAAAGAAATTTTAGGGGAAGAAATAACAAAATAAACAAGTTATATGTCTTATAGATTTAAAACCCATATAAACAAAAATATAAGTTTATATGGGTATTTCTATAAGCAAGTACAAAAGGGGTGAAATAAAATTGGAACAAATATCAATTATTGTTATATCAATTGCAACTTTTTTAAATGCATTATCAGTCATTATAACATTTATAGGTAAAGCAAAAAAACCAGTTGACAATGCAGTTGATAAAAAATTTCAAGAAGCATTAAAACCAATACATGACAAATTGGATAATGTAAATATTGATATAAAGAAACTAGATAAAAACCAATGTATGAATTATCTAGTTGAATTTATAGAAGATTCCAAAAATGGAATTACAAAAGATGAAATACAAAAGAAAAGAGCAAGTGAAGTATATGACCACTATACACAAGACCTTCATGGAAATTCATATATTCACGATGGTTGGGATAAATATGTAAAATAAGGGGGTGAATCATATGCAAACAATAACATTAGATTCAATAATACCAGTAATTACAGTTGTAATATCTTACATATTTGGTTTGTTAGCTAAAAAATTTAATTGGTATGAAAGTAAATATATACCAATTCAAAATGCGATTATTGGAATAATTTCAGCAATCATTTATTATATTGCAGTTCCTGATTGTAATTTTGTTGTTGTATTATTTACTGCATTATCAGGTTTTGCAGCTGGTGGAATTTACGATGCTAGTAAAACAAAAGAATAATTTTTTTAAAATGATTGTATCTTGAAAGATACAGAAAGGAAACGGTGATTCTTATGGAAGAAAATGAAGAATTAGTTTTGACAGAAGAAATGGAAAAAGAATTGTCAAATGGAAAGGAAGAAGGTGAAGAATAATGGGAACAATGTCACATTTAGCACAAGGTGCTTATATTGCTCATTCTAATAACTATCAAAAAGGTAGACAAGGTTATAAAGTTTATAAATTTACACCACATATTATGGCTGGTATTTTAACAGGTAAACAATGTGCAGTAAATATATTTCAAAAAGCAAATAGATATGCAAGTGCCAATTACTGTATAGGTAATGATGGGGATATAGTTTGTAATGTTTATGAAGAAGATAGAGCATACACATCAAGTTCAAGAGTTAATGACAATCAAGCAATCACAGTTGAAGTTTCTAATTGTGAAATTGGTGGTCAATGGAAAATTTCTGATGCTGCATGGAATTCTTTGGTTAAATTAGCAGTTGATGTTTGTACAAGATATAATTTCAGATTAGTATATGATGGAACACCAAATGGAAGTTTAACAAGACACAACATGTTTGCTAATACAACTTGTCCTGGTGCATATTTGCAAAGTAAATTTCAAGAATTAGCCAATACAGTAAATGCAATATTAGATGGAAATTCAACACAACCATCAACACCTGTTTCAAATACAAATAGTTATCTTATAAAAGTAACAACAGATGCTTTGAATATTAGAAGTGGTGCAGGTACTAATAATCCAATAGTAGGTTGCATAAGAGATAAAGGAACATATACAATTATAGAAACACAAGGAAATTGGGGAAAATTAAAATCAGGTGCAGGATGGATTTGTTTAGATTACACAAATAAAATAAATAATGTAAGTACATCAACCGCAGAAACTAAAACAAATGGGCATTATGTGGGCGAAACTGTTACAATAAATGGGGTATATACATCATCTACATCTACAAATAAATTGACACCTGCTGTTAAAACTGGTGTTATTACCAAAATTGTAGCTGGTGCAGCCAATCCATATCTATTAAACAATGGTAATATTGGATGGGTAAATGATAGTTGTATTGTAGCTGAAAATTCAACACAAGTACAAACACCATCTGCAAATTTTAGCAAGGGTCAAAAGGTAACATTAAAAACAAGTGCATCAAAATATTGCACAGGACAAACAATCCCAAGTTCTATTAAAGGAAAATCTTATACTATAATGCAAGTTGGAAGTGGAAACACACATCCTGATGGTGTGTTATTACAAGAAATTATGTCTTGGGTTTACAAGAAAGATGTGCAATAATTTTAAATTTTTTTTGTATTTTCGTGTTACTAGTTTGTTACTAACGACCCCATTTTTACACCATTTTAAAGGGTTGAACAGTTCAACAAAGCCTTGAAAATACTGAAAACCGTATCTTTACAAAATTAGCTTTCTTATGATTATAATAATACTGATGCGTTGATAAAAGATGTTGAAAATGAAAGAAAAGACAAAATTAATAAATATGGCTTATGTAATTATCAAGAATATATGAAACAAAATTCAAAAGATAATTTATATAGGTCATTTAAAATAGTAGTATAAGAGATGGAAGTTTATTTCATCTCTTATTTACAACAAAAAAGGAAGGAATGTAAGAAATGAAAAATATAAAAACTGGGTTTAGTCAATACGAAATATATGAGAATATAATAAATATACCATTATTTAATAAAATTATAGCATTTATTTATGAAACAACTAATAAAAGCAATAAAGAAAATATTTGGTTAAAAGTAGAAAAAAATTGTATATGGTTTAACAGACTAAATAGTACAAATATTCAAGAAGAATATAAATTTGAATATTTAGGAGAATTGCTAGAAAGATATGAAGCAAGAGTAAGTACTAATATAAAAGATATAAGAGCTATAGCACTAGCAATAGGTTATGCAAAAGATCTAATCGAAGACAATATGATAATTGGAACTCAATTAGTAAATTTCTTAAATAAAATAAAGAAACTATCAGAAAATGATAAATATTTACAAGGTGCGTTATATTTATATAACAATAATAAATACCATAATTATGTTGAAAAATTTATTAATAAGCAAAATATCAAAACAGAAGAAATAATTTTTGTATTATCTGTGCTAAATAATAATTTAGAAAATATTTTTAATAAGAAAAAAGAAGAACTAATATACTTATTAGGAAAAGGAAGGACTATATCAGTAATTGGAAATGTGAAAATATATGCCTGGTTAATAGAAAATTTATATCCATTAATATGTAAAAGTAGAAAAAAAGATATATCTCTATTAAAGGCATTGATTAATATTCCAACAGGATTTCAAAAAGAAGAAACAAACGTATATAAAGAACTTATAGAAAACAATTATAGTAAAGAAGAAATAGCATATTTAAACTATTTACTATTATATTATAATATAGTACCAAACAGTATTAAATTAGGTTATTCAATAGTTGAAGAAAAAATTGCATTAAATTTATGCAAAGTATTCATAAATGGTGAGAAGTCATATTCAGAAGAAATATATGATTTCCTTGATAAACTAATAATCAAATATAGTAAATTTAATATAAAATGCTATGGATATTCAGGAATTAAAGAAGCTCTAAAACAAGAAACAAATATTACAAACCCAACAACATTTATAAAATTATATGAAAAACTTGATAAAAATTTACATTCATTTAATATATTAGAAGATAAATGGGATATTGTTGCAAGTAATTTTGATAGTAAAAAATATGAAGAACTATTTGATAATTTTTTATTACTTAGTGGATATGGTAAAAATAAAATAAATGAATGTATAAATAAGTATAATAAATTAACAGAAAAAGAGTATTTAGAGTCTTTCCTTAAACAAAATTATAGAAGAGATAGTATATTCTCATTTTTAATAAATAATGAAATATTGATATTAAAAGATTTTTTTAATACTGTTACAAGGGAAAATAAAAAGGAATATAATTATCATTTAAAAGAATATATAAAAGGAATAAGAAATAAACAATCATTTGAATTATTAAAGTATCTATTAAATTTAAATAAATATAGTATAGAAGAAATTAATGATTTTGGTTTTCAATTTGAAGACTTATATAGAAATTATGGATATTGGAGTCAAGAACTCGATATTAAAAGAGAGTTTTTAAGTATTGATGAAGAAATTATTTTATTTAATAGTTTAGAAAATTGCATATTTTATACAAGACCAGAAAGATATAATAATTTTTTAGAAAATGTTTTAAAAAGTAATGTTATTGAAGGAATAATTCAACAAAAAGAATTAAAAAAACTATACGATTTATTTTGTGAAATGAATCCAAAAGCAAGAGAAGATACTCTTTTAATGGAAAAGTATTTAACGGATAAAGAAAGAGAAGAAATATATGAGCAAAAAAAGAAACAAAAAGAACTGCAAAAACAAAAAGAGCTTATTGAAATAAAAGAAGAATTAACAAAAGAATTTGTAACAGTTCCAAAGGAAAACTTCAAAGAGCTATATGAATTTTGTGATAAGTTTTACTATAGCTCAAGCAAAGGCAAGAGTTGTGTAAAAATTGTTAAAGAATATATAATAAAAAATATTGCTAAATTTAATAAGAATATGGAAGAAATTAAGTACTTAGTAAAAATATTTAACTGCTTTATATATCAGAATGAAATAACAATTGAAGAATTCAAAAGTATAATATTTGAATATTTAGAAAAGGAGGCAAATTAATATGACAACAATAATAGAACATACTAAATTAGTAAATAGAATGCATAAAAATAAAATAGATATGGCAATGCTCAAGGAATTTTCTCTAGAAGAAATAAATGCTTGTTGCAACAGATTAGAAGATAGTGAACTTACATATAATACATACGAAGAAAATATTACTTTTCAAAAAGAATTGATAAAAAATAAAGAATTTATAAGATATCTTAAAGAAGCATATGAAAAGCAGATTGATACACAGAAATTTGAAAGTTTAATACAAACTATAAATAGTCATAACGAAAAGATTATTGATTATTCAATGGAAGACATTGTAAATGTTATAAATAATAAAGAGCTGTGTTGTGACGCATATTATAATTACTTAAAATATTTTGTCAATAAAAGTGTAAAATCTAAAAAAATAATAACTAATAATTTAAATTACTTTTATTCTCAAAGTAATACTAAATTTGAAGAATTAGATAAAGAAGAAAGAAAACTGTTTGAAGAACCTTACTTAGATAAATATAATTTAATACCAACTGATAATATAAAGCAAGTCTATGAGCTATTAACTGGAAATAAAAAGTTAAGAGATGTCATAGCTTTTTTTAATCATAAAAAGTTATATATACCTTTGAATATAAGTAAATACGAAAAAATAAGTAATGATGCAGAAAAAATAGGTTTATATATAGAAATTATTTCAAATAAAATATCAAATAATGAAATAATGTATCAACTACTTTTAAAATGGTTGTCTAATGGTTGTAGTCTATATGATTTAAAAATAATAGCAAAACAAATTGAAAATGTTGAAGAAATGCAATTAGAAAAAATATTTAATAGTAAAAGTGGCTATGTTAATTTTGTATATGGGAATAAATTGAAAGATTTTCAATTAAATGGTCTTTCCGAAAATCAAGAAGAACTTATAATATATGCAATAAGTAATAATAAAAATACATTCCTAAAATTAATAGAAGAAAATATGAATGATTTCTTTGCCATACCAAATCACTCTATTTTATATCAAGAAAAAATTTATACAAAATATATTAATTTGAATGGATTAACATTAAAGCATTTAAAAAAATTGCAAACAATGAATGTTAATAATATTCAAATTTATGAATTAAAAAAACAAATATATACATTTGAAGAAATAAGTACACTGTATAATATGGAAAAGCAATATATAGATTTATATAATGAATTACTAGATCTAAAAGTGGATGAAAGATTGTTAAGAATAAGGCAATTTACCAAAAAAGAATTATTAAACAAAACAATAGAAAATTTAAAGATAAAAAAATTGGCAGAAAGAATAAGGGAAAAACCATTATATACTTGGATGGAAAATGATTTTAATAAAATAGAAAATATAAAAGCAAGTGATGTAATTGAAATATTAATTAATTATGACATTATTGGTAAATTTATTCCCGAAATAAAAAGACAAAATGAATTAGCCTATATATTACGAAATATAGAGCAAATTCAAAATTATGACAATTTAAAAAGTATAAAAGATAACATTGAAAAAATAGACAAATACTGGAATGAATTAAAAAGAAGCATGAGTTTTGATAATGAGTTTATAGAAAAATATAACCAAAATATAAGGGAGTTTTTATTAAATAATGGTGCAGAGTTGGCATATAAATATTACATAAAACGAAATGACGAACAAAAAGTATCATTTAAATTAATAATAAAGGCAGAATTAATGGGAGAATTTAAAAAATTGAAATATCATACAAATGACCTAACTGAAGAAATTGATTATAAACTAAATGAAAATCAAATAAAAGAATGGACTAAGAATAATACAAAAATTTCTGAAGGAAAATATGATGTTGAAGAATATGATGATTTTTATCATACAATGATTCTTGGTGAGCAACCACAGCATACTTGTTTATCTTATATAAGTGGTATATATAATAGATGCTTGTTAGCTTGTTTTGATAGTAATAAGAAAATATTATACGCAAAAATTAATGGCAAAATTGTTGCTAGAGCAATGGTTAGACTGACTAAAGGTAGTTATAATAAAGTCAATACTGAGAAAAAGCTATCTTTTATTGATGTAGAAAATAATAATCCAATAATAGAAAAAGATAGAGAGTATTTAACTATATTTTTAGAGAAGGCATATATTTCAGGGATATCAGAATCAGAAGAAAAGAATGTAAAAAAACTATTTATAAAGTTATTGGAAAGAAAAGCAAAACGAATGAATGCATTATTTGTAATAAGTACATATTATGCTAATGATATTGAAACTGAATACATAAAAACAAGGTATTATATGTATATTTCTAAGTCAAAATCTAGTTCTCAATATTTAGACAGTTTAGATGGACAAGCAAGTGTTACAGATGAAGGACAGTATAAAGTAAACAATTTCTTGATTTGGAAACCAAAAGAAATTGAAAAAACTATATTTGACGAAAATATATTTAAAAATAGGGGAGAAATAATGTGGAAGGAATAAAAAGATTAGAAGATATGTTAAAGGGGCAGAAAGACAAATATTTAAATACAATAGTAAATTATTTAATGCTTCAAACAGAAATGAATGAAAAGTTTTTAAATGAGGAAAAAAATCTGAAAGAAATGGCTACCTACATAAGAGATTTAGCGAGAAAAGAAGCTATAAATAATGTTGCTGTAATAGAAGATGAGACGGTATTTAAATGGGCAAAAGAATATTTTACAAAATCAAATAAAGAATTAGGCATTAAAAAATATAAGGATGACAAAGGTAAACATGGAGATATAAGTAAAATAGAGATTAAAGATGATGATGAATTTGGTTCAATATTTGATACAAGCATAAATACACCATTAGCAGATAAAAAAGAAGAAATTGAGCAAATATCATTGTTTGCAGCATAGATGAAAATTAGTTAACGTATATTAACTTTTTAATTATGTACAAGCCAATATTTATGTGTTATAATTATTTTCAAATGAAGGAGGAATTTTAATATGATAGACACTTTTGATTTAATTGATTTATTAGTAGTTTTTGGTAATCTTGCTGAGTGCAAAAATTATGATACAGTAAGTAAGAAGATGCATAAGTCGAAGAGAACAATAAAAAATTATATACATCTTTTAGAAGAATATTATAATACCATACTGATTTATAACACTGAAACTATTGAATTAACAGAAAAAGGAAGAGAAGTATATGAAATATATAAGCAGATATGTCCAGTGCTAGATGAAATAATGAAAAAGGTTAACGAATTTAAAAATAATTGATCAAAAACAGGAAGAAGTTTTTTAGCTTCTTCTTGTTTTGTTATTTCTACAATTTTGTTAAAATTTCTTATATTTGAGATATATTAAAACAAACTATAATTTATAAAAAAGGTTAAAAAGTAAAAATTAAAGATAGATTAGTGGTACCATTAAACCAAGATTCTTAAAAATAATTAATGGAGAAAGGAACGTATAGTATATTAAATTTTAAACTTTATTATATTATACAAGGATAGAAAATGGCATATTTAAAAAAGAGATATAGAGAAATAATAGAAAGAATAGATAAAGAATTAAAACTTCCTAAAGGCTGGAGTTATTTTGTGAAAAAGGAAGCACAAAAAGATAATTTTATAATAAAATCAAAGGGTATATGCACTTGCGGAAATTGTAAAACAGAATTTAAGTCAGAAAAGAAAATAAATGAACGAGAAAAATGTCCGAAATGTAAAAAAGAATATTTAATAAAAAGGAGCAATTATCAATGGCATATTTTTGAACCAAGAACATTGATACTTTTAGACAAGTTAGATGAAAATTGGATAATAAGATTATTCCAAATGGAATCAAGGTATGTAAATGGAAAAGTATATCATTCTAAAGCAGCAGAATATGGAAGAGTAATTTTAAATGAAAAATTGGAATTTGTAAATAATAGATTGTACTCTGGTATGTGGGGATATGGAAAAGTCAATACATATGCAGAGGTAAAAGCATGGAGAGAATATAAAAGTAGTTATCAAAGTCTTTCAACGTATGGCAAAGTATTTCATAACAATTTAAAAGAGCTATTTAAAGACACAGAATACAAATATTCGCAATTGTGGACATTAGCAAAAAAGGAAGATGAGATAGATTTATCTTATTACTTAAATAACAATTTTCCAAGTACAGAGATGCTGATAAAAATGGGGCTTTATAAATTGGCATTATGTCCAAAAACTTTTAATAAAAAAGGAAGTTTTGAGAAGATATTTGGAATTAATAAATGCTACTATAATTTTATGAAAAAAAACAATATTGATATAGATGAATTAAATATTTTAAAATTATATAAGAGAAAAGACATTAAGAAGATTAAATATTTGAAACAGTTTAGATTAGAACATTTAGCAAAGATATCAAAGTATATGACGCTAGATAAATTTATAGAGTTTGCAATTAGTAAAAGAAAATTTGATATGGATATGTATTCAGATTATATTGGATTTTTAGAGGATTTAGAATTAGATTTAAAAGATAAAAGTAATTTGTTCCCAGAAGATGTAAAAGCTGAGCATGATAAATATCAAGAGCAGGTAGCTGTAAGAAGTAATGAAATAACTAAGAGAAATATTGAAAAAAGATATAAACAATTAGAAGAAAATATTTTTTCTAATAATAAATATTTTATTATTCCAGCTAAAAGTATAGAAGCATTAGAAGATGAAAGTAAACAACAAAGAAATTGTGTAAGAACTTATGCTAAAAGATATTCAAAGGGGGAGTGTGATATATATTTTATGAGAGAAAGAAATAATCCTAATAAATCTTTAGTAACAGTTGAAGTAAAAAACAATAAAGTTGTTCAAAGTAGAATAAAATGCAATAAAGATATAAACAAAAGTCAACAAAAGTTTTTAGATAAATGGGAAGATAAGATTTTGAATGTAGCATAAAAATTAGAAATAGGGGAATAAGAAACTCCTATTTCTAATTATTTATTAAATTTTTTGAAAAAGTTCAAATATAGAAAAGTACATCAAACAATGTATTTTTCTATGTTTAAGTGTAATTCAAAGAAAATTTTTTTTGAAATTGTAAAATTGCATAAGAAGGTAGTACAATATTGCTTATAAAGATAAAAGGGAGGTACAAGATTATGAAAAATATTAATTATGCAGGTATAGCGAACAATTTGCTAGGAGATAAACTATATTGTAAGTTTATAAAAGAAATTTCGAAAGAAAATAATGGGGTTGATTTAGTGACTTTTGGAAAAGAAGTGGTTGATAAATGTTGTCTATTAGTAGTAGCATTAGGAATGTCAAATTCAATTAAAATGAATAAAGTAAAAATATATGTAGGTAATGAAATGGTGGAAATAAATTGTAAAGAATTTGCTAAAAAGTATGGACAGTATGTTAATGAGATAGAAAAACATGTAGAAGTGTAAATAAGCAAAATAAAGATTGTATATTATTAAATTATATGATAATATGTAGTGGTATAAGATAAGGAGGATATATGGAAGAAATAATTCAAGAATATTACGAATTGATACAATTGACTAAAATATTTGAAAAAAAATATAATTCAGGTATATGTGAAAAAGACAGAATCAAAAAAATACTGGAAGAGATTATTGATAATAGTTTTGTATGGAAAAAGATAAATAGTAAGGAAGACATTATTAATATAATAAATAGTGAAAAAGCAATAGAATTATTAAGTATACAAGATTGGTATGACGATTTAATAGATGAGATATACAAAGAAGAATATAATAGAGAAATAGATTATAATAACGATAGAGACTTGGAAGAAATTTATATAAATATATTAAATAATGAAAATCCTTCACAAAAGTTAAAAGATTGTATAGAAATAGTACTAAAAGCAATGTATGTTTGCAAAAGGTTATATGAAAACGTAATAAAAAAACAAATATAGAAAAAAAGTTATTGTTAAATAATTTTATATAATGAGATAAAAATGCATTTTGTAATTTGTGACAAAAGTGCATTTTTTGTAGAAAGAAATTTTGTAACGAAATTAAATTTAATGCGTCTTATATGAAAGGAGGATAAAAGTTATGCAGGATATGGAGCAAATATATGAAGAATATTTTGAAGCAGTAAACAAATATTTATTCTGTTTAACTCATAATAATGATATTTCAGAAGAACTTACACAAGAGACTTTTTATAAAGCAGTAAAAAAAATAAACACATATAAAGGCGAATGCAAAATATCAGTGTGGTTATGTCAAATAGCTAAAAATCTATGGTATGACCAATGTAGAAAAAATAAAAAGATTGTAAACATAGAAGAAACAACCCTATCACATATGCAAGTCTTAAACACATTAGAAGACCAAGTTATTCTAAAAGACGAAAAAATTTCACTGTATAAGAAATTACAAATGCTAGATGATAAAACTAGAGAAGTCATGTATCTAAGAATAACTGGTGAACTAAGTTTTAAAGAAATTGGAATTATTTTGAATAAAACAGAAACTTGGGCTAGAGTAACATTCTATCGTGGAAAGAACAAATTAAAGGAGGGTGATTAATATGAAAGAAAAAATAAATTGCAAAATTGTTCAGGATTTATTACCAAATTATATTGAAAAGTTAACAAATGATGAGACTAATGAATTTATAGAAAAGCATTTACAAGAATGTAGTGAATGTAAACGTATGTTAGATAATATGCTAAAAAAATTGAATGTAGAAAATTCAAAAGAAGAAAAAAGAAAAATTAAATATATCAAAAAATTTAACATGAAACTTAAAATATTAAAAAATATATTATTAATTATAATCGTATTATTTATAGTAATAATTGGAAGAAAAGCTTTTATCCTTACAGACTTATCAAATAAAGCACAAGAAAATCAAAATAACGAAAATTATTACATAAAATTAGAGTCATATTCAGAAGGTCAAATAAGAATAACAGAAGCATATTACAAACAACAAAAATCATTAGTAAAAATCAATTCATATTCAAAGAATATAGGAGAAATAAACCAAGTATTATATAAATCAGGGGAAGAAAAGATTTCGTTAATAGATAATGGTAAAACTAAAGAATTAAAGAAAATGGGAGAAATTTCAGTTAGACCAATAGCATTCACTTCTGAGTTCTTTTTAGAAAATTTGTACACAGCATTTACCACAAGTATTGACAAAGTTAGACTTAATGGAAGAGATTGTTATTTGATTAAAGATGGTAATACAGAGAAGTTTATTGATATAAATACAGGATTAGCAATAAAAATGATCGATAACGAAAATAACAGAACTGTAGATTATAAATATGAATATGGTATAGTGAAAGATATAGACATAGAAAGACCTGACACTACAGGATATACAGCAGTTGTTGAATAATGTGTAGTATATTTTTATAAATATGAAAAAGAGCTTCAAAATGAAGCTCTTTTCGAGTTGGATAGTGTAAATTGCTTAAAATATTGATAAGAAACTTAAATTAGTTTTGATATACTAAAGTTGAAATTGTCGAGCCATCAATGGCAGACTGAAATTTAACTAAGAATTTCTTACCATTACAATTTGTGGCAACTCTTACATCACGTTCCCCAGCATCAAATCTTGTAGCACCATAGACTTTAGAGTATCCACCGAATGCGTTGGTTTTATATACTGTAAGAAGAACAGGATTGTCATTCTTAAGCCAAACATTCAGATTTGCTCCAGATTCTGGTGTAACATTGAAGCTGTATGTGTCAATAAACCACAAGTTTTCAGCATACCACAGTCCTTTAGATGTAGCTCTAGGTAATACAGAGCTATTATCTGTAATTTCTGTTTCATTAATATCTACAATAGTAGCGTTTTCAGCTGCAAATGTAGATACACAAGCCATACACATTACAAGTGCAATACTGCACAACATTGAGATAAAGCGTTTCATATAATGTCCTCCTAGTGTTTTTTGTATACACGCTCCAACCCTACATTTTTCGAGACTATTAATTGTCTGTCTCTTCTGAGAAAAATGTATTTATATTATAGCATAGATATTTCTAAAAGTAAAGCTATTTTGTAAACTTGTTCTATTCGAAATAAGAATTTACAAAATTCACATAATATGGTATAATATAGAAAGTAACAAATATAATTTTGATAGGAGAAATTAAAAATGAGTAATGAAATAACTGTAAGACTAAAATGCAGTATCAAAGAACTTTGTAATTTATTAGAAAATAAAGGTTTTAAAATAGTAGAAGAATTTACTTTAGATGATACATATTTTATACCTAAAGAATTAAAATTAAACGAAATGAGTTATAGAGAGAGATTAAGTAAGGCTGTATTACTAAGAGACATTGAAGAAACTATACCTAAACGAAGAACGATAAAATTAACATTTAAAAATAAGCAAATAGCCGATAATGGAGACATATTAAAGCAAAATAAAGTTGATTGTAGGATTTCAGATACTCAAAGTGGAAAAGCTTTTTTAGAAGCAATAGGATATCAAAAATTAATGAAAATAAAAGAAAATGATATTGTATATGAGAAAGCAGGCTTAAAAATAGCAATAAAAGACATTTTTAATGGAGATAAATTAATTGAAATAGAAACAGTGGAAGAAGATGAAAATCTTAATACTGTTGATAAATTAAAACAAAAAGTTAATGAATTAAATATTCCAATAGATATAACAGATTATTTTGTCAAAAAGGCAGAGATTGAATTGGAGAAAATATTATAAAGTAGGTGTTTTTATGAGTGATACAAATCTTAATTTATATAAAATTTTTTGTATAGTAGCAGAATCGAAAAACTATAAAGAAGCAAGTGAAAAGTTATATCTAACAGAATCAACAATAAGTTCTCATATAAAGAATTTAGAGAAAAAACTAGATTTAATATTGTTTTATAGAGAAAGAGATGGACTAGTATTAACAAAAGCTGGAAAAGAACTATATGATACTATGCACGATAAAATAAAAGACCTTGAATTTGCTGAAAGTGCGATAATTCAAAATTATGATATTTCAAAAGCGAAGATTACAATAGGTTGTCCATCGCATTTATCAATATCTTATTTAGCTAAATGTATAACAAAAGCTAGAAAAGATTATCCAAACTTAAAAATAGATATAATAGGTGCAGCAAGCTACAGTGGATTAATACAATTATTACAAAAACATGTTGTGGATTTTGTTATTATGGATATAATTCCAAGTGAAGCAAAAAACGAAATTAAAATAAAGCCTTTAAAAAAGATTGAGAATGTATTTATTTCGAAAGAAAAAATAGAAATAAAAGACATAAAAGAATTAGAAGATTATAAGTATATATTAAATTATGAAAATTCATCTTCTACAAAAGAGTTATTTAACCTTTTAAATGACTATAATGTAAAGATAAAAGCAGATATTCAAGCCGATATTACTGAAATGAGAATAGAAGAAGTTAAACAAGGACAGGGAATAGGATATGTAATGAAAGAAGCAGTAGAAAGTGATATAATAAACAAAGATGTTTATGAAGTAGAATTGCCAATAAACTTACCAGAAATACAAATCAATTTAGTCTATATAGAAAAATATTTAACTAAAATAGATAATATTTTTATAAAAAAATATTTAAAAGACTAATTAAAAGAATATTCTAAGGAGTATTCTTTTTTATATTATAGTAAAGTTCTCTGAACTTCCTATAATATAAAAACATTCCACAGAAAAAATTCTAACGAATTTTTGTGCTAGTGAACAAGGACGAGATATGAAAAATGTTCTAATAAAACTTTAATAACATTTCTAGTAAAAAATGTATTAAGTTCAAGCGACTTCTAAATATTGTCAGAGAATTACCATTACTGTTCAGTAAAAATAATATTAACCTTTTAGGACAATTTTTGAGTCACTGAATTGTGAATCACGATAAAAAATCAGAAAAACACTTGACATTTTTATGTAAATGGTATATAATGGTAAAAGTGTAGCGAGTTTGCTATGCACATAAGGGATTTGTTTACTAAATATGGAGGTAATCAAATGAAATTAAATATGATGAAACGGATTGGAGCGTTTTTGCTTGCAAGTAGTATGACACTTGGAACTACGATTTCGGCTTTTGCAGCTGAACCAGAAGAAGTGGCTACTGAAGAAACAATTATTGCAGAATATACTATTAATACTGCTGACTATGACAATGATCCTGTCGGAGGAACAATTGCATCTAATAGTTCTGCAACGTATTATCCACGTTTAAGTAGTTATCTTGGCTTTACGAAACAGTTCTATGCTGGTACATCTTCTAGTAGCAGTACTGGAATGGTTTTGTTATACCTGTATAACCCAAGTGGAAAGTTAATATCCAATGATTGGATTTTAGGCGTAAATGACTATGGTTCTTGGAACTTTACGTTACCTTCGTCTGGTACATATACACTGAGGGTTTCGGTACAAGGAACAACAGCACCAGTTTCAATCGCCGCATCCTGGGAAGGATAAAATAACAACTGAATAACAAAAACATCAATTAAATAACGAATAATCATAAATCCCTTATGGATGAGAGCATTAAATAATGCTCTCATTTTTTTGTATAATCGATTGAAATTTATTTTAATTAATTATATAATAAATTTGGAGGAAAAGTATGATAGGATTGATAAAAAACGAACTAATAAAAATATTTAAAAGAAAGAACATATATATACTACTAACAATAGGAATATTAGCAATATTAGTATTTAATTTATTTCAAAGAATCCAAAATTGTCATGTAAACATGGAAGAACAATACGAAAGGCTTTATGCAAATGACAAAATACTTTTAGAAAACTATAATACATTAAAGATAAAAGATTCTTATCAAGACATTATAGAAAGAATAGAGTTAGAAAAATATGCTATTGAAAATAACATTACATATAATATCATAACAAATTCACAAAATGAAAATATACAATTGCCAAAAGATGCTAGATATTTATTAGTAAAAGTGTTTGATAATTTTGACATTATAATAATTATACTTATTATATATTTATCCAGTACTATGATTTCTGAAGAATATAATAGCGGAACAATAAAAAAACTGTTAACTAAACCACATAAGAGAACTCCTATTTTATTATCAAAAATAGGGACAAATATATTTATTATAATTATAGTTACAATTTTTATGATATTATTACAATATTTGCTTGGGGGATTGCTATTTGGATTTGATAGTTACGAACTAGAAGCTATTAAATATAATGTAGTAACTCAAAATATCGAAACAATGAATTTAGCACAAAATATGATAGTACTAATGATTTCAAAAATGCCAATGTATTTATTGTTAAGTTTAGTAAGTATAATTTTTGGAATTGTAACCAATAATATAGCACTTAATATATTGGCTTCGATGGGATTATATTTTGTTTCGACTATGAAACTATTAATCAACAATATTAGTAAATATTTATTTATTTTTAATTGGGATTTGACCAAAAATAATATAACAGATATTAAACAATCAATATTTATACTATGTAGCAGTTTTTTGCTAGTTTTTATAGCATTAATTATAGTATTTAACAACAAAGATATAAGAAATGAATAAGAAGAAGGGAAAAAACATAAGTATGGAAGTTTTAAAATGTGAAAATTTAAAAAAACAAGTAAAAAAGAAAATAATTGTTGAAAATGTTTCATTTTCCATAAATAAGGGGGATGTTGTTGGAATTTTAGGACCAAATGGAGCAGGAAAAACTACTATTATAAAGTTGATTTTAGGTTTAATAAAAATAAGTGAAGGTAAAGTATTTATAAATGGATTTAACATTGAAGAAAATTTTATAAAAGCAATAGAAAAAGTAGGGGCAATTGTTGAAAATCCAGATTCGTATATGTACCTGTCTGGATATGATAATTTAAAAATTACAGCGAATAATTATAAAAATATATCTAAAAATAGAATAGACGAAGTAATAAAAATAGTAGGATTAGAAAATAGGATAAGAGATAAAGTTTCAACATATTCATTAGGAATGAGACAGAGATTAGGAATTGCAGAAGCTATTATAAATGGTCCAGAGCTTTTAATATTAGATGAGCCTACAAATGGATTAGATATAGAGGGAACAATTGAAATGAGAAATTTGATAAAAAAATTATCTCAACAAGGAATAGCAATCTTAATAGCAAGTCACAATTTAGCGGAAATTGATAAGCTATGTAATAGAATTATTACTATAAAAAATGGAAGGGTAATCTCAGATGATACAATTGACAATTTTAAGAAAATTTCTACTGATAGTACTTATATTTATGAATTAAATAGCATTGAAAATTTAAGAGATGTACTTTTAGATTATAAATTTGAAATAATAGATAAAAATAAAATTAGAGTTTACATTTCAAAAGAAAAAGTGTCTGAAATGACACAAAAACTTTTAGAAAACAAGTATCAAGTTTATTTGGTACAAGAAGAACAAGTGACATCAGAAGAAGCCTTTATAAAAAAGGTGGGTGAAAACAAAATTGATTAAATTAATACAAAATGAATTAATAAAAATATTTAAAAGAAAAAGTATTTATTTTATGCTATTTCTTTCGATAATAGTAATTGTTGTATATAATAATTTAAACCCTGATCAAAACGAAATTATTGAATTATTTAATAGTACAGAAGATATATCTACAATAGGAATGGAACAAGCCTTAGAAACGAAGACAAAAGAAGAATATATTACTCAAAAAGTAAATATAGATAGCATCAAGTTATACAATGAATATAAAGAGAATTCTTGGCAAAGATATGCTTTAAAGGAAGAAAGAAATTCTAAATATATGCAAGGAGTTAGTATAGAATCTAATAAAGATATCGATAAATTACTAACTGATATCAATGACTTTGAGCTAAATCCGAATACAAAAATATCAAAAAAAGATTATGATATTGCAAAGATAAAATATAATGAGTATATTAAAACATTGAATTCAGATAATTGGGGAGATTTTGTAAAATTAAAAATAAAAAATTTAAGAGAGAAAAAAAGTACAAAAAATCTAACAAATAAAGAAGTTGATGCAATAAATTTTGAAATAGAAACATATGAATTAAGATTAAAACATAATATAAATTTTGATTACAATATGCAAAATCAATATTTAGACGAATATAAAAATAATTATTATTCTATTCAATCATATAAAACATATGGAGAAACACAAGCATTTAGGAATAAAAGTTTAAATACATATAAAGCTAAAATGAATTTGTGTAAATATGCAATAGAAAATAACTTAAATAAAGATATTTCTAATGAAAACAACATACTTTTAGAAAATAAAATAGATGCACGAATTTCATTTATAAGGACATTTCAGCATTTTGATTTAATAATAATTATTATAGCAATATATTTATCTACCACTATTATAACAGAAGAAGTTAACAAAAGAACAATTAAAACATTACTAACAAAGCCACATAAAAGAAGGATTATTTTGATTTCAAAGATAATGGCATGTATAATAACCATTATGATTGCTATGATATTTATAGTGATAGCACAATATGTCGTGGGGGGAGTTATATTTGGCTTTGATTCATATAAATTGAATTATATAGGATATGATTTTAATAATGATAAAATAATTGAAATGGACTTATTTAGATATATTTTATTAGCAGGCTTATCAAAACTACCAATGTATATTATAATTATTGCCTTTTGTATATTTATTGGAACTGTAAATAATCATACTTCTATGTCTATGTTAGTAACCTTAATAATTTTTATAATAGGAAGTAAAGTCCTTCCAGAATGGTCAAAGGTAGAAACACTTTCAGTTATTACAAGATATTTTATTACTAATAATTGGGATTTTAGTGTGTATTTATTTGGACAAGTTTCGGATATTTCAGGAGTGAATATATATAGTTCTCTTCTGCTATATGCTATATATCTATTTATATTATTATATATGTCAATACATAGATTTAATAAAAAAGAAATAAATAATGTATAAAGTGATAGTATATAGATTTTGTGTAGGAACAAATTCCAGTTATGTCAGAAGCGAATAAAGATACTATATCAATAAAAAATGTAAGAGGATTATTTTGCTTTAGTCATGTTTCTTTTGTTCTTGCAAAATAAAAGTTTTATTGATAAAATATAAACAGAAAATAATTGAAAGGGGGTTTTACAATGAAAGTAAAACTAATTGCAAAGATATTTGCTACATTTTTAATAGTTTCTGTTTTGATATCAATGTGTTATAGCACTGAGGCTAATAATACAGAAACTAATAAACAATTTTATATTAACAGTGAAGACTACTTGCCTAATGTACTTACAACAGGACCTAAAACTTTAAGGGAACAAGAAAAGATTATGGAATATGATGCTCGTACAGGGGAAACCAAAGAAGTTGATATGGAAAAACTAAGACAAAAGGCAATATCAATAAACAAGAAATCAGCAAACTATCAAATAAATTCTTTAGATTCATACCAACCAATTAAGACAAAACATGCGTTAGACTTGCGTGCAGGTACATTTACTTTACAAAGAGTTGCGGACGTAACAATGTTCCCATACAGAGCGAATTGTAGAGTAAAATATGAAGTTTATGGAGATGAAGGAGTAGGTTCAGGATCTCTTGTCGGACCAAAATTAGTATTGACAACAGCTCATTGTGTTATGAATAGAAATGATTCAGACCATTTCTTTGCAGAATGGAATGCATACCCAGCATATAATAATGGACCTTATAACAATTTAGGATGTGGATGGGCAAAAATTTATTATTCAGACTTATGGCTATCAACACATGAACCAGAATATGATTGGTGTATTTGTGTTCTGTATGATGATCTAGGAGAAAAGGTAGGATATCATGGATTAACGTCATATGGTAGCAATTCAGAGATGGAGAGACTTATGGTTCGTGGATATGGATACCCTGTCGACCCAGGAGAAGGAAAATATCAATACTCAACTTATGGAACTTTAACAGATATTCAAGATGGATACTTTATTACAAATGCAACAGCAAGAGGGGGAATGAGCGGAGGTCCAATGTGCCGAACTACAGATGAAAACATCATTGGAATAATTAAAGCAGGGAATTTGACTTCTACACAAGTTGTTAGAATTTCACAGAATATAATTGATATAATACGTGAAAATAGATAAAGTCAAAGTAGTTAGGAGTTTTATGAAGATGAAGAAAAAAACAATGGTAATAATTGTTGTAGCAATTATAATGATATTTTTTTGTGTGATAATTAGTTTAGGAAATATTAATACAAAAAATGCAAATTCAGCAATTAGTGAGAGAACCTCTATAAAAGCTGTAATTGTAAAGGTAAATAAAAATAGTTTAATTGTAATGCAAACTGAAAAAGATGAAGGATTAATAAATGTTAGTTTTTCTAAAGAAGGTAACATAGGTTTTAAGGAAGGACAAGAAATATTAATTGATTTTGATGGAATGATGGCATTAACATACCCAGCAAGTATTTCTAATGTTAAAAAAATTAAAATCTTAAATGAAAAAACTAATATAATCATACCAGAAAAACATTTAAAGTATTGTTTTAGTTCTAAAGACAAAGTTAAAATATCTTTAACTGAATTTACTGATACAAAGATCGAACTTGATATAATAGATGAAAATGAAAGGAAATATAACTATCCTGACAGTTATTCTATCGAGAAAAAAGTAGAAAATACAGAGAATACTAGTTCCGGACAAAAAATAGGAGAAGATACAAGTAATTCACTTGCAGGATTTACGCGGAACAGGTTTAAAATATGTTTATAAAGAAATACAAAATGGAGAAATAAATACAATAAAAGACCAAGAAGATAAAATAAAAAAAGAAATTGAATACACTAAATTACAAGAGCGGAGAGTATAAACTTATTTTATCAGGAGAAGAAGTAACCATAACAGTGGAATTTAATATAAATGCAGATAAAGAAGTATCGTATAAAGAACCTGAAATCAATATTAATGTTTTTTAATAAAATATATTAAAGCAAAAGCACTATGTATATGAACATAGTGTTTTTGCTTTTGCTTTGAAAAAATCTAATGTATGTTAGATTTTTTCAACTGTACTTTTAGCAACTATTAGGATATAATATGGGATATAAAATAAGAAAGAAAAGGTTGATTTAAATTGAGAAAAAATAAAGTATGTTGGAAAATAACTACGAGATGTAATCAAAATTGTAAATACTGTTTTGGATTTGTTAATATTCCAGATTCGTCTTATGAAGACAACGAAAAAATTTTAAATAATCTAGCCAAAAGTGGAATAAACCATATAACTTGGACAGGTGGAGAAGCAGTGTTATATCCTAAGTTAAACGAATTAATTAAAAGTTCAAAGGAAAAGGGAATACACAACAAATTAGTAACTAATGGAATATTTTTAGCTAACAATGATACAGAATATGTGGAAGACATTTTAGATAATTTGGAAGAAATAAATTTGTCTATTGATTCAGTTGAAGATGATATAAATGACATATTAGGTAAAGGAAAAAATCACGTTCAAACAATTAAAAGACTGTTAGAAAAAACAAAGGGAAAGACTATAAGAGTAGGTATTAATACAGTAGTTAGCAGTAAGAACATAAATAAATTAGATGAATTAGGAGAGTTTTTAAACAATTATAATATTGCAAAATGGAAATTCTTAAAATTTATGCCTATAAGGGAAAAGTCGTTAGAAAATAGAGAAACACTAGAAGTTACAGAAGAAGAGTTAAATGATAAAGTAGGAAAATTAAGAAATTTTGAAAATATCAAAATTATTCAATACAAAAAACAAAATGAATTTGAAAAGAGTATAGTAGTTTTACCAAATGGCGATGTAATACAAACACAAAATGGTGTTGATAAACATTTCGGAAATATATTAAAAGAAGAATTTATAGATTTTAAAAAATTAAATGGTATAAATAAAATCAGAACAATTATATCGTTTGATGATGTCAATATAGCAAATAATATAGCGAATTATATAAAAGATTTAGAATTTGTAGAAATTGTTGCAAAAACAATAACAGGAAGAGAAACTTATAATAAGATATTAGAGTTAAAGCCAGAAATGGTATTTGCAAAATATGATATGTTAGATATGAGTAGTATTGATATGATGAAAAATGTAAAAGAAGAATTAGATAATGAAATCCCTGTATTCAATTTTTTTGCAAAAGAGATGCCAATGTCAGAAATCGAAAAAGGATATGATATAGTTGGAACAAAATTAAACGCTTGGATGGATGAATGTGATTCTGATACAATAAGAAGCATTTTACAAGATTATAAAGAGTATAAAGAATATAAATAAATATACATATAAAAATCAAGGAATAAAATTTTAGTAAACTAAAAGATTATTTCTTGATTTTTTTTGAAAGTGTAAATAAGATACTACGACTTCTAAAAATGCTTTTGGACTTATGTTTTTATCTGGCTCAAACATCTTAACAACATCATGATTTTGTAAATTGTGTTTATATTTGTTAAGATTGCCCAAAGTACTTCGAATAGCATTTCGTATTGTTTCTGTATCTGTTCTATATTTAAAGGATAATAAATTAAGAACGGAATCAAAGTTGTTTAACAAATATGGAAAATTGTAGCATTCATATATAGCATCTTTTAATATTTCAGTTTTAAGAGAACCTAGCGTAATTCGCATACTGTAAAGTAATTTATTAAGGCATTCATCATCAATATTATTGTATTTCTTTCCATATGATATTTCTCTTACAATATTTGATAATTCTTCCAGAGATTTAGACATTCTAAAAATTCTATAAATTTTAGCAGTATTAGTGAAATTAGTCTGTTCCTTTTTAGAATTTATAGTTAAAATTATATTGTTTTTATTTCGTTCATAGTCTGTGATTGATAGTCTATCTATAATTTCAGTAGCTTTTATATCGCTAAAATGCGAATTTAAAATTAATACATCAATCTTCATTTCATTATATTTTTTCAACGTATCAATACCAGTGTTAGCACCAATTATTTTTAGTTCAGGATTGTTATTAGAAAGGTATTGACAACATTCTAAAATACGTTGCTTATTTTCGTTTGCAACAAGAACTTTTATCATTATTATGACCCCTTCGAATAATAAATACGAGCATATTATATCACGAAAATTATGTAAATGCAACTAATACATAAAAATTTATGGTAGAAGCTAGGCTTTTATACATTTTTAAAATAATTTTACCGAAATTTACCGTAATAAACACAAAAATAAAAAACGAAATTATAATTCAACTAAATTAATCAAGGTCTAAAAAGGGCAGTACAAAAGAATCTAAAAATTCACAAGAATAGTTTGTATATAAAATTTAGACTTTGAAAAAGATAAAGTATAAATTTTGAAACTCTTTTTAGAACTTATTTAGTTAATAAGAATAAATGGAGTTTGGTGTATATGTATGGAGATGAGTATAAGCTAAAAGTAACATTATTAATAAGTATAGATAATGGTCAATTGCGTCCATATACAGTTATCAAGTATGTAATATTTTTTGCATGCTTGATTTTTTTTATGTATCGAAAATTATTTAGAACTATTCTTATTTGTTCATATGGAGCTAGAAGCCCACCAATATTCAATTCAAAACAAAGTCTTGAAATTGAATGGAGGAAAAATAATGAAATACGAAGTGGATAGTTACATATTAGAATATATAGAAGATAAGAACACATATTACATATATTTTAAGGATAGTGTAGAAAAAGACTGCCAAATCGAAATTAGCAAGGAAATATTTGATACATATACGAAATCAAAAAAAGCATATGTAAAAATAAAAAACGAAACAAGTAGACATTTAGAGCAATCAACATTAACTGAAGAAGAACTATATCATAGAGCATTTAATTCAATAGAAAGTGTGGAAGAATTAGTTATAAAAAATATAGATAAAGAGAAAATAAGACAAGCACTAAATAGTTTGACAGAAACACAACATAGAAGAGTAGATTTGCATATTATAAATGGAATAACAGTGAGAGATGTTGCTAAATTAGAAAAAGTACAAAAAAGTCAGATACAAAAAAGTTTACAACAAGGCATTAAAAAAATCAAAAATTTTTTTGAAGAGTAGGGGAGTACAAAACTACAATTAGTGAGCAAATAAGTGAAGGGGTAAAATACTCTTTCACTTATTTCAATTTTAGAGAAATAAGAAAGCACATTGAAAATTGAATAACATTCATTAAATAAACGATTTATTAAGAGCTAGTTTAATTTGTGGAAACAGAACCATAAAACTTAAATATTGGATAGCAACCAATAAGGCGATAACTAATAAATATGAATAATAATACTCTTGTTTGGTCGTAAGTTCGAGCGTTAAAACGTCGCAAACAGCGAGAACAAGTCTGAGTTCAGATAGGTTAGAATCCTGAGGAGTAATGTAGCTGATTACCATTTAATGAAGTAAAAATATAAAAGACAAATAGATTAAATAAAAAATAATTGGAGAAGTAATGATGGAAAGAATATTTATAGAAAAAGAATGGTGTATAGGATATGTACTATATGCAACAGAAAGTATATTGAATAGTGCTAATAAAGAAACAACAGTTAAAGATTTTTTAAATGAAATAGAAGTTATGTTTAATATTCACACAAATAATAACAGTATGGAAAAAAATAAAATAGATAAAATGAAGAAGAATTTAAGTAATACAAAAATAATGATAACTAAGTAGAGAAATGTTTAAAATGGAAAAAATTGGATAATATATAAAAGAGGTGAGAAAATAATGAAATTTGTAGATGACGAGCATGAAAAATTTTATTATCAGAAATTAAATGAATCTAAAGCATCAGACGTTTATTATAAAGCACTATTTTATACAATAGGAATAGCTGAATCAACAAGGGAGCATTGCGATGAAATATTTAATTTAGAAAAACGTGAAATTAATCTTGATTCACTTCAAAAAGGTTGGCAGACAGGAACATCAATGAAAGTAACAAGATTAGCATTAAATTTGTGGAATCATAATTTAATGTATGACAGTGAAGATGATTTAGAAAATGAAAAATTATCAGAACATTATGGAGTGAGTGAAATATTTTGTTGTTCATATGCACCGTTCTTTTATGAAGCTATTAAAATTAGATATCCGGAATATACTGATGGACATATATAAGGAGGAAGTATGAAATTAGAAATTAATGAAAAGTTAAAAACAGTTTCAATATGGTTTAGTAGTATTGAAAATCCAACAGATAATCTTCCAAAAAATATAGAACAAGAGATAGAAAAATATAAAACATTAAAATATAGAATTTGTATGTATCAATCTGGAAATGATGATATAAAGAGAAATTTACTAAATTTAATAATGAATAATGCCTACTAACCTATAAATTAATTTATAGGTTTTTTTATAAAAATTTATATCTTGTGGAAATTTAATGAAAAATATAGTATAATAAAATAGTATTCATTAAGACACACAGAAAGGAGGAAAAATGTGTGTTAGAAATGAACCTCTAAGAATAGCAAGTTATTCTAGAGTAAGTTATGATGAAGACAAAGAGAGATACGAAAGTATAATAAATCAAAGAAATATTATTAAAGATTATGTAAGAGAACGTTTTGAAAACTATAAAATTATAGAATTTGAAGATGATAACTATAGTGGTTACAAATTTGATAGACCAGATTTTACAAGAATGAAAAAAGAAATATTAGACGGAAATATCGACATCCTGGTTGCAAAGGATTTATCAAGAATTGGTAGACACAATGCAAAAACTCTATTATTTATAGAAGAATTGGAAGAAATGGATGTAACTGTAATTGCAATAAATGATGACTTAGATACTTCAAAAGAGCAGAACAATGACATTGTAGGAATAAAAACGTGGTACAACGAATTATATGTAAAAGATATCAGTAGAAAGATTAGAAGCACTGTTCAAAACAAATCTAAAAATGGTACTTGGATAACAAATGTGCCATATGGATATGTTATGGTAGATTATCAAAAAAGAGAATATAGAGTAGATCACATAGCAGCACAAATAGTCCATAGAATCTATGAAATGTATGTAAAAGGGTATGGTTATAAAACAATATCAAGGATTTTAACGGAAGAAAAAATACCAACTCCTAAAAAAAGATTGAAACAATTATGGGAAGAACAAGGAAAAGATTATGAAGGGCCAGCAGGTGATGAATGGAATACTGCTTCAATAAAGCATATAATAGAAAATGATTTTTATATAGGAACATTAAGAACAAATAAGTATTCAAGAAAAGGAATTAATGGTACAGATAAAAAATTATCTAAAGAAAAACAATATGTATTTGAAGACTTCCATGAACCCATAATAACTAAAGAACTATTTGATAAAGCTAAAGAAGTACATGAAAATAGAAGTAAGAGCAAAACACATTATAGAGGTACTAAAAAATATGACAACGATTATACAGGACTTATGAGATGTGGAGATTGTGGTGCACCAATGTTTTCAATAAGCAATGCAAAGAGAAAGCCTGCATATTATTGCGGAGAATATCATAAACATGGGAGAAGTGCTTGCACTAGTCATCATATTTTGGTTTCAGTATTGGACGAGTTAATAAAATCTTATATTAAGATGATTAAGCAAAATGCTGATAAAGTTATAGACTATTTAAATGAAGAATTAGAGAAAAATAGACGCCACGTAAAAAAAGAAAGTAATCAAGGACTTCTTGAAACATTAAAGGCACAACAAGAAAAAGCAAAGAACGAATTAAAAACTACAATGCAACAAAAAATTAGAGATGTTATGAAGAATCCAGATGGTAGAGAATATATTGAAGAGATGTATGCTACAATGGAAAAAGAATTAAATGACAAATTGAAATTATTATCATCTCAAATAGAAATGGAAGAAAAAAATAAAAAGACAAAGGAAAATATAGTACAAGCTAAAAAAGATGCACTAAAAATTTTTGATGATATTTTAAATAAAGAAAAATTAGATAAAACAGATTTAGAAACTATAGTTGAATGTATAGAGATATATGAAGATAAAATAATTATAAAATTAAAGTCCAATATAGAAAATATACTAGACATTGGAAATAATATAGGTATTTCAAGAAATAACATAACAGCAATACAAAAAAATAGAAACCATAATGATCGTAAATTTTTTACACAGGTCAAGAAAGGGAGACTTTGTTCCAATGATAGTAAAGGCGGTGATCCATTAGAAATTTTTACAGATAGAGAAGGTCAAGTAATTCTAAAAAAATATTCACCAATAGGCGAACTTTCTGAATTTGCTTCTGGATATGCTGAGACATTATCAAAAACAACAGGTCATATAGCTTGCATAACAGACAAAGATACTATAATTGCAGTATCTGGTGGTTCTAAAAAAGAATTTTTAGAACAAGATGTAAGCAAAGAATTAGAACAATTAATGGAAGATAAGGAAGTTTATACAAGCAAAGAAAATAGCGATATGGCTATGCCGATTACTAAAAATGATAATAATGAAAGAAGAAATAATGCACAAGTTGTTTATCCTATAATTTCAAATGGTGATACAATTGGAACAGTTATACTTATGTCAAAAGAAGCAAATAAGAAAATGGACGAAGTGGAGAAAAAGGTGGCTCAGTCAGCTGCAACTTTTTTGGGAAGTCAAATGGATATATAAAATGCGGAATACTTGTAAGTGTGTCGAAAATTGTCGATGAAAAGTTGAAAAAATTTAAATAAAGATATTGAAAAAGTATATAAAATCTGTTATAGTAATAAACGTGCAGATGATATATACTTTTTTGTATATAAAAGTATTATAATATTTTTATTAATGCTAAAATCTGTATTCATTCAAAATTAAATTCGAATATTTTTTAATCGAAATTAAAATTCAAAAAAGATATAAAAAAGAGAAAAAAGGTAATAAAAAAAGAAAAATAAAGAAAACCTACACTGTTTTACTAATGAAGAAACATTGACAAAGAAATAAAAATATATTAAAATGAAAGTGAGGAGATAAATAATGTATTTATTTACATACGATGAATATTTAAGATGCACAGAGCCAAGGGGAATATACGAATTAAGAGAAGAAAGTGCAGAATACAACTTAAATATTAAACAAGAAAAGACACATCAATATAAAGACAAAATTTTTAAGGAAATATTAAGTAACAAAAAAGAAGTTATAAACTTCATGAAAAAATATTTCAAAGACGAAATATTTGAAAAATTAACTGAAAAAGACATAGAAAAATACAATAAAGAATTTATAACATCTAAATTTGAAAGGCAAGAAGCAGATATAGTATACCAAATACCAAAAGAGAACTTATATATAATAATAGAACATCAAAGCAAAGTGGACTATAATATGTCTGAAAGAATGACAAAATATTGTATAGAACTAAGAAGAGACATTATGAAATCAAGCAATGAAATATTTAATATAGCTATTTGTCCGATAGTATTATACACAGGAGATAGAAAATGGGACATAGATATTAGAGAAAAAGAAAGAGAATATGGAATAAAAACATTCAAATATACAGAATATAATTTAGTAGATATAAATGATGAAATAAAAGAAGATTTAATAAAGGAAAACACAGGAATGTCAAAAGCATTACTATTTGAAAAAGCAAATTCGAAAGAAGAAATAAAAGAGGCAATAAATAAGATACTTAAAAAAGAGCTAACAAAAGAAGAAAAAGAATATATAATGGCAATGCTTAAATATTCTAATAAAATCAGAAAGATAATGCCAGAAGAGAGAAAAGAATATATTGAAAAATTAAAAGGAGGAGTAAACGAAGATATGAGATTTGAAAAATATTTTATAGAATGGTTAGAAGATGAAAAAAGAGAAGGAAGAGCAGAAGGAGAGAAGATTGGAGAAAAACGTGGGGAGAAAATAGGAATAGCAAAAGCAATAAAACAAATGGTAAAAGAAATGTTGCAAAAGCAAATGAGTGACAAAGATATAATGGATATAACAAAAATAAATGAAAAAGAATTACAAAAACTAAAAATGGCATAAGATTACAAATACAACTTAATAAAAATATAGAACGAAAAATCATTTTAGATAAAAGAGATAATCTCTAAAAATCTAAAGCGATTTTTTTTGTGAAAACCCTATACAAAAAATAAAAAATAATGATATAATAAAAGCCAAAGACAAAGAACTAGAAAGAGGAAGAAAAAATGGGAAACATAGTATTATTAGATGAACTAACAATAAATCAAATAGCAGCAGGAGAAGTAATAGAAAGACCAGCATCAGTAATAAAAGAAATGGTAGAAAATTCAATAGACGCAGGAGCAACAAACATAACAGTAGAAATAAAAAACGGAGGAATATCATACATAAAAGTATCAGACAACGGAAAAGGAATAGCACAAGATGACCTAGAAATAGCATTTGAAAGACACGCAACAAGCAAAATTAGGTCAGCAGAAGACTTAGATACAGTAACATCAATGGGGTTCAGAGGAGAAGCATTAGCAAGTATTGCAGCAATAGCAAATGTAGAAATGGTATCAAAAACAGAAGAACAAGAAATAGGATATAAAGTAGTAGTAGAAGCAGGAAATATATTAGAAAAAGAAGAAGCAGGATGCAGAACAGGAACAACAATAACAGTAAGAAACTTATTTTTCAACACACCAGTTAGATACAAATTTTTAAAAAAAGATTACACAGAATCAGGATATATTGAAGATGCAATTACAAGAATAGCACTAGTAAATCCCAATATAGCAATAAAGCTAATCAATACAGGGAAAACAGTAATACAAACAAACGGAAACGGAGATTTGAAAAGCGTTATATACAGCATATATGGAAAAGACGTAGCAAACGGAATAATGGAACTATCATACAAATATGAAGATATAACAGTTACAGGAGTAATTGGAAAACCAGAAATAGCAAGGTCAAACCGTTCAAACCAATTATTCTTTGTAAATAAAAGATACATAAAAGACAAAACACTTACAGCGGCAACTGAACAAGCGTATAAAGGACTAATTCCTATTGGTAGATTTGGATTTGTTGTATTAAACCTAGAAATGAGCCCAGCAAAAGTAGATGTAAACGTACATCCGGCAAAATTAGAAGTTAGATTTCAAGAAGAAAATAAAGTATTCCAAGCAATATACCACTCAATAAAAGACACATTACTAAAAGGAGAATTAGTAGCAAACACTGAAAAGCAACCGCAAGAAGAGACAGCAGAAAATAAGCCAGTAGAAAATGTGATAAGAAGAGATGCTGTAAGCTTTGAAGAAAGACTAAGAATGTTAAAAGAAAGCAAAAAAGAAGAACAAAATTCAGGAGCTGGATTATTTGGATTTAGAAAACAAGCAGAAAAGAAAATAGAAGAATATACAGACGAAGAAAGCAAAATAAAAACGAATATATTAGAAGATATATTTAATGGAAAAAATAAAGATGATGGAATATTAGAAGTAAATGAAGAAAGTGCAACATATGAACTAGGGAATTCCGAAGAATTAAAAAACGAAGAAGAACAAGAAAATAGTAAAACACAACAAGAGAAATCAGAAGAAGAGGCAATAGAAGTAAATGCACAACCAATAGAAGCATTTAACACAATGTATGCCAAATTATTTGGCACAACTCCAAAAACAGGAGAACATACAGAAAAAAAGGAAGAAGACAAAAAAATAAATGCAATAGATATAGCAAAAGACAATATATCAATGTTTGAAACACAAGAAGAATTTAAGAAACCAGCATATAAGTTTATAGGAATAGCATTTAAAACATACATAATAATAGAAATGAACAACGAAATGTACATAATAGACCAACACGCAGCACACGAAAGAATAATGTATGAAAAAGTAAAGAAAAATTATTACAGTGAAAAAGAAAAAGACTCACAAATGCTATTATTACCAGACATAATAACATTATCACATAAAGAAATGAATATAGCAAAAGACAATATTTCGATGTTTGAACAAGCTGGATTTTGCTTAGAAGAATTTGGAGAAAATACAATAAAATTAACAGGAGTTCCAACAATATGTATTGACTTAGACACAAAGGAACTATTCTTAGAAACTTTAGATGAAATAAATACAGTGGCAAGAACAGCAAAGCAAGAAAAAGAAGAAAAATTTATAGCGACAGTAGCTTGTAAAGCAGCTGTAAAAGCAAATATGGCATTAACAAGCCAAGAAGTGGAAAGCTTAATGGATAGTTTATTACAATTACCAAATCCATTTACTTGCCCACATGGAAGACCAACAGCCATAAAAATGACTAAATATGACATTGAAAGAAAATTTGCAAGAAAATAAAAGCATAAAACAAAGGAGAGCATAATGGCTTTAATAATTATAGTAATAATAATATTATATGGATTATCAATAATATGGGCATGGAGCAGCCTAGGAGACATTGAAAAACCACAAAAAATTGCAGTAATAGTGATAGGTGTGTTAATAACATATATAATTACAGCAATAGTATTTGCAATATCTAAAAGTGGAATTAATTATCAAGAAATAGTGGGAGAAAACGAAATAAGAAGAATAATATTAATGATTTTTACAGGATTAAATTTATTGATATTGCTCCCATATATTTCAAAACAATTATATAAAATTCACGAAGGAGAAATAGAACAAAAAGAATTTTTAAGAAAAATGATTATTTTAATAATAATATTTGCAATATGTATGTGGATTGAATGTGGATATATGAAAGACACACAAGCACGGAATATTAAAAATATATCAATTAAAAAAATAAAGGAAGAGAAAAATGCAAAAAGAAAAAGTAGTTGTAATATGTGGACCAACAGCGTCAGGCAAAACAGCTTTATCAATAGAACTTGCCAAAAAAATAAATGGAGAAATAATTTCAAGTGATTCAATGCAAATCTATAAAGACATGACAATAGGAACAGCAAAGCCAACAGTAGAAGAAATGCAAGGAATAAAACATTATTTAATAGATTTCGTATCTCCAGATGAAAGATATAGTGTAGCCGATTATAAAAGAGATGCAAAAAAAGCTATAAAAGAGATTATAAAAAAAGGCAAAACTCCAATAATTGTAGGTGGTACAGGACTATATGTAGATAGTTTGATTTATGAAATAGAATATCCAAATATAGAATTTGATGAACAATATAGGGAAAGTTTAGAAAAGCAAGTAGAAGAAAAAGGACTAGAAGAACTTTACAAAAAAGCAAAAGAAATAGACCCACAAGCAATAGAAAAAATAAGTAAAAATGATAAAAAAAGAATACTAAGAATTTTAGAAATATATCATGCAACTGGCCAAAATAAAACAGAGCAGGAAAAGAAATCGAGAGAAAAAGAAGTTGAATATGATTATAAAGTATATGCATTAAATTGGGAAAGAGAAAAATTATATGAAAGAATAGACAAAAGAGTAGACATTATGATAGAACAAGGATTAATAGAAGAAGTAAAGGAAGTCTATAACAAATATGAAAAATTCCCAACAGCAATGCAAGGTCTAGGATATAAAGAAGTTGTTCAATATTTGGAAAACGAACTAACAAAAGAAGAAATGATAGAAAAAATAAAACAAGAAACTAGAAGATATGCTAAAAGACAATTAACATGGTTTAGAAAAAATAAGCAAACAATATGGTTAAATGCACAAGATGAAATACAAAATAATATAAAAATTATTTTGGAGGGTTTGAATTGAAGGAACAGAAAAAAATATCTAATAAAACAAAAGTAACACAAAACAATAAGAATATTAGAAAAGAAAAGAAATTAAATAGAAAAGGAATTGTTGCAATAACAATTGGTATAGGAATTTTGATATATTTAATATATACGATATATCTTTTAATAAAACAGCCAACAAATGTATTTACAGTGGAAGAAGGGAAACTATATCAAGAAGAAATTGCAATAGGATACATAATACGAGAAGAAAAAGTAATAAAAGGCGAAAACTATAAAAACGGAATGGAACAAATCATTGCTGAAGGAGAAAAAGCAGGAGTAAACGAAAATGTATTTAGATATTATAGTGCAAATGAAGAAACTCTGAAACAAAAAATATCAGAACTAGATACAAAAATCCAAGAAGTAATGAAGAATGACAACAGTGTACTAACATCTGATATGAAATTACTAGAAAAACAGATAGACGAGAAAATAGAAAATATCAGTAAAATAACAGACGCAAATCAACTTACAGAATATAAAAAGGAAATAGATAAATTAGTAGCAAAAAAAGCAAAAATAGCTGGAGAATCAAGTCCAAGAGGCTCATACTTAAATCAACTAATAGAATCCAGAAAAAACTTTGAAAACCAACTAAACTCAGGAGCAGAATATGTAAAAGCGCCCATAGGTGGAGTAGTTTCATATAGAGTAGACGGATTAGAAGAAGTACTTACACCTAATAGTTTTGAAACACTTGAAAAAGACTATTTAGAAAAATTAGATTTGAAAACTGGAAAAATAGTTGCTACAAACGAAGAATGCGGAAAAATTATAAATAATTTTGCTTGCTATATAGCAACAATATCTAATTCAGAAGAAGCAAAAAAAGCAAAAGAAGGAGACAAAATCAAAATAAGATTAGCAAATAACACAGAAATACCAGCACAAATACAAATGATAAAAAATGAAGAAGATGGAAGTAATCTTCTGATATTTAAGGTTACTGAGCAGATAGAGGAATTGATTAATTATAGAAAAACAACAGTAGATTTGATTTGGTGGAGCGCCTCAGGCTTGAAAGTTCCAAATCAGGCGATTGTGGAAAAAGATGGATTGAATTATGTTGTTAGAAATAGGGCTGGATATTTGAGCGAGCTACTAGTAAAGGTAGAAGAAAAGGGCGAAAATTATTCAATAGTGGAACCTTATTCTAATGAGGAATTAAAGGAATTGGGGTATTCGAGCGCAGAGATTACTTCTTATAAGAAAATTACACTTTATGACGAAATTTTAACAAATCCTAAGATATAATTAAAGAAATATTGCCAATGGGGACGGACCTTTTTGGCAATTTTTTGCCACTGGGGACACCCCTTCTTGCATAAGGTCTATGGCTACCCTGTGCATATGTGTATGTTTTGATATCGATTGCTTGAGTGGAGTGAAATTTAAAATTTGTAAGTTTATATAAAAAGTAATGTTCGCGGGCAAATTCTTATTTTTATTTTTCATAAATTCTTCGGTTCCCTGCATAAAAAAAGAAATTCTAAAATTATGTTATGGCACCCTTCCGTGTCAAGCACGAACTCTTTCCATAACATAATTAAAGAATTTCTAATATTATTCCAGTCACATTCATCATTTATTCAAAATATAAAATAAGAATTTGAGCCTGAGTGAAAAATCCGTCACCAATGGTAAAAATATTACAAAAATATTACAGAAATATTAAAATTTAATAACATTGGTGAAAAATATTGACAATATTGGAAAAAAAGTGGATACTAAAAGCAACCAAAAAATAAAAACAAAGGAAAGTAATTAGGAGGTTTTTTTATGTCAGGAGCTTTAATGAACAAAGTATGGGATTTATTTGGAATGGATTCAGCAGAACCTGAAGAATACGATGAAGAAAACATATATGACTATGAAGACGAAGTAGAGGAAGAGGAAGATAGAAAATTATTTGGTAGAAAAAATAAAGTAGTAAGCATGCCACAAGCAAATGCAAACGCAATAAAAATGGTAATATCACAACCAACAACATTTGAGCAATCAGATGAAATATGCTCATTCTTAAAAGAAAAGAGATCAGTAATTGTCAACTTAGAATACGTAAACAAAGATGTTGCAAGAAGAATAGTTGATTTTATTAGTGGTGGAGTATATGCGTTAGATGGATATATCCAAAAAGTATCAAACTCAATATTCTTAGTAGCACCATCAAACTACGAAATAACAAATGAAATGGCAAGAGAAGAAATGAAAAGCAAACTTTCTGTTTCATGGTTAAAAAACAATGGAATAAACTAAAAAACATATCCATAGGGAGGAATAAAAAATGATAACACCGTTAGATATTGAGAATAAAAAATTCTCTAAACAAATGATGAATGGATATAGTGTAGAAGAAGTAGACGATTTTTTAGATGAACTAACTGAAGACTATGCTCAAAATTATAAAGAAGTTGCTGAACTAAAAACAAAAGTAGATAAATTAGAAAAAGATTTAGAGCACTATAAAATGATAGAAGGGACTCTACAAAATACGCTAGTAATGGCACAAACAGCGGCAGAAGATGTAAAAAATGCTGCAAAACAAAAAGCAGACCAAATAGTAAATGAAGCAAGAGGAACAGCACAAAAAGAAGCAAGTGATTTAGATAACGAAATAATTGCAAAGAAAAAGACATTAGAAGACATAAGAAAACAATTCGATGTATATAAAGCAAAAATGGAATCTTTACTAATATCACAATTAGAACTAATAAAAGATATAAATAAAGAATAAAAATAATACAAAAGAGGACTATCTAAAATAGATAGTCCTTTTGTGTCTATAAATAAGGAAAAATATTACAAAAGAGAAAAAATGTTACAGAACTGTTAAATCTATGTTACATTTCTATTAATACTATTGACCATTGCAAGAAAAAATATTAGAATGTAAATAACTTAAGAAGGGTGATTTATGAGAATAATTGGTGGAAAAGCTAGAGGTACAAAATTATATACATTAGAAGGCGACAATACAAGGCCAACACTAGATAGAGTAAAAGAGTCACTATTTAATATAATACAAAGAGACATACCAGAAAGCATATTTTTAGACTTATTTTCTGGAAGTGGTGCGATAGGACTAGAAGCAGTAAGCAGGGGCGCAAAAAAAGCAATACTATGTGATAAGTCAAAAGAAGCAATCAATATAATAAAAAAGAACATAGAAAAAACACATTTAGAAAACCAAATAGAATTATATCAATTACCTTTTGAAAAATTGCTAAATGACAAAATAGAAGAAAAAATAGATATTATATATATAGACCCACCATATAAAACAGATTTTGTTTATAATGCGATTAAAATAATATTAGATAAAAATCTAATAAAAGAAGATTCAATTATAATTATAGAAACAGATGAAGAAGAACGAATTATAAAACAAATAGAAAAACTAAACATAGAAATAGTAAACCAAAGAAAATATGGTCGAGCACATCTTATTTTTGTTAAAAAATAGGATAGATAGGAAAGGGGAAACCAATGGAATTATTTACACTATTAGAAACTTTAGAAGATTTATTAGAAAGCAGTAGGAATTTACCATTTTCTGCTAAAAGTGTAGTAGATAAAGAAGAAATGTTAGATATAATAAAAGAAATAAGAATAAAGCTTCCAGATGAGCTAAAACAAGCAAAATGGATAAAAGAAGAAAGACAACGTATATTAGTTGAAGCTCAAAAAGAAGCAGACGGAATAGTAAAAGAAGCAGAAAATAGAATTATAGCTATGATAGATGAGCATGAAATTACAAGGAAAGCATATGACCAAAAAACAGAAATAATAGAAACAGCAAACGAAATGTCAAGAGAAATTTCAAAAGGAACAAAAGAATATGCAGACTCTATTCTTTCAAGTACAGAAAACGTATTAAATAACACACTAAACAAATTAGGAGAGAACATGACAGAAGCATTGAACTTAATGCAAATTTCTTTAGAAGATACAATAAAAACAATCCAAAATAGTAGAAAAGAATTACAATAAAAGCAAAAGTCAGATATCAGAAGTCAGAAAAGAGCAGACTTTTGAACTCTGACTTTTTAAGTAGGAAGGATGTAGAAAATGGCTAAAAAAAGAAGATATAAAAAAAGAACAAAACAAAAATCAAAATTAGATTTAGTAGTAGTAAGTCTAATTGTATTTAGCATACTTTTAGCAGTACTAATTTACAATAAATCAGGAGTAGTAGGTCTAAAATTAAATGAAATACTAGGCGGAATGTTTGGAATAATGCAATACATATTACCTATCGGAATGTTTGCCGTAGCAATAAAATTGGCAGTAGACGGAAAAGAAGATATAGTACCAAAGCTAGTACAATATGGTATAGCAGTAGTAAGTATAGCAATAGTATTTAGTGTATTCCAATTTTCAGCAGGAGAATTGCAATCCTCAAAAGAAATGACAGAATTAGTAAAAGACGCATATTACTTAGGCTCACAAAGTAAAGGCGGTGGAGCAATAGGAGCAGTTGGAGCAGCACCACTTACGAAACTACTAGGAAATGCTGGAGCAGTAATATTTTGTGTTGGACTTGCAGTTATATTGTTAGTATTCACATTTGGAATAAACTTATCGGAAATAATAAATATGTTACTAGATAAGCTAGAAGAAAAACGAGAAGAAAGACTAGAAAGAAAAGCAGAATTAGCAAAAGAAATGGCAATTGAAGAAAAGGAAACAAGAGCAGAAAGAAGAAAAAGACAAAGAGAAGAAATGAAACAAATGAAAGAACAACAAGCAAAACAGCCAATGGACAATCAAATAAAAATCAACTTTGGTGGAAGAATTGTGGATAACGCAGACGAAAAACCAGGATTAAAGAAATATGACCATTCAAATGATGATTTAGAACCATTAACAAAACAAAGTAAAAAAACAATACAACCAGATGTAATTGACAGTAACTTGTTTAAAGATGTGGAAGAGCAAAAAGAAGAGAAGAAAAAAGCGGTATTGCAATTAGAGCATAGTCAAACAGTAGAAGATGAACATTATGAATATCCACCAGTAGAGTTATTAAGCAAACCTAGCAAAAAGGGAATAAAAGGTGGAACAAAAGCATTAACAGATACAGCGACAAGACTACAAAAAACATTATACAGTTTTGGTGTGTCTGCAAAAGTAGAAAACGTTTCAGTAGGACCAGCAATTACTAGATATGAATTAAAACCAGCAGAAGGTGTAAGAGTAAGTAAAATTGCTAATTTAGCTGATGACATTGCATTAAATTTAGCAGCAGAAACAATAAGAATAGAAGCACCAATTCCAGGAAAACAAGCAGTTGGAATAGAAGTACCAAATAAAGAAAAAGAAATAGTTCATTTTAGAGAAATATTAGATAGTGACGAATTTAGAGGAAATAAATCAAAATTAACAGTCGGGCTTGGAAAAGACGTAGCAGGTAATGTGCAATTGGCAGATATATCAAAAATGCCACACGTGTTAATTGCAGGTTCAACAGGTTCAGGAAAAAGTGTATGTATAAATACATTAATTACAAGTATTATTTATAATGCAAAACCAAGTGAAGTAAAATTTGTAATGGTAGACCCAAAAGTAGTTGAATTATCAGTATATAACGGAATACCACATCTGCTAATACCAGTAGTAACAGACCCTAGAAAAGCAGCAGGAGCACTTGCGTGGGCAGTTCAAGAAATGGATGATAGATACAATAAATTTGCAAGTAAGGGAGTTCGTGACTTAAAAGGATACAACAAAGCCATAGAAAAAGATGCAGAAGAGGGAACTGGAAAATTACCACAAATAGTAATAATTATAGATGAGCTTGCAGACCTTATGATGGTTGCAAAAAATGATGTAGAAGACGCAATATGCCGTTTAGCACAAAAAGCAAGAGCAGCAGGAATGCATTTAGTAATTGCAACACAAAGACCTTCAGTAGATGTAATTACAGGACTAATAAAAGCAAATGTACCATCAAGAATAGCATTTGCAGTATCATCACAAGTAGATTCTAGGACAATATTAGATAGTGTTGGTGCAGAAAAATTGCTTGGAAAAGGAGATATGTTATTCTTCCCAGCAGGAGCACCAAAGCCTTCAAGAGTACAAGGTGCATTTGTATCTGATGATGAAGTTGAAAAAATAGTAGACTTCATAAAATCTAATGGCACAGCAACATATAGTGAAGATATACTAGAAAGCATAGAAAATTCAAATAAAACAGATAAAGAAATAGCAACAGAAGCAGATGCAGATGACGATACAGACCCATTTTTAATGGATGCAATTCAAACAGTTGTAGAAACAGGACAAGCATCAACATCATTTATCCAAAGAAGATTTAAAGTAGGATATGCAAGAGCTGGAAGAATTGTAGACCAAATGGAAGAAAGAGGCGTTATTTCTGGATATCAAGGAAGTAAACCAAGAGAAGTTTTAATGACCTTGGAAAGATTACAAGAGCTAAAAATGGGAACTAAACAAGAAGCATAATTTTGTAAAGGAGAAAAAGTTTGCTAAAGAAAAATGAGAATATCTTAGATAAAATTGTAAAAAGAGACTATAACAATGAATTAGAAGCATTATTAGAAAAAAAGTACTTTAGTGAAGATACAAAAAGTATTTTACTTTCTATCTTATATAAATTAGAAACCTCATACAAAGACTATAAACAGGTAAAACAAGATGTAGAAACAAAAGAAAAAATGATAGAAACATTAATGAATAACATAAAAGAAAATTGCAACGAAATAAAACTAGTAAATCCAAATTCAAAAGAATGTGAAATATTAAAAGGTAAAAGTTTTTGGTTAGAAAAAAACAGAAAAATAATTTTTTGTTATCCAATAGAAAGAAAAGTTCTATATTGCATAAGCAAAATAAGTCAAAAAGATAAAATAATAAAAGACAAATATTTCTTGATAAATAAAACGTTATCAGATTTAATAACTGTTGGAAAAAATATTAGCACAGTAGAGCCACTAAGAGACTTTAATGGCTATTCATGGACAACTATATCAAGAGAGATTGAAAGTGTAGACCATAACTTAATCTATCAAAATTTAGTTCTTTTATTAGGCAACAATTTTATGGATAAGTGGTTAACAAATAAAGAAGCAGTTTTAGACTACATGGAAATATTTATAAATAAACTTGAAGGAACTTATGGCGAAAGAAATGCAAAAGAATTTATAAAGAAACTAAAAGATATATCAATTTTATTAGAAGTGAAATATGATAAAGAAGCGAGTAAAAAAATAAAAAATGTCAAAAGAGAAATAGAAGAAAAATTAGAAGAAATACAAGACAACAAGATTTTTCTAGAAAGTTTAACAAAAGAAAAAAGAAAACTTACCAGAGAAATTAGAAATATAGATGAAACAATAAACAATAAAGAAATGTTACAAAACGAATATGACAAAAGAAACGAAAAACTTCCACTAGAAGAAAAAATATTCAGTATAAGAATATTATCAAAACTAATGGAAGAAGAAAGAGAAAAAAAGCTAGAAAGAATAGAAAAAATAAACGAATTAATGAATCCGCAAAAATTCGTAGAATATAAAAGAAATTTAGAAAACAAGCAAGAAATTCTAAAAGTATTAGACACATTCGACCTAGAAAAAGATATAGAAGAATTAAAACTACAATTGCAAAAAATATTTTTGAAATGCTTTGAACATAAAATGAAAACAACAGAAACAAAACAAGAAATGGCAAAACTGATTTATGAATTTAGGTATTACACAATGTTACCATACAACTATGAAAAATCAATAAGAGAAGTAGATGAACTAAAAGGAATGATTGAAAGAATTGAAAGAACTTTATTGAAAAAATCACATGATATGAAAATTATAGAAAAATTTTCGAAACAGGAAGATGTTGATTATGAACTACTAAAATATATTTTTTCTACAAGAAGTATAAATTTAGAAGAAATATATGTTAAACTTACAAAAGAAAAAGAAAACTATTATATACAAATCTTTGACGGCGAAAGTTTTGAAGATAAAATTCAAATACAAGAACCAGACAAAATCAACAAAAAAGATTTATATATTAGGCTAAATAAAAAAGTAAAAGCATTTTATTAATGAAAGGAAGAAAGTAAAATATGAAAATTACATTTTTAGGAGCAACAAGAACAGTAACAGGATCAAACTTTTTAGTAGAAGCAGCAGGAAAAAAATTCTTAGTAGACTGTGGAATGTGGCAAGGAAGAGCAGAATTAGAAGAACAAAATAGAGAAGAATTTCAATTTAACCCAGCAGAAATAGACTTTATGCTATTAACACATGCTCACATAGACCACTCTGGAAGAATTCCAAAACTATATAATGAAGGATTTAAAAACAAAATATATGCACACAAAGCAACATGTGACCTATGTGCATTAATGTTACCAGACAGTGGACATATTCAAGAAATGGAAAACCAATGGAAAAACAAAAAAAGAGTAAGAAAAGGGCAAAAAGAAGTAGACCCACTATATACAGCAGAAGATGCAGCAAGGTCATTAGAAATATTTGAACCAGTACAATATGACGAAATAATAGAAATAACACCAGAGATACACGTAAGATTTAATGATGCAGGACATATGTTAGGTTCTAGTATTATAGAACTATGGGTAAAAGAAGACGGAAAAGAAACAAAAACAGTATTTACAGGAGATTTAGGAAACAATGACATACCATTATTAGACTCTCCAACAATGATAGAAAGTGCGGATTACCTAGTAATGGAATCAACATATGGAAGTAGACTTCACCTTAGAAATGAAGAAAAAGCAGAGCTGTTCTTAAATATAGTATCAGAAACATTAGACAATGGTGGAACAGTAGTAATACCATCATTTGCAGTAGGAAGAACACAAGAAATTTTATACGAAATAAATAAACTAAAAGAAACAAAAGATGACGAAGAATTCAGAAGAAAATACAAAACATTAATGAAAGCAAGTGTATATGTAGACAGTCCACTTGCAATATCTGCAACAGAAGTGTTCAGAGAAAACACAAACCTATTTGAAGAAGAAGTGCAAGAAGAAATAATGAAAGGAGATAACCCACTAGAATTCCCAGGGTTACAATTCACAAGAACAGCAGATGAATCAAAAGCACTAAACGAAGACCAAAGACCAAGTATCATAATATCAGCAAGTGGAATGTGTGAAGTAGGAAGAATAAAACATCACCTAAAACACAACCTATGGAACCCAAAATCAACAATACTATTTGTTGGTTACCAAGCACCAGGAACATTAGGATACAACATAGTAAATGGAGAAAAAACAGTAAAAATTTTCGGAGACGAAATAGCAGTAAACGCAAGAATAGAATACATCGAAGGTTACTCAGGACACGCAGACCAAGAAGGACTTATGAACTTTATCTATTCATTTATAGAAAAACCAAAGCAAATATTCTTAGTACACGGAGAAGAAGAAGCGCAAGACATCTTTAAAGCTAAAGTTGAAGAAGAAGCACAAATACCAGTAGTAATCCCACAATGGGGCGAAACTTATGAAATAGATAAGGACAGCGACAAAGTAGAAGTTGTTAGCAAAATAGAAAGAAGAGAAACAGCAAACACATTAAGAAGAGAGATAATGCAAAGACTATCAAAATTAAGAAATGAAGTTCAAGATATGGAAGACTATGTAAAACAAGACGTTCAAGATACGAATTTGTCTGATAGAGAAGTGTTTGCAATAAACGAAAGAATAAAAGATTTAGAAAAACAAATATTAAACATAATAGAAGGATAATGTCCATTGGGGACGTTTCCTTTTGGACATTTTTGTCCACTAGGGACACATCTTTAACTAAGGAGAAAATAATGGAAAACAAATATTTAAATGAAGCAATAATTGGAAACAAAAATATGATAGCCACATTTACAGAAAAAGGGGAATTACAAAGAATGTACTTCCCAAGTAAAGATAATAGGCAATACATCAACTTTTTTCATACAGGAGTGAAAATAAACAATTCAGACTTAATATATTTACACGACGACATCAACAATGTTTACAAACAATATTATGATACAGACACAAATGTGTTAAACACAGAAGTAACAAATACATATTTTAATTTGAATATGCTCCAAACAGATTATGTATTATTGAAAGAAAATGTACTAGTAAAAAGATATATATTCTTAAACAATGGAAAAATAGATTTAAATACAAAATTTTTTATACATTCAGAATTACTATCAGACCAAAACAATTTAGTAAGTTGCAAGGTAATTGATGAAGGCATGATGCAATATGCACATGATTTTAATGTAGCTACATTTGCAAAAGGCGCAAAAATTGTAGCACATCAAATAAATGGAAGTAAAGAAACAATAAAAAGAGCTGAGATTTGGGATAAAGACTATATTGGAATGTCAAAAGACAGCAGTATTGCGTATGACTTAGGAGTAATAAAACCACAAGAAAAGAAAATCCTAGAAATATGTATTTTAATAGATGAAAATAAAAATGTCTCAGATATGGAAGATGAAGTTGATAGAATTACAAAAATAGATTTACACAAAGAATATACTAACACAAAAGCATATTGGAGAAAATACGTAAAAACACATAATGGGTTAAATTTAAAAGAACCACAAAATAGCTATGAAGAAAGAGTTTTTGAAATATATAAAAGAAGTATATTGCTATTTCCACTACTAACAAATGCTGAAACAGGTGGCATTATAGCATCACCAGAGGTTGATGAAAACTTTACTAGATGTGGAAGATATGCTTATTGCTGGCCAAGAGATGCAGTATTCATAACAAAAGCAATGGATATTCTAAAAATGGAAAAAGAAACAGAAAAATTCTACAAATGCTTCTGTAAAAAAACACAAAGTAAAAATGGAATGTGGGAGCAAAGATTTTATACAGACGGAAAACTCGCACCTTGTTGGGGATATCAAATTGACGAAACAGCAAGTGTAGTCTTTGGCGTTTATGAGCATTATAAATATACTAAATCAGAAAAATTCTTAAAAGACAACTTACAAATGTGTGAAAAAGCAATAAGTTTCTTGAAAAAATATGTAAAAGATTGGCTAGAAATCGACGGAAGAGAAGAAAGAGACAAAGATAAAGTGCAAGAAGAAATTGAAAATTCAATAAATAGACAAGGTCATAAATATCCAGTAAGTTATGACATTTGGGAAGAAAATGATAAAGGTGTGCATTTTTATTCACTAGCTAGTATTTACTCAGCATTTGACAAAATGCTTGCTATATACAGGGCATTAGGAAAGAACGTATCTGAATTTGAAAATAATAGATTAAAAGAAGAAAAAGTATCTAAAAATGAAAGAGAAATTGAAAAGATACAGGTAGAGCTAAAAAAATATATAGAAGACAATTTATATGACAATGAAAAGAAATCTTATGTTAGAAATACTGAAGATAGAAGAATGGATATTAGTTTACTTGGAGCCGTAACACCATTTAATGTATTTAAGCCAAAAGAAACTAAAGTTAAGAACACGGTTGAAAGAATAAATTTGAATATAAGGACTTATACTGGTGGATACCAAAGATATGAGGGCGATGGCTATATGAATGGTAATCCTTGGCCTATTGCCAATTTGTGGATGACTTTGTATTACCTAGAAGCTGGTGAGAAGAAGCTTGCAAAGGAGACTTTTGATTTTGTTGTTAAGACTGCTGGTAAACATTTTTATTTGGGTGAGCAGGTTGATAATAGTACTTTGAAGCCTAATTGGGTTATTGGGCTTGGCTGGTCTCATGCAATGTTTGTTATTGTTTTGGAAAAATTGTATGGATAAAATTCTTGCCAAAAAGGACCGTCCCCAGTGGCAAAAAATTGCCAAAAAGGACCGTCCCCAGTGGCAGGGTAAAAAAGTTTAGAAAAAGACTTGAAAAGTCTTTTTTTTTGTTATAGAATAGGAATGTCCTAAAAAGGGCAAAATAAAAATTAAGGAGGAATTTTTATGTCAATAAAAGTAGGAATTAACGGATTTGGAAGAATTGGAAACTTATCATTCCAAGCAGCAATTGCAAAGGAAGGAGTAGAGGTAGTAGCAATAAATGACCCATTCATTACAGCAGACTATATGGCATATATGACAAAATATGATACAGTACACGGAAAATTCAACGGAACAGTAGAAGAAAAAGACGGAAACCTAATAGTAAATGGAAAAGAAATAAAAGTATATAATGAAATGGACCCACATAACATCCCATGGGGAGAAATTGGAGTAGAATACGTATTAGAATGTTCAGGAGTATTCACAACATTAGAAAAAGCACAAGCACACATAGACGCAGGAGCAAAAAAAGTAATAATAAGTGCACCATCAAAAGATGCTCCAATGTTTGTAATGGGAGTAAACAACGAAACATATGACCCAAGCATGAACATAGTATCAAACGCATCTTGTACAACAAACTGTCTAGCACCACTTGCAAAAGTAGTAAACGACAATTTTGGAATTAAAGACGGATTAATGACAACAGTACATGCTACAACAGCAACACAAAAAACAGTTGACGGAGCTTCTAAAAAAGATTGGAGAGGTGGTAGAGCAGCAGCAGCTAACATCATACCTTCATCAACAGGAGCAGCAAAAGCAGTTGGAAAAGTAATACCAACATTAAATGGAAAACTAACAGGTATGTCATTCAGAGTACCAACAGTAGACGTATCAGTTGTTGACTTAACATGTAACTTAGAGAAACCAGCAAAAATGGAAGAAATCTGTGCAGCAATCAAAAAAGCATCTGAAAACGAAATGAAAGGAATTATCGAATATACAGACGAACCAGTAGTTTCATCAGACTTTATAAATGATGCTCACACATCAATATTTGACGCAACAGCAGGTATCCAATTAACAGATACATTTGTAAAATTAGTAGCTTGGTATGATAATGAATGGGGATACTCAAATAAATTAGTAGACTTAGCTTGCTATATTGCATCAAGAGGATAATTAATAGAAATTAAAGAAACGTAATAAAAAGTATATAAAATCTGTGATATTAAAAAAGCAGATTATATATACTTTTTTTATGGATAAAAACCAAAATTATAGTACGTATTAATTGTTGACGTAAAGCCTTCCTGAAAAGTAAAATAATAATAAACTAAAGATAGGAAGGTTGATAGAAATGAGTAAACAAGAATTAAGTAAAGGCATCACATTAGTAGCATTAGTAATAACAATAATAATTTTGTTAATCCTAGCGCGGAGTAACAATAGCAACATTAACAGGTGACAATGGAACAATAGGAAAAGCAGGAGAAGCAAAATTCAAAACAGAGTTATCAGCAGTAGCAGAAGAATATGAATTATACTTAACAGAAAGATTTTCAAAAGATAGAAGTTTCGAAGAAGGAGCTTTATATGCAGGCAAAAATGCATTAATATATGACTCGGTACAAGAAGAAGGAAATATATATACAGTATTAAAAAACTCGAATAAAAAATATGTAGATAATTTTGAAGTAATAAAAGGGGAATTATTCTATTTTGCTCAAAATGAACAAGAGAAAAAATGGGCGCAAGATATAGGAATAAAAGTAAGTCCATATATAGTAATAGATGGAGAATTAATGTCATCTAATACAAATTTAGACTTAATGGACGAAGCGACAGGAACAATAATAATACCACAAAATGTAACTAAAATAGGAAACGGAGCATTTAGAGATTTAGCAGGATTACGAAGTATAGTAATACCAGGAACAGTAAAAGAAATAGGAGATTACGCATTTTCAGAAAACCCAACACTTGAAAACGTAGTAATAGAAGAAGGCGTTGAGAAAATAGGAAGTAATACATTTCGAGGTTGTATAAATTTAAAAAAGATACAATTTCCCAAAAGTGTAACAGAAATGGGATCATATTGTATGTGTGCCTGTACAAGCCTAGATAATGTTGAACTTCCGCCTAATATAACAGTTCTTAATGGAGGAACCTTTGAAAGTTGTACAAATCTGAAAAATATAAAATTGCCAGAAAATCTTATAAAAATGGATGGATTTGTTTTGGCAAATAATTCAATAGAAAGGCTAGAAATCCCGGATAGTGTGACTACTATTCAACCTAATTCATTTGTAGGATTATATAAATTAAAAGAAATAGTTTTAGGTGACAAATCAATATATAAATATGAAAACGGAATATTAATGAAAAAAGATGGAACAAATATATACTTTATGTCAGATAGTGTATTGAAAAATACGACAACATTTTATATACCAGAAGGAGTACAAGTATATGGGATTTATATTGCTAATTATAATAATATAAAAGAAATTGTAATTCCTAAAAGTCTTGAAGGAATAAATGTAGAGACACTACCAATTAGTGTAGAATCAATAAAAGTTGATGAAGAAAATAAATCGTATATAGTAGAAAATAAATGTTTATATACAAAAGACAAAAAAGCAATAATTGCATGCTTTTCTAAGGAAAAGGATATAACATTTGCTGAAGGCACTGAGAGAATAAGCAGACACTCACTTCGTTTGGCTATTAATGCAGAGAATATATCACTTCCAGAATCTTTAAAAACGATTGAACAAGAGTCTTTTACTAAGTTAGGCAGATGCCAAAAATTGAAGCTTGGTAAGAATGTACAAAATATACATCCGCTATGTATGATATACAAATACGATGTATCTGTTACAATAGATGAAGCTAATCCATATTATAAAATAATTGATAATGTTATTTATACTAAAAATGGGGAAAAAATTGTAGCTGTATTATCACAAATAGAGGGAGAATTTGTTTTAGATAATAATGTTAAATATATAGGAGAACAATGTTTTTTTTATCAAATAAAAATGGAATCAATAACAATAAATAGTAATATAAATTCTATAGTAAAAAATGCATTTACTTATTGTAACATTTTAAAAGAAATAAAAATAGATAAAAAAGAAGGAGAAATAGAAGGAGCCCCTTGGAGTTGCCCATATGGGTTAAGAGCAGTATTTTGGAAAAAATAATGTTTAAAAAGATAAAAGAAATACTTTGGATTTAGAAATAAGTTCAAGGTATTTTTTTATTTACAAAACAGATAACAGTCTATTGACATAAAACAAACACTAGAAATACAATAAAACAAACAAAAGAAAGGGAGAATGGATATGAAAAACAAAGGAATAACGCTTATATCATTAGTAATCACAATAATAGTGTTGCTAATCCTAGCGCGGAGTAACGATAGATACGTTAACAGGTGACAATGGAGCAATAGCAAAAGCACGGAGAAGCAAAATTTAAAACAGAATTATCAGCAGTGGCAGAAGAATATGAATTATACTTAGCAGAAAGATTTTCAAAAGATAGAAGCTTTGAAGAAGGGGCTCTATATGCAGGAAAAAATGCATTGATATATGACTCAGTACAAGAAGAAGGGAACATATATACAGTATTAAAAAATTCAAGTAAAAAATATGTAGATAATTTTGAAGTAATAAAAGGAGAATTATATTATTTTGCTCAAAATGAACAAGAGAAAAAATGGGCGCAAGATATAGGAATAAAAGTAAGTCCATATATAATAATAGACGGAGAATTAATGTCAGCTGATAGAAATCTAAATCTAATGGACGAAGCAACAGGTTCAATAATAATACCACAAAGTGTAACTAAAATAGGAGAAGGAGCTTTTTCAAATTTAGAAGGATTACGAACAATAGTAATACCAGGAACTGTAAAAGAAATAGGAAATAATGCTTTTAGTAATAATAAAACACTTGAAAAAGTAATAATTCAAGACGGAGTTGAAACAATAGGGGATAGTGCTTTTAAAAACTGTGCCAATTTGAAAAGTGTAGATATGCCAGATACAGTAACAAGAATAGGAGCTACTGCATTTTATTATTGTGTTAAATTACAGGAAATTAATATTTCAAATAATGTAAAAACCTTATATCCACAAGTATTTGATGGTTGTATCCTATTAAAAGAAATAACATTACCAGAAAATTTAGAAATAATACACGAAGGAGCACTAGCTTGTGGTAATTTAACATATTTAAAAATTCCAGCATCTGTAACATATATTCACCAGAATTTTTGCTTAGGAAGAAATAATATAAATGAAATAGATTTAACTGGAAATAAAGACTATAAATTTGAAAATGGTTTTTTATTAACAATGGATAACACAACAATATGTTATATTTCTCCAAATAATATTAAATCAAGTAGCACATTTGCAATTCCAGAAGGAGTAATAACATATGGATATACTACAAATGGATATACTAATATAAAAAAATTGATTTTACCATCTTCTCTAAAAGAAATATCGGGATGGAGATGCCTACCTTCGAGTATAGAAGAGGTAGAAGTAGACCAAGGGAACACATACCTAGTAGCTGATGATGAAAATAAAATTTTATACAATAGAGATAATAGATTGATGCTATGCTATTCAAAAGATACAAACATAAAAATAAAAGATGGAATAATTGGTGTTAAAGGAGAAGCGCTAGAAGCAGCAACAAATGCAAAAGAAATAATATTTCCAGATTCAGTATTTGAGTTTGAATATAGGTCGTTTTCTAGAATAAATACAGGAGTTAATATTGTATTAGGAAAAAATGTAAATCAAATTTCAGAAGAAATAATGGATAATAATGACTTATATAAAATAGGAAATGTTACAATGAGCGAAGAAAACCAAAGATATGCCATAAGAAATAATGTTTTGTATTCAAAAGATAATAAAACAATAGAAAGAGTTTTATATGGAATAACTGGTGAATTTGTAGTTGAACCTAATATAGAAAAGATATCAATTAGAGCATTTTATGGAGAAGATAAAATGACAAATGTTATTCTATCATCTAACCTAAAAGAAATTGAAGGATATGCTTTTTCCAATTGTCAAAGTCTTACAAAAATAGATATACCTTCTACAGTTAATTCAATTGGAAGTAAATGTTTTGAATTATGCACAAATTTAGCAGAAGTGAAGATAAATAAAAAAGAAAATAGTATTACAGGGGCACCATGGGAAAATCCATATGGCTTAAGAGCTATTTTTTGGAAAAATTAGAAACAATAAAATTGTAATAAGAGAAAACTTAGCATTTTATAAAATGGGAAGAATAAAAAATATTAAAAGAATACTTGAAAAGTATTCTTTTTTCATATAAAATAAAAGTGCTTAATATTATAAATAAAATTTAGGGAGGCATACAAATGAGAAATAATAAAGGTGTAACTCTAATATCATTAGCAATAACAATTATAGTGTTGTTAATTTTAGCGAGTATAACAATAGGTTCTATAAGAGATAAAAAGGGAATTGTAAAAGAGGCAGAGTCTAGTTCAGCAGAAGCCGAGAAAGAGAGCATTATAGAGAAAATAGAAGCTGATTTGTATAATGAAAAAATAAAAACAGGGAAGAAACCGACAAAGTCAGAATTAAAGAAAATAATTGAAGAAAATGGATATAGCGAGACTTTGGCAGAAGATAGTTTTACGTCAAAAGGTGGTAAATACACAATTAATTATGATGAGATTTTGGGCTGGGAGGACTATATCGAAGATGGATTGATTTTGCATTTGGATGCTATAAATAATACTGGAGAAGGTGACAAAAACCATAGTAATACAGTAAGAACATGGAAAGACTTGAGCAAAAGCAATAATGATGTGACATTAGCAAATGAACATACTTTTAGTAATAAAGAATTAGTTTGTCAAAAGAAAGAAGAACTAATTAGTTCTATAAGTAAAAATGCTGTATTTAATGTAGAACCCGAAGACTATACAATAGAAATAGTTGCTGAGTATAATACAAAAGAAGATTGGGGTTGGATTTTTAGTTTGAGAGAAGATTCAAATGGAAAAGGACTTCAATTTATAAATTATTACAACACAGATCCAACTGACCATGTGACGGAATATCAATGCTTTGGATACTATGAACCTAATGGAACGGGTGTCAATGTTAAAAGAATAGATTATGAAGATATAGTAGGAGCAAAATTTAATAGAGTTGTAACATATAAAAAAAGTAGTAAACAATTAATAGGGTATGAAAATTCAAGAGAAATAGCTAGAGTACAAACAAACCCAGCAATATTGGCTGGCGCAAAAGCTCAATTGGGTGGTACTAACTGGAATAAAGGACTTTCACTAAATGGCTCTATATATTCAGTAAGAATATATAATCGTGAATTAACGCAGGAAGAAATAGAGAATAATTATAGAGTAGACCAAGCACGTTTTGGTATTTAACAAAAATATAAAAAGGACACTTGAAAAGTGTCTTGACTTTATTTTAAATTATGGTAAAATATTTATGAAAACAAAAAAAGTTTGAAAATTACATAATTATTTGTTATAATTATTATAGATATTACATAAAATATAATAGGAGATGATGTAGCATGGCAACAAAAAGTTTTTTAAAAAATATAGTAATCAGAGACAAAAAGTCAGCAACAGCATTTATCGAAGCATTGGAAAATGCAGAAGGAAAAAAGAGAAAGAATGTGAAAATCGATAGATTAGTTGAAGACATAGAAGATAGTGAAAAAATAAAGGAAATATTTAAACATAAATAATGGGATATAAAATAATAAAACTAAAGAATATCTATAATAATCTAGGAGAAACTGAAACAAAAAAGATACTAAAAGAATTTAAATGTGAGTTAAATAAAGATGTTGAATATTTTCTGCATGAAAAAGCAATTGAGTTTTCTAAACAAGGAATTGCAGAAACATTTATAGTTATGAGTCAGTACAAAAAAAGAGAAGTTATAGTTGGATATTTTTCAACAACTAATAAAGCTATAAATATAAAAAAGATGAACCTGAGTGCGACAAAGAAAAAAAGAATATTAAAATTTGCAAAATACGACAAAGAATATAAAACATATAGTGTAGCACTACCTTTAATAGGACAAATTGGCAAGAATTATAATAATGAATATAATAAATTAATCACAGGTGACATGTTACTAAAATTAGCTTGCGATAAGATAAAAATAGCACAAGATGTACTTGGTGGGAGATATGTATATTTAGAATGTGAAGATAAGCCAAAACTAAAAGAATTTTATGAAAGTAATGGATTTGTATGTTTTGGTAAACGAAATTTAGAAAAAGATGAAAGAGATAAAAATAGTGGAGACTATTTACTTCAAATGTTATGTGATTTAAGTAAGAATAATCAAAATAATAACTAGAGTGCAAAAATATAAAAAGAACACTTGAAAAGTGTTCTTTTTTGCGATAAAATAGGAATGTCTTAATAAAATGGAAAAAATATGTAAATACTAAGACAATAAAGAACAAGGAGGAAACAAAAATGGATAAGAAAACAATAAAAGACATTGAGTTAGAAGGGAAAAAAGTACTAGTAAGATGTGACTTCAATGTACCAATGGACAAAGAACAAAATATAACAGATAATACAAGAATAGTAGCAGCAATGCCAACAATAAAATACCTAATGGAAAAGAACTGCGCAATAATACTATGCTCACACTTAGGAAGACCAAAAGGAGAATTCAAACCAGAATTTTCACTAGCACCAGTAGCAAAAGAACTATCAAAACTATTAGGAACAGAGGTAATAATGGCAAAAGACGTAATAGGAGAAGACGCTAACGAAAAAGCAGCAAATTTACAACCAGGACAAATAATGCTATTAGAAAACGTAAGATTTCATAGAGAGGAAACAGACAACGACCCAGAATTTGCAAAAAAACTAGCAAACATGGCAGAAATATATGTAAGTGACGCATTTGGAGCAGTACACAGAGCACACGCATCAACAGCAGGAGTAGCTCAATACCTACCAGCAGTATCAGGACTATTAATAGAAAAAGAACTAAAATTTTTAGGAAATGCAGTAACAAATCCTGAAAGACCATTTGTAGCAATACTAGGAGGAGCAAAAGTATCAGACAAAATAGGAGTAATAGACAGTCTATTAGAAAAAGTAGATACATTAATAATAGGTGGAGGAATGGCATATACATTCTTTAAAGCACAAGGATATGAAGTAGGAAATTCACTTTGTGAATTAGACAAATTAGACTTAGCAAAAGAATTAATGGAAAAAGCTAAAGCAAAAGGCGTAAAACTAATACTTCCAGTAGACACAAAAGTAGGAAAAGAATTCAAGCCAGACACAGAAAGCAAAACAGTTCCTTGGACAGAAATACCAGCAGACTGGGAAGGATTTGACATTGGAGAAAAATCAATAGAAATGTTCACAGGAGAAATCAAAAAAGCAAAAACAGTAGTATGGAATGGACCACTAGGATTATCAGAGTTTGAACAATTTGCTATTGGAACAAATACAATTGCAAAAGTTTTAGCAGAAATGGATGCAACAACAATAATTGGTGGTGGAGACTCAGCAGCAGCAGTAAAAAAAGCAGGATTAGCTGACAAAATGACACACATATCAACAGGTGGTGGAGCATCATTAGAATTTTTAGAAGGTAAAAAATTACCAGGTATTGAATGCCTTCTAAATAATTAAAAAAGGAGAGATATTAGTATGAGAAAAAAAGTAATCGCAGGAAACTGGAAAATGAACATGCTTCCAAACGAAGCAATAAAATTTATAGAAGACTTAACACCATTAGTTAAAGACACAAAAAACGAAGTAATACTATGTGTACCATACACAGACCTATTTTACGCATTACTAACAGCACAAGGAACAAACATCAAAATAGGAGCACAAAACATGCACTTTGAAGAAAGTGGAGCATACACAGGAGAAGTGTCAGCAAAAATGCTAAAATCAATAAACGTAGAATATGTAATAATAGGGCACTCAGAAAGAAGACAATACTTTAACGAGACAGACGAAACAGTAAACAAAAAAATAAAAGCAGCATTTGCAAATGAACTAAAACCAATAGTATGTGTAGGAGAAACACTAGAAGAAAGAGAAGCTGGAAAAACAGCAGAAATAATAACAAAACAAACAGAATTAGCATTAGAAGGCTTGACAAATGAACAAGTAGAGAGTACAATAATTGCTTATGAGCCAATTTGGGCAATAGGAACAGGAAAAACCGCAACAAGCGAAGACGCAAATAACAGTGTAAAAGAAATTAGAAACAAAATAGCGGAAATCTATGGACAAGAGACAGCTTCAAGAGTTATAATACAATATGGCGGAAGCGTAAAAAGCTCAAATGCAAAAGAATTATTTGAAATGTCAGACATAGACGGAGGACTAGTAGGAGGAGCAAGCCTAAAAGCTGACGAATTCAGTAAGATAATTAATTTTTAGAGATGTACTAAGGGGCGATGTTTTTTTGCTCCGTCCCCAAAAACATCAGAAGAGGATGGTAAAAATGAAAGACAAACTAACAATGCTAATGATATTAGACGGATTTGGAGACAACAAAAACAAAGACGGAAATGCTATCAAATTAGCCAAAACACCTAATATAGATAAACTAATGAAAAAATATAATACAGTAGATATAAACACAAGTGGATTAGCAGTAGGATTACCAGACGGACAAATGGGAAATTCAGAAGTTGGTCACACAAACATAGGAGCAGGAAGAATAGTATATCAAGAACTAACAAGAATAACAAAATCAATAGAAGACGGAGACTTTTTTACAAATCCAGAATTTATAGCAGCAATTGAAAACTGCAAGAAAAACAATTCAAAACTACACATACTAGGATTAGTATCAGACGGTGGAGTTCATAGCCATAACAGACATCTATACGGATTACTAGAAATGGCAAAAAGAAGAGATTTTGAAGATGTATATGTACACTGTTTCTTAGACGGAAGAGACACACCACCAGCATCAGCTGAAAATTATGTAATGAAGCTAGAAGAAAAAATGGCAGAGAAAAAAGTTGGAAAAGTAGCATCAATTTCAGGAAGATTTTATGCAATGGATAGAGACAAGAGATGGGAAAGAGTAAAAAAATGCTATGATGCCCTAGTAAAAGGTGAAGGAAATAAAGCAGGAAGCAGTATAAAAGCAATTGAAGACTCATATCAAAAAGAAGTATTTGATGAATTTATAGAACCAACAATAATTTGCAATGGAAAAGAACCAATAGCAAAAATAGAAGAAAATGACTCAGTAATATTCTTTAACTTCAGACCAGATAGAGCAAGAGAAATTACAAGAGCACTAGTAGATCCAAACTTTGATGGATTTGAAACTAAAAAAGATTTAAACTTATATTTTGTATGCTTTACAAACTATGATGAAACAATGCCAAATGTCCACATCGCATTCAAAAAAGAGCCACTAGCAAATACATTTGGAGAATATATAAGCGAAAAAGGATATACACAATTAAGAATAGCAGAAACAGAAAAATATGCACATGTAACATTCTTCTTTAATGGTGGAGAAGAAAAACAATATGAAGGGGAAGACAGAATACTAGTGCCATCACCAAAAGTAGAAACATATGACCAAAAACCAGAAATGAGTGCATATGAAGTAACAGAAAAAGTATTAGAAGCAATAAAATCAGATAAATACGATGCAATAATCTTAAATTATGCAAACACAGACATGGTAGGACACACAGGAAGCCTAACAGCTGCAATAAAAGCAGTAGAAGCAGTAGATGAATGCGTAGGAAAAGTAGTAGCATTAATAGAAGAAAAACAAGGAAATATGCTAATAACTGCAGACCACGGAAATGCAGAGCAAATGATAGACTACAAAACAGGAGAACCACATACAGCTCACACAACAAATCCAGTGCCACTAATATTAGTAACATCAGACGATAAACTAAAATTAAAAGAAGGCGGAAAGCTAGCAGATTTAGCACCAACAATGCTTGATTTAATGAATTTAGAGCAACCAGCAGAAATGACAGGAACAAGTTTATTAGATAAGGAATAAAATAATATGTTACATCATACAAAAAAAATAAGAAAAATATATGAAGATATACAAACGAAAATCTTTTATATGATTCCAGAAAAATGGAACCAACTATATCTATATGCTTCAGTTGTAGACAAAGCAAATGGAGAGCAAACTGGTGAATTATATTTTTACTATATTCCAAAAGGAATACTAAAAAAGAAACCAGTAAACGTATATGAAATACCTAATAAATTTAATCTTGACGAAAACGAATATGTTGAATTTGTAAAAATCATATATGACGAAATAAAACAATTAAGAAATGAATTTAGAGAAACAGGTTTAGACCCATTGTGGTCTAACCTGACTATGTCAATAGAAGACTTAACATTCAAAGTAGAATACAAATATGACGATTTGTTAAGTGGCCAATTTGACAATTATGAAAGACATATAATATGGAGATATCAATATTTAAAAATAGGACCAGAACAAGTAAGCAGTAAGGATAAACAAATTTTAAATAGATATATTGCTCGGAATCGAATCAAGCAACAATCAACCGAAAGTAGATACATATCAAGATAGAATATATATAAGAGATGTTGGCAATATGGTAGCATATAACACAACAGAAGAAAATGAAGCAATGAAAAATGTGGAAAAACAGCATAATGAAACAGAAACAAAACAAAAAGAAGAAAAGAAACCACAAAGAAAAAAGAAAAATCAAATATTACTATCAGAAGAAGAATTAAAACAATTAGAACTAAAAAAACTAGATAAATTTTAGGAAATCATTGTAAGTGAATAAACTAGGTGGAAAATAAAAAATACACCTCAAAATTATGTTATTAGACTTAGGCTAATTAAGTTTAGCCTAAAAGAAAAAAATAGAAGAACTAAAAACTTAAGAATTGAAAGGAGCAAGGAAAATGATTTATTCAAAAGAATTAGAAGAAATGTGCACAGTTCGTAAAGGAGTAGACCACGGACCAGCACCAATTCCAGAAGAAGGAAAATGGGTAAAAGCAAAAGATGTAAAAGACATATCAGGATTAACACACGGTATAGGTTGGTGTGCGCCACAACAAGGAGCATGTAAACTAACACTAAACGTAAAAGACGGAATAATCCAAGAAGCTTTAATAGAAACAATTGGATGTTCAGGAATGACACACTCAGCTGCTATGGCAGGAGAAATTTTAACAGGAAAAACAATATTAGAAGCACTAAACACAGACTTAGTATGTGACGCTATAAACACAGCTATGAGAGAATTATTCTTACAAATAGTATATGGTAGAACACAAACAGCTTTCTCTGAAGGTGGTTTACCAGTAGGAGCAGGTCTTGAAGACTTAGGAAAAGGTCACACAAGCCAAGTTGGTACAATATATTCAAGTACTTTAAAAGGACCTAGATACTTAAACCTAGCAGAAGGATACATAGTTGAAATCGGATTAGATAAAGACGACCAAATTATTGGTTATAAATATGTTCATTTAGGTAAAATGATGGATAACATTAAAGCAGGAATCGAACCAACAGAAGCTATTGAAAAGGCGTCTGGAACATATGGAAGATTTGATGAGGCTGTTAAGAAAATAGACCCAAGAAAACAATAGTGTCCATTGGGGACGTTTCCTTTTGGACATTTTTGTCCACTGGGGACACATCTATGGTGAATTTATAAATATTAAAATAGGAGGAATAAAAAATGGCAGTAACATTTGAAAGTTATGAAAGAAGAATAGATCAAATTAAACCAGTAATGGAAAAATACGGAATAAAAGATTTTGAAGAAGCATTAAAAATCTGTACAGACAAAGGTTTTAACCCATATGAAATAGTAAAAGGAGTTCAACCAATCTGTTTTGAAAACGCAGCATGGGCATACACATTAGGAGCAGCAATAGCTGTTAAAAAGGGTTGTGTAAAAGCAGCAGATGCAGCAAAAGCAATAGGGGAAGGATTACAAGCATTCTGTATTCCAGGTTCTGTTGCAGATGATAGAAAAGTTGGATTAGGACATGGAAACTTAGCATCTATGCTATTATCAGAAGACACAAAATGTTTTGCATTCTTAGCAGGACACGAAAGCTTTGCAGCAGCTGAAGGAGCTATCGGTATAGCAAAATCAGCAAACAAAGTAAGAAAAGAACCATTAAGAGTTATCTTAAATGGACTTGGAAAAGATGCAGCACAAGTTATATCAAGAATAAATGGATTTACATATGTAAAAACAGACTTTGACTTCTTTACAGGAAAAGTAAAAGTAGTTGAAGAAATACCATACTCAGACGGAGAAAGAGCAAAAGTTAGATGCTATGGAGCAAATGACGTTAGAGAAGGTGTTGCTATAATGTGGATGGAAGATGTTGATGTATCTATCACAGGAAACTCAACAAACCCAACAAGATTCCAACATCCAGTTGCAGGAACATACAAAAAAGAAAGATTAGCAGAAAATAAAAAATACTTCTCAGTTGCATCAGGTGGTGGAACAGGTAGAACACTTCACCCAGATAATATGGCAGCTGGTCCAGCTTCTTATGGTATGACAGATACTATGGGAAGAATGCACTCAGATGCACAATTTGCAGGTTCTTCATCAGTTCCAGCACACGTTGAAATGATGGGATTAATCGGTATGGGTAACAATCCAATGGTTGGTGCATCAGTTGCGGTAGCAGTTGCAGTAGAAGAAGCTATGAAATAAAGTGATGTTTTTGGGGACGGAGCAAAAATACATCAGTCCTAAAAAATAAAAAATAGAAGACGGAGCAATTCATTTACTCCGTCTTTATATTTTTTATCAAACCTAAAAATTTATTTCTTCTTATCATCTTTTAAAACTTCTTTAATTGCACCTAAGCTACTTAAAGCACTAGTAGCTTCAAAAGGAATAAACACTTTATTTGCTTCACCTTTAGCAACTTCTTCTAAAGCTTCTAAAGATTTTAATTGTACTAATTTATCATCAGGTGCTGCATTTTTCATAGCCTCATAAACCATTTTAATTTCCTTAGCCTTAGCTTCTGCAACAGCTTTAATAGCTTGAGCCTCACCATCAGCCCTTCTAATTTTTGATTCTTTGTCAGCTTCTGCTTCTAATATAGCTGCTTGTTTCTTACCTTCTGCAATTGTAATAGCAGATTGTCTTTGAGCTTCAGATTCTAGTATCATAGCTCTTTTATTTCTCTCTGCATTCATTTCTTTTTCCATTGCATCTCTGATATCAGCAGGTGGTGTAATATCCTTAATTTCCACTCTATCAATTTTACATCCCCATCTGTCAGTAGCTTCATCTAAAACAACTCTTAATTTATTATTGATACCGTCTCTAGAACTAAATGTTTCATCTAAGTCCATTTTACCAATGATATCACGAATTGTTGTAATTGCAAGGTATTCAATACCTTTCTTTAAACTTTGAATTTCATAAACTGCTTTTGCAGGGTCTGTTATTTGATAGAAGACAACAGTGTCTATTGTAATTGTAACATTATCTTTAGTAATAACTCCTTGAGGTGGAACGTCCATAGTTTGTTGTTTTAAACTAACAACACTTCTAACGTGATCAAAGAAAGGAATGATAATTGTAAGTCCAGCGTCTGCAACTTTATAGAACTTACCTAATCTTTCAATGATATAAACCTCAGATTGTTTAACAATTTTAATTGATGCTGCTGCTATTATTAAAATAATAACAAGTAATACTAATAAAAACCACATAATAAATCCTCCTTTTATTATATATATTAAATTTATTGGTCATTTAAAACAGGTTCAACAATTGCTTTTACACCCTTTATTTCTAGCACTCGTACTTTAGTATCTTTTGGAATAATTTGATTATCTTGGCTGGTAGCAGACCAAACTTCACCTGAAATTTTGATTTGCCCTACAGCTTCAATAGGGTTGATGTCTTGTGTTACTATTCCATTTTTTCCTATAATAGAGTATACATTAGTTTTGATAGGATTTTTATTTGTAGCAAATTTTTTTACAAAAGGCTTTGTTACAAAAATTAGTATTGTAGATGATATTACAAATACTGTTGTTTGAATAACAAGGTTATCTGTAAAAAGGCTTGTAATCATAGCAAATAAAGAACCAATTGATAGCCAAAAAATTAGAAAACCTACTGTTATAATTTCTGCTATTAAAAATATTCCTGCCATAATTAGCCAAATATACCACATAAAATAAATCCTCCTTAAATTTACCAACTAAATTTATTATAGCACAATATGTAAAAAAAAACAATAAGTTACATAATCTTTAAAAAGCACACGTAAAACATTGCAAAGTTACATAAAAAGCAACTGGCATATGCTAGTTGTTTTTTGTTTTGTATAAAAATCAAAAAAAGTGTGAATAACTATAATATAAAATAAAAAATAAAGAGGTGTAACATGGAAAGAAAAGAAGAACACGGGGAAGACGTAACTAAATATGGAGAATTTATCTCAACATACTTCGCTTGGGTGCCACTAGAAAAGCAAAAAGACGTAGTAGAAAAGTTAGAAAATATGACAAAAAGTGAGAAAAACGAAGAAAAAGAAAGATAATCGAACAAAAAAGCAAAACAAAGGTCAAAGAAAGTCAAAAAATGTCCTTGAAAAAAATTAAAAGGATAGTATAATAATATTGTAGGTCAAAGAAAGTCAAAGTCAACAAAATAAAAACATGTTACAACTTTCAAATAAAAAGCCACAAATAAAGGAGATGAACCGAAATGAGAATGTCAGATTTAATAGAAGAATTCATCAAAGACTTATTTGATGAAGAAAACGAAGCAATAGAAATACAAAGAAACGAACTAGCAGAACAATTCAACTGTGTACCATCACAAATAAACTACGTAATATCAACAAGATTTAAACCATCACAAGGATACTATGTAGAAAGCAGAAGAGGCGGTGGAGGACACATCACAATAAAAAAAGTAAATAGCAGCAAAGAAGAATACATAATGCACATCATCGAGAACATACAAAATACACTAACATCAAATGAAGTCGATATATTAATCAGTGACTTTTTATCATACAATTTAATAACAAGCAAAGAAGCAAAACTTCTAAAAGTTGCAACAAGTGACAACGTGTTAAAACTACCAAAAGACATAAAAGAGCAAGTAAGAGCAAGAATATTTAAAAACATGATATTAAATTTAGAATAGGAGGAAATTAATATGTTATGTGATAACTGTGGAAAAAGAGAAGCAAATGTAAGATATCAAGAAAATATAAACGGAAGAAGAAAAGAACTAAACCTATGTGAAGAATGCAGTCAAAAACTAGGAATAAACAAAATCGACTTCAACATGCCAATCGACTTTTCAAGCTTTTTCGGCGGATTCCTTGAAGAATTTGAAAACCAAGAATTTATGCCATTTTTAAATGATGTAAAAACACTAACCTGTGAAAGATGTGGATACACTTTTGACGACATAGTAAAAACAGGAAGACTGGGATGTCAAAATTGCTATGACATATTCGAAGAACACCTAAACCCAATAATCAAAAGAATACAAGGAGCAGACACACATGTAGGAAGAATTGGCAAAATAATAGACAGCAAAATAGTAGCATCAGAAGAAAATGAAGAGAAGGCGGAAGAGAAAACAAAAGAACAATCTAAAATAGAAAAACTAAAAGAAGAACTAAAAAAAGCAATTGAAGAAGAAAAATACGAAGAAGCAGCCAAAATAAGAGACGAAATAAAGAAATTAGAAAGATAACCTGCCAACGGGGACGGACCTTAATGGCAGAAATCTGCCAAAAAGGACCGTCCCCAGTGGCAGGACGAAAGAAAGGAATTGGAAAAATGAATTGGTATTTAGATGTAAATGAAAATTCAGATGTAGTAAAAAGCACTAAAATCAAGTTGTCAAGAAACTTAAGCGAATTCAAATTTAACTTAAAAAATCAAGAAGATATAGAGAGATTAGAAAACAAAGTAAAAGAAAATCTATATAGCATAGGTTATGGCTTAAAATTGTTAAAGCTAAGAGATATGGACGAAATAACAAAAACTAGCTTAGTAGAAAAGGGACTAATAAGTTCAACCTTTGCACTAAAAAGATATGGAAGCATCTTAATAAATGACGAAGAAAATATCTGTATTATGATAGGTGGAGAGGAACATATAGAGTTGCAAGTATATGGAGCTGGGCTAGATTTAGAAAATGTGTTGAATTTAGCAATCGAAATAGATGAAAAAATAGGAGAAACATTAGGATATGCAGTAAGTAAAAAATATGGATATCTAACAAGTACACTAAATAATATAGGAACAGGGCTAAAAGTTTCTGTAAATGTACATTTACCAGCACTAACAAAAACAAGGAATACAAGAAAAGTATTTGATGCAATAGGAGATTTTGGAATAAACATAAAAGAAGTATACAAAGGCAAAGGGGACATCTATCAAATTTCTAATAAGCAAACATTAGGAATAAGTGAAAAAGAAATAGTGAAAAATTTAAAGGTAATAGTACAAACACTGATAGAGCAAGAAAGACAAGCAAGGAAGTTATTAGCTCAAGACGAAATAGCTTTAAGTGATTTAATATATAGAAGCTATGGAATATTAGCAAATTGCAGAAAAATATCGAATGAAGAAACAAGAGAGTTATTGTCAAATGTAAAGTTAGGAGTAGATTTAGGACTTTTAGACGAGCTAACAGACTTGAAAGTGCAAGAATTATATTTATATAGCAAGCCAGCGAACTTGCAAAAAAAACTAGGTAAAAAATATGACAAACAAGAACTAGACATAAAAAGAGCAGAAGTGATAAGAAAAATTATTGCCAATGGGGACGGAGCTTAATGGCAAAAAATTGCCAAAAAGGACCGTCCCTGATGGCAAAAAATTGTCAAAAAGGACCGTCCCTAGTGGCAATATTTAAAAAGGAGGGAAAGTTATGACTTATAAATTTACGAATAGGGCTAAAAAGGCTATTGAGATAGCTAGTAATGTGGCTATGGAGTTGGGGCACAATTATATAGGTACAGAACATATTTTGTATGGACTTTCTAAGGAAGGTAGTGGAATTGCATATAAGGTTTTAGAAAATCAGGGGCTTACGTCAGATATGATTATTGATAAAATTGTGGAGTTGTTAGGAAATGAGGCGCCAATAGACGGAACTTTTGGGTTTACTCCTAGAACTAAGAGGGTTATTGAAAATTCTTTTATAGAAGCGAGGAAGCTTGGTTTTAATTATATTGGAACAGAGCATTTGTTAATAGGTATATTAAAAGAGGGGGACAGTATTGCTACAAGGATTTTGCTAGAGTTAAATGTTAATGTTCCTAAATTATATAATGAAATAGTTAAAGTGATAAATGAAGGGGAAGATGCTTCAAAGTCTGAGAATAATGGGAAAAACAGCAAAAATAAAGGAAGTTTCAATTCTACACCAACATTAAATCAATTCGGTGAAGATTTAACTAAAAAAGCAGAAGAAGGTAAATTAGACCCAATTATAGGTAGAAAAGATGAGATTGAAAGGGTAATACAAATATTATCAAGAAGAACTAAAAATAATCCTTGTTTGATAGGAGAGCCAGGTGTAGGAAAGACCGCAGCAGTTGAGGGTTTGGCTCAAAAGATTGTTACAGGAGATGTGCCTGAGATATTGAAAGATAAAAGAGTTGTGACTATGGATATTTCTGGAATGGTTGCAGGTAGCAAATACAGGGGAGATTTTGAAGAGAGAATTAAGAAGGCTTTAAATGAAGTGAAAAAGGCTAAAGATATAATCTTATTTATAGATGAAATTCACACAATAGTAGGAGCAGGAGCGGCTGAAGGTGCAATTGATGCAGCAAATATTTTAAAGCCATTGCTTGCAAGAGGAGAAATTCAATTAATAGGTGCTACAACTTTGAATGAATATAGAAAGTATATTGAAAAGGATGCAGCACTAGAGAGAAGATTTAGCCCAGTTACAGTTAATGAACCAAGCACAAATGATACGATAAAAATATTACAAGGTATTAGAGACAAATACGAAGCACACCATGGAGTAAAAATAACAGATGAGGCAATAGAAGCAGCTGTAAAGATGTCAACAAGATATATAAATGATAGATATTTGCCAGACAAAGCAATTGATTTAATAGACGAAGCGGCATCAAAAGCAAAACTAAAATCATATACAGAGCCAGACAAGTTGAAAAAACTTGAAGAAGAAATAGAAGAAGTATCAAAAAACAAAGAAGAAGCGGTCAGAATACAAAAGTTTGAAAAGGCTGCACAATTACGTGACAAACAAAAAGAATTAAAAGAAAACTATGAAAAAGAATTAAAAAAATGGAAAAACAAAAAAACAAAAGCAATTACAAATATAACAGAAGAAAACATTGCGGAAGTAATTGCAAGTTGGACTGGAATTCCAGCCAATAAAATAACAGAAGACGAAAACGAAAAATTGAAAAATCTCGAAAAGAACTTACATGAAAGAGTAATAGGACAAGAAGAAGCTGTATCAGCAGTAGCAAAAGCAATAAGAAGGGGAAGAGTAGGGCTAAAAGATCCAAACAGACCAATAGGTTCATTCTTATTCTTAGGACCAACAGGAGTTGGAAAAACAGAACTATCAAAAGCACTAGCAGAAACGCTATTCGGAGACGAAAACTCTATGATAAGAGTAGACATGTCAGAATATATGGAACCACACTCAGTATCAAAATTGATAGGCTCACCTCCAGGATATGTGGGATTTGACGAAGGTGGTCAACTAACAGAGAAAATAAGAAGAAAACCATATTCAGTAATCCTATTTGACGAAATAGAAAAAGCACATCCAGACGTAATGAACATGTTACTGCAAATACTAGAAGATGGACGTCTTACAGACTCAAACGGAAGAACAGTCAATTTTAAAAACACAGTAATAATAATGACATCAAATATTGGAGCACGATTAATAACAGACAAGAAAACACTAGGATTTGCAAAGACTGGCGAGACAGAAGATAATAGCAAAAAAGAATATGAAGAAACAAAAAAACAGGTAATGGAAACACTAAAACGTGAATTACGTCCAGAGTTTATCAATCGTATAGACGAAATAATTGTATTCCATAAATTAACTGATAATGAGGTAAATCAAATTATTGATATTATGCTAAAAGAAGTGGTTAATAGGCTAGAGACTCAAAAGATAAAAATAGAGCTAGAGCCAGAAGTAAGAGAATTAATTGCAAGCAAAGGAATTGATAAAAACTTTGGTGCAAGACCATTACGTAGGACTATTCAAAGTGTGCTTGAGGATAGACTTGCTGAAGAAATTTTGGATGGTAATTTGAAGAAAGATACTACAGCTAAAATTGGAGTGAAGGACGATAAAATTACAGTATTATAAATTGAGAGATTTCCTTGTAAAAATAATAAAAATGTAATATTATATTCTTGGAAATTAAAAATATGGAGGTATCATATGAATATAATAGCAGAAATAACAGACGAAACATTTGGAATTAAATCAATTCCATTTAGCAATCCAAGAATAAGATATGGGGCAAGAGGAATTATAGAAAGAGAAGACGGACTAATAGCAATATTCAACAAGACTAAAAAGAACGAATACAAACTACCAGGTGGAGGAATAGAAGAAGGAGAGACACCAGAGCAAGCTTTTAAAAGAGAAGTGCTAGAAGAAACGGGATGCAAGATAGATAATATTGAATTTTTAGGACTTACAAAAGAATTAAAATCTAATGATAATTTTCAACAAACTTCTTATGTATTTAAAGCGAAAGTTGTAGAAATAGCAGAAGAATTAAATTTAACGGCGAAAGAAAAAGCAGAAGGCGGAAAATTATTATGGCTTACAAAGGAAGAAGCGCTACAAAAGGTAATAAATTGTGCTGATAATTTGAAGGCTTCGGAATATGAAAATATATATCATTCAAAATTTATAAATTATAGAGATATGCAGATTTTAAAATATTATAATGAAGAATATGAATAAAATTAAAACCAACTCCTTTGGAGCTGGTTTTTTAGTTACTAATAAAAGTTACTTTTTAATGAGAAAATTGTATTATAATTAGTAAGGGAGGAATAAAATGGAAAACGATGTAAAATTGTACAAAGAATTTTTATTAGGAAATCAAAATGCGTTTGACAAATTAATGGACAAATACAGAAAAAACATTATTTGTTTTATCAATGGATATGTAAAAAACATAGACATAGCAGAAGACTTAGCACAAGATGTTTTTGTATATATATTAATTAATAAAAAAGAATATGATTTCAAATATAGTATGAAAACGTATCTGTACACTATTGCTAGGTCAAGAGCATTGAACTACATAAAAAGAGAAAAGAGAATTATCTATTTAAATGAAAATGTAGAGTATGGGAACAAAGAAGACAGCTATTCAATTGAAGAAGAGATTGTTTCTAATGAGCGAAAACAAAAATTATATAAAGCAATAGAAGAATTAAACGAAACCCAAAAAAGGGCAATATTTCTAGCAGATATAGAAGAACTATCATATAATGAAATCGGAAAAATATTAGGGAAAAGTATTTCTCAAACTAAAATGATAATTTATAGAGCGAGAAAGAATCTAAAAAAATTACTAGGAAAGGAGAGAATGGAAATTGGATAATAAGACTTTTAGAGAAGAAGTTTATAAAAAATACAATTACTATAAAAATATTGATAATGATGAATTTTATAATAAACTGCAATACAAGAAAGCACATTCAACGTTTAGCACAAAAGCAATAGTTAAAAATGTAGCATGTTTAATACTATTTTGTATACTAACAACAGGAATTGTTTATGCCACATCATATTGTATCAAAAGTATATGGAAAGAACCAGAACAATATAATTATGAAGAAGAGAAAAAAATTACTGAAGAAAATATAGAAAAATCAATTACAGAAGAAGATGCCAAAGAAATTGGAATAAATAAATTAAAGCAATTGAATGTAGAAATAGGAAATGTAAAAGAAAGTCATTTAAATAAAGAACCAATGATAAATAAAATAGAATGGGTAATAATAACAGAAAACAATTTAGAAATAAAAATAAATGCTAAAAATGGTGAATTATATAGCTTCTATGATAATTCGTTACTAAATAAAATAAGTGAGACTAAAATGAATAAAAAAGAAGCAACAGAAGTAGCTAATGAAATATATGAAAAGTTAGAATTTAACAAAAAATATGAACTTTCAGATATATTATATATTGGAAGCGGAAAATGGCAAGCTGAATTTGCAGTAAAATATAATGACATATTTAATCAATATCAATCAATAAAAATTACATTTATTGCAGAGACAAAAAAGATAGCAATGCTAAATGTTTTTGACTATGAATTTGAAGATAATCCATTTGAAATACAAAAAGAAGATGCGATTAACATTGCGAAAAATAAATATGGAGAAGAAAAAATAGAAAGCATATCTGCGAAGAAAGATATTCAGAAGATGAATAGCATAATATATCAAAAAGAGAGAAACTTAGAAACAGGAGAATATAGGACAGAAAATATTGTTAGAAATGTTTGGAATGTAAAGATAGTTGAAAAAGAGCATGGGTTTGTTGAAAATTACTATGTTGATGCCACAACAGGAGAAATAATTGGCGGAGATCAGGTAAAATAAGCAAGTGACAATTGGGAGATTCTCAATTGTCACTTTTGTCAGTATGCCAAAAAGGTCCGTCCCTACTGGCAGGAAATGGATACTTGTTTTTAGAGATAAAACGTGGTATAATCTAAAGGCTAAAAACAAGAAAAGGTGATGAAATATGTTAGAAAAAATAAATTCAGCAGAAGACGTAAAAAAACTAAACGCAGAAGAACAAAAGAAACTAGCAGAAGAAATAAGAAAATACATATTAGAAGTCGTATCAGAAAATGGAGGGCATTTAGCATCAAACTTAGGAGTAGTAGAGTTAACAATAGCATTGCACACAGTTTTTGATTTACCAACAGACAAAGTTGTATGGGACGTAGGTCATCAGACATATGTACATAAAATTATAACTGGAAGAAGAGAAGAACTAAAAAATATAAGAAAATTAGACGGAATAGCAGGTTTCCCAAAGACTAATGAAAATGAGGCAGATTGCTTTAATACAGGGCATAGTAGTACTTCAATTTCAGCAGCTCTAGGTATGGCAAGAGCAAGAGATATTAAAAAAGAAAACAACCACGTATTGGCTGTAATTGGGGATGGAGCTTTAACAGGTGGAATGGCATTAGAAGCTTTAAATGATGCAGGTTGTAGCAAAGCAAAATTGACAGTAATTTTAAATGATAATGAAATGAGTATTTCTAGAAATATTGGTGGAGTAAATATGCTACTTAGCAAGTTAAGAACTAGAAGAGCATATACAAAATCAAATGTTTCAGGAAAGAAAATAATAAGCAAAATACCTGTAATTGGAAAACCAATTGTAAAAATAGTGCAAAGAATGAAGAGAAGTATAAAACAGTTAGTAATTCCAAAGATGTTTTTTGAAGATATTGGTTTTAGATATTTAGGGCCAGTAGATGGGCATAATATAGAAGAATTAGAGAGAATGTTAAAAATAAGTAAAGAGCTAGACGGTCCAGTATTACTACATGTTTTAACTAAAAAAGGAAAAGGATATAAAATAGCAGAAGAAAATCCTGATAAATTCCACGCAACAGGTCCATTTGATATTGAGACAGGAAAACCTAAAAAGGTAAAAAGTGCTGATTTTTCTAAAGTGTTTGGAGACAAGCTAGTAGAGTTGGCAAAAAACAATGATAAAATAGTTGCAATAACTGCATCAATGAAAGATGGAACTGGATTAGGAAGATTTCAAAAGGAATTTCCTGACAGATTTTTTGATATAGGTATTGCGGAGCAACATGCTTTAGGATTAGCCGCAGGGATGGCAAAAGATGGTGTTATTCCAGTAGTTCCAATTTATTCATCATTTTATCAAAGAGCGTATGACCAAGTAATTCACGATATTGCTCTTCAAAATTTGCCAGTTATTATGTGTGTTGATAGAGCTGGAATAGTAGGAGCAGACGGCGAAACACACCAAGGGCAGTTTGATATGGCATTTTTTAGATTAGTACCAAACTTAACGATAATGGCACCAAAGAATTTTAAAGAGCTAGAAGATATGTTAGAGTTTGCAGTAACTTTGAATAAACCTGTTGTTATAAGATATCCAAGAGGTGGAGAAGGTAAGGAAAAGATAGAACAAGAAGAAAGAATTCAACTAGGAAAAGCAGAGATTTTAAAAGAAGGAAATGACATAACAATTGTAGCAATTGGAAAAACAGTAGAAAGAGCGCAAATTGTTTCAAAAATGTTAGAAGAAAAAAATATAGAAGCAGAAGTAATAAATGCAAGATTTTTAAAACCATTAGATAAGGAAACGATAAAAGCATCAATTGAAAAAACAAGAAGAATAATAACAATAGAAGATGGAACAATAACTAATGGATTAGGAACAGCTGTAAAAGAATTGATAGTTGATGAAAACTTAGAAAATATAGAGGTTAAAAACTATGCATATCCAGATAATTTTATACAACATGGTACAGTAGATGAATTAGAAAAATTATATGGACAAGATGCAGAAAGTATAGCCAACGACATAGTGAATGCTGATTATATGGTCAAAATATAAATTCAGAAAGGGACAGAAATGAATAAACAAGAATTATTAAAGGATTACAAAAAGCAAGAAGACAAAATGTGTTTATCACAAGTTTTAGATAAAATTGAATCTTCTAAAACACGTGAAAAAATCGAAAAAACGGAATTTTTAGATATGTACCAAATATCATTAGTACAAAATTTCTTAAGAAAAAACAAAATCGAAAATTATAAATTATATGGTGGATATGAAGATAGCGAAAGAAAAATACTAATAATATATCCAGAAAAATATAATGAAGAAATGCTACAAAAAAATTATAATAAAATGTTAAAATTAATTAGAATAAATCTACCAGAAGAAGACCACGGAAAATATGCACATAGAAACTATTTAGGCGGAATTGTAAAATTAGGTTTAAAAAGAGAAAAAGTAGGAGACATTTTAGTTCAAAATGACGGCGCTGATATTATTGTAGTAGAAGAATTTGCGGAGATTTTAAAAAATGAATTACAATCTCTTACACGTTTTGAAAAAAGTGAAATATCAATAGAAGAAATAAATAATTTAAGAAAAAAAGAAGTAAATGTAGAATTAATAAAGATAATAGTTCCTTCATTAAGGCTTGATAATATTGTATCAGACTTAGCAAAAACGTCTAGGAGCAAGGCAGCACAGATAATTGCACAAGAAAGAGTTTTTGTTAATGGTCAAAACGAAACTAAATTGTCTAAGCAAATAAAATTAGGAGATATAATTACAATTCGTGGAAAAGGTAGATTTGTTGTAAAAGAGTTCACAGGTACTACAAGAAGCGGAAGAACAGTTGTCGCAATTGAAAAATACAATTGATTTATTACCCTTTATATGTTATAATGATAAATATAACAAGCAATAAGCTTGTACAGGAGGCTAATATGAATCAAAAGACACAACAGATTGACGTATTATCTAGCATTGAACGAATCAATATTGCCAATAATGTATTTGGAGATAAAAGTAGAAAAAAACTTCAAATAATTCTCGACCAAAAGGATATTCAGAGACTTTTTGAAATAATCCCTAATCAATTGATGAATGAAATAAAAGAAAAAGAATTAGATAAGTTTTTTACTAAGTATAGCGAAGAATATATTGCACAAAAAATAATGGATAACATTATTGCAAATATATTGCACGAAGCAGTATCAGAAGCAATTAAAATCAATATCTATCAACTAACAGATGAACTGATTGAAAGTGTGATTGATACTCAAATCGTTTGGGTAGCTATAGGAAAAATTCAAAGCGAAGTAGAGAGACTTATAAAACTCTCCAAAATAGACAATATAGGATAAGATTCAAAAAGCCAAAAGGGGCATCTAATATAGATGCCTCTTTATATATATGAAAATTACTTTAAAGTAACAACAGTAACTCCTGTTTCACCTTCTCCATAAGTGCCCAAACGGTAAGTGGCAACATGAGAATTAGTTTTTAAAAATTGATGAATACCATTTTTTAATTTTCCAGTACCTTTGCCATGAACAATTCGAGCAGTTTGAAGCTTAGCCAAACTGCAATCATCTAAAAATTTATCCACTACAAAAATTGCCTCTTCAACATTCAAACCTATAACATTTACCTCAGACTTAACAGTTTTAGACTTGTTAAATCCGCCATATCCAGAAGTTTGAACATTTTGCTTTTTAGTATTAGGACTTGTTTTGACTAATTCTAAATCTTCTAATTTTACACTTGTTTTTATAGCACCAATTTGAACTTGGACTTCCTTAGATTTTGAAACATTAGAAACGACAATTCCATTTTGCCCAAAAGACCTAACAAATACTTCCATATTAAGTTTAATATTTTCAGGTTCAACAACCGAAGACTTTTCATAAGAACTTATAGTTTTATTTGTATTAGTAGTATTCTTTATTTTTTCGTTCAATTTATTTCTCATATTATCAGCAAGTTTTCTATCAGAAGAAGAAAGAGAATTCATCTCTTTTATAATTTCATTTGCTTCTTCTTTGGCGTCTAACAAAATGTTTCTTGCTTTAATTTTAGCATTAGAAATTAGCTCTTGCTCCTTATTTCTCAAAGTTTCGTAATCATTTTTTAATTTATTTTCTAAATTAGATATGTTTGCTAATTTAGTATCAATTTCAGTTTTTTCTCTTTCAATTTCAGCTTTATTATCATAAATATTTTTAAGCAATTCTTCAATATTAATTTGATTAGAAGTCATAAGCGACTTTGCTTTAGAAATAATACTTTCATTTAAACCAAGGTTTCTACTAATCTCAAAAGCATTACTTTTACCAGGAATTCCAACCAACAATTTATAAGTTGGAGTTAAAGTAGCAACATCAAACTCAACAGAAGCATTTTCAAAGCCATCAGTTACAAGTGCATATTGTTTTAGCTCTTGATAATGAGTGGTTGCAATAGTTAAAGCACCAACACTTTTTAAATGAGCTAAAATAGCAATAGCAAGATTTGCACCTTCAATAGGGTCAGTACCAGAACCTAATTCATCAACTAAAACAAGAGAATCTTCAGTCACATTTTTCAATATTTCAACAAGATTAATCATATGAGAAGAAAAAGTACTCAAAGAATCTGAAATACTTTGATCATCTCCAATATCTGAAAAAATACTAGAAAAAACATAAATGCTAGAATTCTCATCTGCTGGAATATTAAGCCCACTACAAGCCATACAGCAAAGAAGGCCAACAGTTTTTAAACTAACGGTTTTACCACCAGTATTTGGACCAGTAATTAAAAGTGTAGAAAAATCAGAACCTAAACTTACAGAAATAGGAACAGCTTTTTCTTTTGCTATCAATGGATGTCTTGCATTAATCAAATTTATTTCCTTTTTACCATTAATTTTTGGAGTAATTCCCTTAATTTCTTTTGAATATTTAGCCTTTGCAAAAATAAAATCTAATCTTCCAATTAAATTAAGAGAAGTCTTCAATTCTTCGGTATAAGGTTCAAATAAAGAACTAAGCTCTTGCAAAATTTTCTCAATCTCAATTTCCTCTTCAATTTTCAATTTGCTCAAATCATTATTCATCTCAAAAACTGCAATAGGCTCAATAAATACAGTAGAACCAGCATTTGAAATATCATGTACAAATCCTTTTATCTGTGAACGGTATTCTTCTTTTACAGGAATTACAAAACGCTCATTGCGCATAGTAATGATATTCTCTTGAATGTATTTAGAATAGCTAGAAGAATGTACCATATTATTTAGCTTCTCACGAATATCTAACTCTAAATTTCTCTTTTTCTTTCTAATAGATTGTAAAGCAGAAGAAGCTTTATCATCAATAACATCTTCATCTAATATACAAGCTTCAATTCTATCCATAACACTTTTATTAAAATAAAGCTTTTCAAATAAACTTGATAAAATTGGATAATCACTCAAATCCAAAAAATCTTTATTAAAATAATCCTTCAATCTAAAAGAAGTTTTAAAAATTTTATTTAAATTTAAAAGTTCCTTACAAGAAAGAGAAACACCACTTTCAAGCTTTTTTAACTCAACATCAATTGGACTAATTTCATAAAAACTTGGCGTAGAATTTCTATAAATTAAATTAACAGCCTCTTCAGTTTCACTTAATAAACTTTGAACTTTGCTTGTAATATTGCTAGGTGTAAGGCTAAATGCTAAATTCTTACCTTGAAATGTTGTACAATATTTTTCTAAGTTTTCTAATATTCTATTAAATTCTAATTTATCTAAATATGTGCTCATAATAAATCTCCTAAAATTATATTGCTACCATTATACAGTAAAAATGCGAAAATGTCCATTGTGTCCATTGGGGACGTTTCTTTTTGGACAAAAATGTCCATTTGGAAACGTCCCTATTGGACATTTTTGTCCACAGGGGACACATCTATTGAGAGAGTATGAACAAATACTAAATGGAACAAAGTAACAGAATTGTAATAATTATGTAACAAATATTTAATATAATAAAAAGGAAAAATTACTTGATAAAAATAAAAAAATATAGTATAAATAAAACAGAAGATGTAAAAACACAAAGGAGGAAAATAAAATGGCAGAATTAGGAGCAGAAAACAAAATCTCAGGAGTATTTGGTGGAGTTGAACTAAATGGAAATGGTGGAATTGGCATAGAAGGAATAGAAGCTGGAACAATTAGAAATTCAGCACTACCAGCAAAAACAGGATTTTGGACAAAATTCAAAGCATTCTGGTTACAAGAAATTGATTGGAACAAAGAAATAAAAGTAGAATTAACACCATATCAACAAAAAGTAGAAGACGAAATAAACGAATTCTTACATCAAGAAATAACATGGGAAAAAGTACATGACTTCTTATTCCAAGAAGTAACATTCGGAAAAAGAAACTAGGGACATTTGGGGACGTTTCCTTTTGGACATTTTGTCCACTTTGGGACACATCTATCAAAATGTGAAAATTTAATGAATTTATAAAAAAGTATAGCAAGATTAAAAAAATTGTGCTATACTTTTTAACGTAAATAGGGGCAAAAATTAAATAATAAGAAAGGAATGAGGTTGATGCCCCGAATGGCACGTAAAGTAAGTAGTACAAAAGTTTATCACATAATATTTCGTGGTAACGATAAACAAGATATATTTTTTGATTCACAAGATTACAAAAAATACTTAAAAGAAATTACAGTAACAAAAGAAAAATATCAATATGAAATATTAGCATATTGTTTGATGTCAAATCATGCACATTTAATAGTATTTGACAAAAATGATAATCTTTCAAAGGCAATGCAAAGTTTAGCAGTAGCATATTCGAGTTATTTTTCAAAAAAATACGACAAAGTTGGTCATTTATTTCAAAATAGGTTTTTAAGCAAAAATGTTGAAACAAAGGAGTATTTATTACAATTATGTCGATATATTCATCAAAATCCAACAAAGGCTAAAATAGCAGAAGTAGACAATTATAAGTGGAGTAGTTATAAAGAATATATAAATTTAGATTTAAATGAAAGAATAACTAATATAAATACAATATTACCAATGTTTGGAAGCAACATAGAACAAGCTATAAAAAATTTTGAAACATTTCATAAATATGAAAATGAAGATTATAATAAAAATGAATATGTAGAATTTGAAATAGTGGATAAGCTTACAGATGAAGAACTAAAACAAGCAATAGAGAAAATATTAAATATTGAAAATTCAATAGAAATAAAAAAATACAATTCAAATATAAGAGATAAATGTATAATCAAATTGAAAAACATCAAAGGAACAACAAAAACGCAAATAGCAAGAGTTACTGGGATAAATAGAAAGATAATAGAAAGAGCAATCAATAAAGAATAGAAAAGGAGATGTGTCCCAAAATGGACAAAAATGTCTAAAAAGAAACGTCCCCAAAGGACAAGGAGGAAAAAATGGCAAAGAATAAAACAATTTTTGTGTGTAGCGAATGCGGAAATGAATCCGCAAAATGGCTAGGAAAATGTCCAGCATGTAACAGTTGGAACAGTTTTTATGAGCAAACAATAGTTGAAACAAAAGGAAAAGATAAAGCAAAAGCAGTTGGTGAAACGGCAATACCACAAAAACTTAGCTCATATGTAGCGAAAGAAACTCTAAGGACACATACGGGGTTTGGAGAGTTAGATAGAGTGCTAGGTGGCGGATTAGTAAAGGGTTCACTGGTTTTATTAGGTGGAGAACCTGGTATAGGTAAATCAACATTGATTTTACAAATTTGTGATAAAATCAAAGGAGAAGGACAAGTTCTATATGTTTCAGGAGAAGAGTCAGCAGAACAAATAAAATTAAGAGCAGATAGGCTGGGTATTAACAACGAAAATATAATGTTTTTGGGAGAAACAAATATAGATATAGTAAACCAAGCGATTATAAATATGAACCCTAAGTTAGTAATAATTGACTCTATCCAAACTATGTATTCAGATGACATTACAGCAGCTGCTGGAAGTGTCAGCCAAGTAAGAGAGATTACTGGTCAAGTGATGAGAGTTTGCAAATCTAGAGCAATTACAACAATAATAATCGGACATGTTACAAAGGAAGGAAACATTGCAGGGCCAAGGGTTTTAGAACATATGGTAGATACAGTTCTATACTTAGAAGGAGAGAGATATTTCTCATATAGAATTCTAAGGGGAGTAAAAAACAGATTTGGCTCTACAAATGAAATTGGAATGTTTGAAATGAGAGAAGAAGGAATGTGCGAAATTTCGGACCCGTCAGACATACTAATTTCAGAAAGAGAAGACAACCCAGCAGGTTCATGCATAGTTTCAAGTATGGAAGGAACAAGACCAATCCTAGTAGAATTGCAAGCATTAACATCACAAACAGTATTTGGATATCCAAAAAGAACAGCAAATGGAATAGACTACAACAGATTATCATTATTAATTGCAGTTTTAGAGAAAAAAGCAGGGCTAATGCTAGGTTCGCAAGACGTATATTTAAATGTAGTTGGAGGTTTAAAAATAAGCGAACCATCAATCGACTTAGGAATAATGCTAGTAACAGCGTCAAGTTTTAAAAATGTAGCAATACCAAAGGATATGATAATAATAGGAGAAGTTGGACTTACAGGGGAAGTAAGAAGAATTAATTTGATAGAAAAAAGACTGAAAGAAGCAGAAAAATTAGGATTTAAAAGTTGTATAATTCCAGAAAGTAATAAAAAGGACTTGAAAGATAAATACAAATTAGATATAATAGGCGTCAGAAACATTAATGAAGCAATGAAAAAAGTTGGGTTAAAATAAAAATTGAAATAAAGATGTGTCCCTAGTGGACAAAAATGTCCACTAGGGACGTTTCCAAATGGACATTTTTGTCCTAAAAGAAACGTCCCCAATGGACACAATGGACACAGCGGACAGAAAGGAGAATTAGAGGTGAGAACAGGCAAGGAAGACAACATTACAGAGATTTTAAAACTAATTGCGCCAGGAACCCCAATAAGAAATGGACTAGAAAATATTTTAAGAGCAAGAACAGGAGCTTTATTATTAATTACAGATAAAAATGAAGTATTAAAAGAAGTAGTTGACGGCGGATTTACAATAAATGAAGATTATTCTTCATCAAAATTATATGAGCTAGCGAAAATGGATGGAGCGATAGTGCTAAGTGGAGACTTAAAGAAAATATTATATGCAAATGCGCAACTAATACCGTCACATGAAATATCAACATTAGAGACAGGTACAAGGCATAGAACTGCTGAAAGAACTGCAAAGCAGACAGGAGAACTAGTAATAAGTATTTCACAAAGAAGAAGTATAATTACAGTTTTTAAGGGTAGTGACAGATATATATTAGAAGATACAGATGTGGTTTTAAATAAAGCGAACCAAGCTATTCAGACACTTGAAAAGTACAAAAAAGTATTTGATAATAAGTTAAATATCTTGAATGAATATGAATTTAATGATATAGTAACATTACAAAATGTAATAGTTGCAATTCAAAGAGCTGAAATGGTTATGAAAATAGTAGAAGAAATACAAAGGCAGATATATGAATTAGGCGATGACGGAAGGCTTGTGAAAATGCAACTTGAAGAGTTGATAGGTGGACTAGAAAAGGAAGAAGAGCTTATTATAAAAGATTATATTGTACCAGGCAAAAAGAAAATAACACCTAAGAAAGTAATTGAAAAATTAGATGAGTTAGAATATGAAGAACTATCAAGAGAGACAGTAATAGCCAAGTTATTAGGGTATGAGACGTTTGATAATTATGATGAAGTCGGAGTATACACAAAAGGATATAGGATTTTAAATAAAATACCAAGAATGCCAAACAATATAGTAGAAAATCTAATTGGTTCATTTAAATCATTCCAACACATACTGGCAGCTGATATAGAAAGCTTAGATGATGTAGACGGAATAGGAGAAGTAAGGGCAAGAACAATAAAACAATCTTTAAAAAGGATGCAAGAACAATTTATTTTTGATAATTTAATTTAAAATTATAAATAAACAGAAGCAAAAGCTTCAAATAAGAAAGGAAGAAGAAAAATGAAAACAAAAAACATTATATGGATAATTGCATTAATTTTAGTAATAATATTACTAGCAACAGTAGGATATGGATACTACAAAAAAGCAACTATGAAAGTTGAAAATCCAATAGCCACAATGGAAGTAGAAAATTTTGGGACAATAAAAATAGAATTATACCCAGATTTAGCACCAGAAACAGTAGCAAACTTTGTAACACTTGCAAACAGAGGATTTTATGACGGCTTAACTTTCCACAGAGTAGTAAAAGATTTTATGATACAAGGTGGAGATAAAGCAGGAACAGGAAGTGGTTCAGCAACTCTAGCAGATTTAAAAGACGGTGGAGAAGATAAAGAATACACAATAAAAGGTGAATTTATATCAAATGGAGTAAACAACAAATTAAAATTTGAAGAAGGAGTTATTGGTATGGCAAGAAATGACTATACTCAATATTCTCAAAATTTAGCAGAAGAATCTTATAACTCTGGAAGTTCACAATTCTTTATTATGACAAAAGAAACATCATCATTAAATGGATATTATACATCATTTGGTAAAGTAATTGAAGGTATGGATGTAGTGCATAGAATAGAAGAAGTTGAAGTAAAAGCTAATACAGAAGGAACTGAAAGTGGAGAAAGTTCAGCAAATTCAGAAGTTAGTACACCAGTAGAACCAGTAAAAATCACATCAATTAAAGTTGAAACAAATGGTGTAAATTATGGAGAACCAAAAACTTTAGAACCATTTAACTACATGAATTGGTTATATTCACAATATGGAATTGATCCAAATAATTTATCAACAGCACAATAAATAGAAAAAGAGTATTAACAAAGTGTAAAATGTTAATATTCTTTTTTTGTAAAAATGAAAATGCTAAAAATAGTTTTAATGGTATACTTGTTGACGTAACTTATATGAAAATAATAAAATTTTAATTAGCAAACAAAAGAAAGGGGTTTTTTATGAAAGAAAGAAATGTGAATGGAATAACACTTATAGCACTTGTAATAACAATAATAGTACTCTTAATACTTGCTGGAGTAACAATTGCAACACTTACAGGTGACAATGGAATAATAGGAAAAGCAGGGGAAGCAAAAGAAAATACAATAGCGGCAGGAGAAAAAGAAGCAATAGAATTGGCAGTGACATCTATAAAAATGAATAATAATAAAGAAGTAAGTCAAGAAAATTTACAAGATGCAATTGACAAGCAAATTGGTAGTGGAAAAGGAGAGGTTATTGATAACGAAAATGAAACATTTACAGTAAAAATTAAAGATAATTGGTATATTGTAGATTTAGAAGGAAATGTTGAAAAAGATGTTAATTGGGACTTGGCAAAAGCAAACACAAAAGCTCCAGAAGAACAAACATCAACAAGCAAAAGTGTAATAGGAATTGGCACAGACGGAAAAGCTGTGAATATGGATTTGTGGAAATATACACTAATTAATGAAGGCACAGAATATGGATTAAATAGTGCAAATGGAATAGATGATTCTGGTGCATCAGGAAGAGAAAATGGATATATAGGAGAATTTACAGCAGAAGGCAGAATTATAGGAACTGTTCCACAATATATAAGCGAAGACGGTGGAAAAACTTTTCTTCCTGTAACATCATTGGTACATACATTTTATCAATGTACAGGATTAAAAATAGCACCGGAAATTCCAACAACAGTAAATAAAATGAGAGTTGCATTTTATTATTGCACAACATTAGAAGTTGCACCAGCCCAAATACCATATGGTGTTACAGACTTAAACTGGACATTTTGCGCAACCAAAATAGCTTCTTTTAATACTAAAATACCTAAAACAGTTACATCTATGAGAGCTACATTTCAGTACGATTCAGCATTAAAAAATATGAGTGCTGAAATTCCAGATTCTGTAATTGATATTTCAGCTTGTTTTTTAAGATGTCAAAGTCTTGTTGGTACAATAGTTATTAATGCAAATGTAACAGGTGCTATCATTGATGATTCGGGTATGCATGGAGATTGTCAGTGGGTTTTTAAGGATTATAATGGCAATGGTTTGAGCATAAAAGGAACTTGTAAAGTGTTAGAAGCGATAAGAGAGGGTAATGAAAAAATAACAATAATTAAATAAAAATTTGTTATAATGTAAAAAAATTTTGAAAAACAGTTGACAAATGGGGTGGAAATTGGTTATAATATTAAATGTGCTCGAGGTTTAAAGGTGCACGTGAACAATGGTGGATGTAGCGTAGTTGGTTAACGCGCCAGTTTGTGGCACTGGAGACCGTGGGTTCGAGTCCCATCTTCCACCCCATTTAAAATATATATTGGGCTGTAGCCAAGCGGTAAGGCACCAGACTTTGACTCTGGCATGCGCTAGTTCGAATCTAGCCAGCCCAGCCATAAAAACTCTATAAATATTGAAGTTTCAATATTTTATAGAGATTTTTTTTGCAAGAAAACACAAAAACACTTGAATTTTATGTAAAGATAAGATATAATAACAAATGATTAATCTTTATAATCTCCTTTTAGGAGTTGGCATAAATTGGGAATACATCAAATAAATATTGGAGGAGAAAAGAAAATGGAAGAAGAAAGAATGACAATAAGAAGTGTGATAAGGTGCATCGAAGCAATAGTAATATTAGTAATAATAGAAATTGGTGCTGGATTGGTAGTAATAATAGAACCGACCACAGAATGGGAGCTGATACTACTAATCGTAATAGTAGTTATTGTGGCTGATTTATTATCCATATTTATGGATAAAAGTATAGATTATATTTTTGCCAGACCAAGAAGACGGGGGAAAAAAGTAAAGTTCAAAGTTATAGACAGGAGAAATGAAGAATACCTGTTAACAGCAGAAGAATTGTATCTACAAGTATTAAAAGATAGCAAACGTGACTATAATTGGATTGCTTCAGCACCAGAGCTGTGTAGAGTTTGTGATAATCCTGAATTCCCAAAAAAATATAGGAAAAAAATAAAAATAATGATACTAAATTGTTTTGCAAACTTTGAAAAAAGTGGAACACCTATAACACAAGAAGAGCAAAAAGTAGCACTTCGTTGTTACAACACTTTGCCATCAGGAGATGAAGAAGTAAGTGTGGCTAAAAACAAATATCTAGAAGCAATTATGGATTTTGTGATTAAATATGAGACAGAGAGAAATGGAAGGCAGATAGGACAATCATATAAGGAAGTATGTAGTGAATGGAAAAAAAGACATTTGGACGAATTTGCATACATTGTCAACTTAAAAAAACTAAAAGAATATTTATATTCCGATTTTGAGAAAACAATTGGAAAAGCAGAACAAGAAGGTAGATTTAAGGAAGATGATGAATAATATCAAAAAATTCGTAATGAAATAGCCAATATAAAAGCTAAAAGATAAGACCAAAAAACAGAGTATTTGAAAAATTTCGAATACTCTGCATTTTCATTTATAAGTTCTATTTAACACTCTAAAAAAATATAAATGAAATAGAAAGGGTGAAAAAAATGGAAAACTACAAAACAAATTTTGAAGAAACAACAAAAAACATATTCAAAGGAATAGCAATAGCAATGATAACAACAGTCATCATGCTATTAATATTCTCAATAATATTAGCATACACAAACACAAGTGAAAACACAATAACACCAGTAATAATGGTAGTAACAGGAATAAGCATATTACTTGGAAGTTCAATAGGAAGCATAAAAATAAAAAAGAATGGAATAATAAATGGAGGATTAATAGGCGGAATATACATATTAATTCTGTACCTAATTTCAAGCATATTAAATTGGAGATTTGGACTAAATATACAAAGCATAATAATGATAGCAATAGGAATGATTTTTGGCATACTAGGTGGAATTATAGGTGTAAATAAAAAATAGAAGATGTGTCCCAAATGGACAAAAATGTCCATCGGGGACGTTTCCAAATGGACATTTTTGTCCAAAAAGAAACGTCCCCATTGGACATATTGGATATTTTGAAAGAATTTCCAAAAAACAGTTGATATTTTTGGAAATTTAATATAAAATTTTATAGGACAAGTTATATCAAGGAGGACAAAATGATAAAGTTAGAAGATGTTCGAAAAAATCCGGAAGTTGAAGCCTTAATACAAGGTGCACAACAGCAATTGGACGGATTGGGCTATACAGAACATAGCCACAGACACATTTCAATTGTGTCAAAAAGAGCTGGGGATATATTAGAGAAATTAGGATATCCAGAGAGGACAGTAGAACTGGCGAGAATTGCAGGGTATTTGCATGATATCGGAAATTCGGTAAATAGGGTAGACCATGCTCATAATGGAGCAATAATTGCATATAACATTTTGAAAGAAATGGGAATGCCAGTAGAGGAAAGAACGCAGATAATGATGGCGATTGGAAATCATGATGAGAAAACAGGAACAGCGGTAAGTGATATATCAGCAGCGATAATTTTGGCGGATAAGTCAGATGTGCATAGAGATAGAGTGAGAAATCAAAATATTTCAACATTTGATATACATGATAAAGTAAATTATGCAGTAACAAATGCAGAGCTAAAGTTAGATACTGAAAATAGAAAAATAACATTAAATTTAACAATTGATAATCAAATATGTCCAGTACTAGATTATTTTCAAATATTTATTGATAGGACAATTATGAGCAAATATGCAGCAAAATATTTACGAATATGGTTTGAACTAATAATCAACGGAACAAAATTATTATAATGGAGGAAATAAAATGAAAAAGGTAAAAATATTAACAATAACACTAGCAATTATATTAATTACAGCAATAGCTTTTGGTGGAATTTATGTACAAAAACAAAATAGGATGGAAAATGTAGTTGAAGACTATAAATATGCAATGGATTTAAAAGGAACAAGAACTGTTAGATTAGAATTAGATACAGGAACAACGACAGTAGTAAAAGATGCAGAAGGAAAAGAAGTTAAAGATACAGAAAATTTAACTGAAGAGCAAATGACTGAGAAAGGATACACAAAGGAAGAAGTTCCAAACAACAGTGATGATGTAAAAAATGAGGAAAACTACAAAAAAGCAAAAGAAATATTAGAAAAAAGGCTTCAAAAAATGGGTGTAAATAATTACACAATAAAATTAGATACACAAGCTGGAGATATCGTAATAGAAATCCCAGAGAATGAAGCAACAGATACAATTGTAGGTCAATTAGTAACAGTTGGAAAATTTACAATACAAGATAGTGAAACAGGCGAAGTTTTAATGGATAACAATGACATTAAACTAGCAAATGTAATATCAGGAGCAGACAATACATCAACAGCAACAGCAGCTAAAACAAGAATTTATTTAAATATTGAATTTACAAAAAGCGGTGCAAAGAAATTAGAAGATATAAGCAATAGATATTTAAAACCAGAAGAAACAGAAAATAAAGAAGAAACAACAGATGAGGCAGCAACTACAGAGACAACAGAAACAAATGAAAATGGCGAAGAAAAAACAGAGAAAAAAGTAGCAATAAAAATAGATGATACAGAAATAATGTCAACAAGTTTTGAAGAACCAATGAGAACAGGAAAAATGCAACTATCAATGGGTGGAGCTTCATCAGACCAAAAAACATTACAAGGGTATGCATCTCAAGCATCAAGTATAGCAGTAGTATTAGATACAGGAAATTTACCTGTTAAATATCAAGCAGCAGCAAACGAATATGTAGTATCAGACGTAACAACTCAAGAGTTAGACATTGTTATATATGCATTATTAGCAGTAGTTGTAATTGCTGTAATAGTATTAATTGTAAGATATAAAAAATTAGGAGCACTTGCAACAATATCATATATAGGCCTAATATCAGTATTTTTGATATTAATAAGATATGCAAATGTAGTAATATCAATAGAAGGAATATTTGCAATAGCACTTGTATTGGTACTAAATTATATTTTTGTAAATAAACTACTTTCAAAAATAAAAGAAGAAAAACTTACTAAAACAACTATAAATAAAGGAATAGCAGAAACATATAAAGAATTCTTTATAAGAATAATACCAGTTTGCATATTAGCAGTAGTATTTTGCTTTATCAACTGGAGCCCTATTAGTAGCTTTGGAATGGTAATGTTCTGGGGAATTGCATTAATTGCTATTTATAACTCTATAATAACAAATATTTTATTAAAAATAGAAGCTGACAAATAGGAGGAAATAAAGAATGAAAAATTTAACAAAGAAACAAAAAATAATAATGTCAATTGTTGCAATTATAATAATAGCAGGAATAGCAATTGTAGCATTTATGGGATTTAATTTTGATTTAAGATTTCAAACAACAAACAAATTAGAATTATATCTAGGAAAAGATTTTGAAATAGCAGATATAAAAAGCATAACAAAAGAAATTATGCCAAATGAGCAAGTAATGCTTCAAAAAATCGAGATATACGAAGATTCTGTTAGTATAATAGCAAAAGAAATAACAGAAGAACAAAAACAAAAAATAATAGAAAAAGTAAACGAAAAATATGAATTAGAATTAAAAGCAGAAGAAGAGAAAATAGAAACAATACCAAATACAAAAGGAAGAGACTTAATAAATCCATATATTTGGCCATTTGCAATAGCAACAGGAATAACATTAGTTTATATGGCAATAAGATATAGAAAATTAAATATGATAAATATAATTTTAAAAACAGTGTTAACATTAGTAGTAGCAGAAGCAACACTAATCAGCTTAATTGCAATTACAAGAATTCCAATAGGTAGATTAACAATTCCAATGGTAGTTACAGTATATATGCTAACATTTGTAGGTTTAACTACTAAATTTGAAAAAGAATTAGAAGCACAAAAAGAAGAATAAAAAGATATAGGCAAAATCGAAAGGATTGATAAAATGAAAGCAATAGAAATAAGAAAAAAATACTTAGAATTCTTCCAAAAACATGGACATGTAGTAATTCCATCAGCACCATTAATACCAGAAAATGACCCTTCAGTATTATTTACAACAGCTGGAATGCAACCACTAGTACCATATCTATTAGGAGAAAAACACCCAGAGGGAAAACGTCTTACAGACTATCAAAAATGTGTAAGAACAAACGATATAGAAGAAGTTGGAGACAACAGACACTTAACATATTTTGAAATGCTAGGAAACTGGTCACTAGGAGATTACTTTAAAGAAGAATCAATAGCAATGAGCTTTGAGTTCTTAACAAAAGAATTAAGAATACCAGTAGAAAAACTATCAGTAACAGTATTCGCAGGAGATGAAGACTGCCCAAGAGACGAAGTGGCAGCAGAAGCATGGAAAAAAGCAGGAATATTAGATGGACATATCTACTATTATGGAAAAGACGACAACTGGTGGATAGCAGGAGAAGAAGGTCCATGTGGACCAGACACAGAAATGTTCTATGACACAGGAAAACCAGCATGCTCAAAAGATTGCCAACCTTCATGCGACTGCGGAAAATATGTTGAAATTTGGAACAACGTATTTATGGAATACTTCAAAGACAAAGACGGATATAGAAAACTAAAACAACAAAACGTAGACACAGGGCTAGGTCTAGAAAGAATGGCAATGCTATTACAAGGAAAAGAAACACCATTTGATACAGAATTATTCAGCCCAATAATGAAAAAATTAGAAGAATTACAAAAAGTTGATAACATAGAAAGCAGAAGAATAATAGCAGAACACTTACGTTCAAGTATGATGTTAATAGCAGACGGCGGAAGACCAAGCAATATTGACAGAGGATATATTTTAAGAAGATTAATAAGAAGAATGATAAGACATCTAAACAAACTACAAATAGACCTAAACGAATTATCAACATTAATAGAAATCAATGTTGAAAATCTAAAAGAAATGTATCCTGAATTAGAGAAAAACAAAGAAATAATAACAGCTACAATGATAGAAGAAAAAGACAAATTTGTAAAAACACTAGCAAATGGAGAAAGAGAATTCCAAAAAGCAATAAACAAGCTACAAGAAACAAAAACAATTCCAGGAGATGTAGTATTTAAACTATATGACACATACGGATTTCCACCAGAAGTAACAAAAGAACTAGCAGAAGAAAACGGATACGAAATCAACTTAAAAGAATTTGACGAACTATTCAAAAAACACCAAGAAAAATCAAGAGCAGGTTCAGAGCAAAAATTCAAAGGTGGATTAGCAGAACAAACAGAAGAAACAATTGCATACCACACAGCAACACACCTTTTAAATGCAGCACTAAAACAAGTAATAGGAAAAGACGCACATCAAAGAGGCTCAAACATAACAGTGGACAGAATGAGATTTGACTTCAACTGTGACCACAAATTGACAGACGAAGAGAAAAAACAAGTAGAAGATTTAGTAAATCAATGGATTGAAGAAGAACTACCTGTAACAAAACAAGAAATGAGCAAAGAAGATGCAATAAAATCAGGTGCTGAATGTATGTTTATAGAAAAATATCCTGACATAGTAACCGTATACTCAATTGGAACAGTATCAAAAGAATTGTGTGGTGGACCACATGTTAACAATACAAGAGAACTAGGTAAATTTAAAATTAAAAAAGAAGAATCTAGCTCATCAGGGGTAAGAAGAATAAAAGCAGTTCTAATTAAATGATGTTTTTGGGGACGGAGCAAAAAAACATCACTATAATAATTATAGATGTGTCCCAAAATGGACAAAATGTCCAAAAGGAAACGTCCCCAATGGACAAAAAGGAGAGAATTATGGAAGATTGTTTATTTTGTAAAATTATAAAAGGAGAAATCCCGTCAAGCAAAGTATATGAAGATGACGAAATACTAGCTTTTAAGGATATAGCACCAGCTGCACCAGTTCATATATTAGTAATACCTAAAAAACATATAAAATCACTTGTAGAATTAGAAAAAGAAGATGAAGCTTTAGTTGGAAAAATTTATACTGTAATAAACAAAATTGCAAAAGAGCAAGGAGTAAGTGAAAGTGGATATCGTGTAATAGTAAATTGCGGAAAAGATGCAGGTCAAGAAGTTATGCATTTGCATTTTCATCTACTTGCTGGTACACAATTTGGAGAAAAGATAGTATAACTTGTAAATAAAACTTTATTTTTGTAATAAATTGTGTTATAATATATGTAGAGTGAAAAGTACGGAGGTAAAAGGTATGTTTGAGAGTAAATATAGTAAAGTTTTAACCATTATATTGGTAATTGTAATTATAGGAATATTAGGATTATTAGGTTTTTTAGCATATGACTATTATCACAAATATGTAACAACAAGTGATGCTGAAGATTTTGTAAATAGTTTTGACGGAGATGTGGCAAAAAATGATGAAGACAAAGACAAAAATAACGAAAATCAAGACAACAACGTTTTAGACCAATTAGAAAATATGAATGGTGGAACTAATCAATCAGCATCTTCACAAAAAACAAGACCACAATACAAAGGATTCGGAGTTTTAGGAACAATGACAATACCAAAAATTAACCTAAAATATCCAATACTTGAAAAAATGACAAAATCATCAATAGAAGTATCAGTAGCATTTTTATGGGGAGTAGGAATTAACCAACCAGGAAATACAGTAATAGTAGGACACAATTACAGAAATGGTGCATTCTTCTCTAATAACAAAAAGCTAAATTTAGGAGACAAAATATATATAACAGACAACGACGGAAAACAAGTTACATATACAATATATAATAAATTTGAAACATCAGATACAGATACATCATTCTATCAAAGAGATACAGCAGGAAAAGCTGAAGTAACATTATCAACATGTACAGACAATGGAAAACAAAGATTAATAATATTAGCAAGAGCTGATTAAAAATACGAAAAATAAGTAAAGGAATTTGAAAAAATTCCTTTATTTTTTATGGCAAATTGTATATAATAAGAAAGAAATTTAAAACAAAAGGACTGTGATTAAAAAATGAATAAAACCCAAGCAAAACAAAGAATAGAAGAACTACGCAAGCAAGTAGAATATCATGCAAAAAAATATTACGATAACGACGCACCAGAAATATCTGACTTTGAATATGATATGCTAATGGTAGAACTTCGAAACTTAGAAAAAGAATTCCCAGAATATCAATCAAAAGAATCACTAACGCAAAAAGTAGGTGGACATGTAAAAGAAGGATTTGAAAAAGTAACACATGAAGTTCCATTACAAAGTTTGCAAGATGTTTTTAGCATAGAAGAAGTAGAAGAATATGTAAAAAAAATTGACGAAAAAGCAGAAGAAAATAAAATAAAAAACAAAACATATGTAATAGAAACAAAAATAGACGGACTATCAGCAGCGTTAGAATATAAGCAAGGAAAATTTGTAAGAGGGGCAACTAGAGGAAACGGGCTAGTTGGAGAAGATGTAACAAATAATTTAAAAACAATAAAAACAATCCCAATGGAACTAACAGAAAAAATAGATATAACAGTAAGAGGGGAAGTTTTTATATCAAAAAGTGACTTTGAAAAAATGAACCAAGAAAGAGAAGAAAACGAAGAAGAATTATTTGCAAATGCAAGAAATGCAGCAGCAGGTTCACTAAGACAATTAGATAGTAAGATAACAGCAAAAAGACCGTTAGACATATACATTTTCAATGTTCAAAAAATAGAAGGAAAAGAATTCAACTCACACTTTGAAGAACTAGAATACTTACACAAACTAGGATTTAACGTAAATCCTGTCAGAATACCATGTAAAACAGTAGAAGAAATAGAAAAAGCAATACAAAAAATAGGAGACGACAGAGAAAACTTATCATTTGGAATAGACGGAGCAGTGGTAAAAGTTGATGACCTAAAATTTAGAGAAATACTAGGAACAACAGCAAAGACACCAAGATGGGCTATTGCTTATAAATATCCGCCAGAAACAAAAGAAACAAAACTAAAAGACATTGTTTGCCAAGTAGGAAGAACAGGAGTAATAACACCAATGGCAATCTTAGAACCAGTTAAGGTTGCAGGCTCAACAATATCAAAAACAACATTACACAACCAAGACTTTATAAAAGAAAAAGAGCTAAAAATAGGGGACACAGTTGTAATACAAAAAGCAGGAGATGTCATTCCAGAAATAGTAAAAGTACTAAAAGAAAAAAGAACAGGAGAAGAAAAAGACTTCGAAATGCCAACAGTTTGTCCAGTATGTGGAGCAGAAGCGATTAGAGAAGAAGGCGAAGCGGCAATTAGATGTACAGGAATAGAATGTCCAGCAAAACTATTTAGAAATTTGGTGCATTTTGTATCAAGAGAAGCAATGAACATAGACGGACTAGGAGAAAGTATAATAGGACAATTACTAGATAGAAAGCTAATTGAAAACATAGCAGATATTTATACATTGCAATTTGAAGACATAGCATCACTTAAAAAGAATGGACAAAAATTTGCACAAAATTTAGTAGACAGTATAAATAAAAGTAAAGAAAATGATTTACACAGACTAATAACAGCGCTAGGAATAAGACACGTAGGAGTAAAAGCATCAAAAATATTAGCAAGAAAATATAAAAATATAGACAACTTAATGGAAGCAACAGCAGAAGAATTGAGCGAAATAAACGATATTGGACCAATAGTAGCAAACAGCATAAGAGAATTCTTCCTACAAAACCAAACAAAAGACTTGATAGAAAAATTAAAACAAGCAGGAGTAAACCTAGAAAGCCTTGAAGAAGACATACAAGACGATAGATTTGCAGGAAAAACTTTTGTCTTAACAGGAAGCTTGGAAAAATATACAAGGGGAGAAGCCACAAATTTAATTGAAAAATTTGGCGGAAAAACATCAAGCTCAGTATCTAAGAAAACAGACTATGTGTTAGCTGGCAAAGAAGCAGGAAGCAAGTTGACAAAAGCTCAAAATTTAGGAGTTACAATAATTACAGAAGCAGAATTTGAGGAACTAGTGTCCACTGGGGACGTTTCCTAATGGACATTTTTGTCCACTAGGGACACATCTATAAGGATTTTTTGATAGGCCAAAAAAGTTAAAAAAAGGAGAGATTATGGAAGATTATACTTTTGAAAAAATGTGGTGCGATTTAAGAGATGGATATCAGATTTATTATACCTATGTTGGAAATAGATATGTTTTGTTTAAGACAGCAGAAAATTGTTACACCCAAAAATTATTGTCTGAGAGTAAGAGAAATCCACAACCTAGGATGCTTATGCTTACTTTGAAGAGAGTTAAAGAGATGTTTCCACATATGGAAGATATTGAATATAGATTAGAAATGTAATATTTCAAAATTTGTAAGCATAAAATATAGTGAGATATAGAAAAGATAGTAAAATTATATTCATAGTAATAGTTAGAAAAATAAAACAAAAATACAAAGAAAATGTTGACAAAAATATCGATAAATGATAATATATGAATATCGAGAGAGGTAATATGAGAAATAAAAATATTGTAACACTATTTGTTGGAAATGATAAAGGGGACATGTTATTACAAAAAAGAAGTGAGCAAAAAGGTGGAAAATATGGATTTATAAGTGGACATGTACAAGAAGGAGAGACAAATAGTCAAGGGATGATAAGAGAAACAAAAGAAGAAATGGGAATAAATATAGATGAAAAAGACCTAAATCTTTTTTATAGAGTACAAGAAGGAGAAAATAATTTCAACTTATATTATATGAATAAAAACATAAACACAGAGAATTTGATTTTACAAAAAGAAGAAGTTGAAGATGCAAAATGGTGTTCAATAGAAGAAATAAAAGAAATGATAGATGAAGATAAACTCTATAGAAATCATATAGATGCGTTTGAAATTGCTATGAATTATTTGAATAATAATAAAATATAAATTTAAGTAAATAGTAATACCTAGTAAACGCAAACTAAAGAATAGGAGTGATTATATGGCAACTATTGCTCAATGGGATATAAACAATGTCTGTAATTTGAATTGCAAACATTGTAGAGTATCAGAAAAAAATGACAAAAAGCAACTATCATTAAAGCAAGCAAAAGAATTGCTTGCACAATTGTGGTACACAGGTACAACAAAACTAAACCTTTCTGGTGGAGAACCATTTATGAGAGATGACTTGTTTGAAATACTAGAATATAGTAGAAAATTTGAGGACATAGTAATAACAACAAATGGAACACTAATAGATGAAAAAGTATGTGAGCAACTATCAAAATTTCCAAACATAAAATTATCAATTAGTTTAGACGGAATGGCAGAGACGCACGACAGTTTTCGTAGAAAAAAAGGTACATTTCGCAAAGTAATTGACACACTAGCTTTGCTAAAAGAGTATAATATACCATATGCAATAAAGTATACATTATCAACAGAAACTGTAAAAGATGTTATAGAAGTAATAAACTTGATAGCATCAAAAGGAGCAAAAGAATTCAACATAAGAAGAGTTCTAGTTGCTGGGCATGCAGACAAAGATATGTTGATTTCAAATGAAGAATATAAAGAAACAATAAGAAAAGTTATTGCAGAATGTAATAGATTAAATATTAATTTTAGAACAGGTGACCCACTTTTAGTGCCAATTTTCCCAGAGATATTTGGAATAGATATAAAAAATGATGATTTAAATAAAATTTATGCCGGATGTCAGGCAGGAGATGAAATAATTTACATAGATTATCAAGGAAATGTTGGAGCTTGTTCATATATACCAACTTTTGCGGATAATATTAAAGAAAAACCATTAGATGAAATTTTAAATAATAATAAACTATTTGTAGAACTAAAGAAATATAAACAAAAGTTAGAAGGAAAATGCTCAAAATGTAGTTACAAGATGATATGTGGCGGATGTAGAGCATCAGCAGTAGCCTTAAAAAATTCACTATTTGAAGAAGACCCATTATGTTTGTTGCAAAGTAGCTAAATACAAAGTTCTTTATTTTGTGAAAGCTTATTGAGCTTTTACAAATGTTATAAAAAATTTCAAAAAAGGCTTTAGTTCGAAAGAAATTCAAAATCTTTCATATCTATAAGAGCCTTAGAAAGGAAGGTTTTTTTATGAATAAAGAAGCAGAGAAAAAAGTTGAAGAGAAAAACGAAGTGAAAAAAATAATCACTTGCAGAATGTGTGGTTAAAAAGAGAGGTACATAACCTCTCTTTAAATGCGTTTTAGAAAACATGAAAGGAAGTTAAAATATGAGTATTTCGCCAAAAATTTTAGATAGAAAAAAAGACAAATTTACAACATTTCATATGAGAATAAACAACAATTCAAATGAAGATATATCAGGATACATCAAATACAAAATAAGCAAGCCAAATGGGGAAACAGAAGAAAAAGAATTCCAAAGAACGGAAAAAATAAAAGCAAATTCACAAATAGATATATACGACAAATATTATTTGGAAAAAGACGCACAAATAGGAAGATACTATGTAGACGGAATGTTCTTTTGGGACAATCAAAATATATTATCAGACACAAATAAAAACGATTTTTTTGATGTAAAATAGGAGGATGTATGAGAAAATTAGAAGGATTACGTTTTTTACAAGAAAATTTTTCAGATTTAACAGTAGACTGCTTATTTGTGGACAAGCTAGAAAATTTGAAAGATGAAGATTTAGATATGAAAAATCAAGCAGATAAACTATGGAGAGTAAGAGCTGGCAGAGAATATGGTTCAGAATTAAACTTGCCACAAGGCACATTTAAAAGCAAAAAAGAAATAAGAAAATTCATAAAAGAACAAAAACAAAAAGACGAAAATATGGAATTTGTAATACATAGAGTATCGCCAAAATACTTTGCAGCACCATTTGTAGGTACATTAGCAGTTCAAAACAACAAAAACTTACCAAATATCAGAATAGAATTACAAAAAGTAACCCAAGAATTAGTAGACTCAATTGATAAAGGGAAAAGACCAAGAGACTGGGAGGCTTGCCTAATTATGGATTATGAATTTCTAAATAAATTTCCTAAAATTCGAAAAAAGGAAAATGTGGACTTAGAAAGCCTAAAATACGCCATAATGGTAATTCACGAAGTAGGGGAAAAGATATTTGAAATCTATGACAAAGAAGGTAAAGATGTTGAAACTTATACTAGATTTAATATTTATGATTTGGGACAAGTTGTATTAGATGACCACAGAAGTAGTGAATCTTTTATTTCTAAATATAAGGTGTCTTTGGGGACAGACCAAAAAAACACCCAATTTTTGAACCAAGGAGTGTCCCCAATGGCAAAAAATTGCCAAAAAGGACCGTCCCCAGTGGCAAAAAATTGCCAAAAAGGTCCGTCCCCAGTGGCAGAAAGATGAAAATTTTAAAAAATTGTTGAAAATGATAGAAAAATAATATAAAATAGGATAAGTAAAATCCAATAAAAGGAGAACTTAAGATGGCAACAATAATAGATGGAAAGTTACTTGCTAAAAAGATAAGGGAAAGTCTAAAAGTTGAATGTGATAAGTTAAAGTTAGAAGGTATAAATCCCAAATTAGGGGTAATAATGGTGGGAGATAATCCTGCTTCAAAGGTGTATGTAAGGAATAAGAGCAAGGCATGTACTGATGTTGGGATAGATTATCAAGAGTATCTTTTACCTGAAGAGACAACACAGGAAGAGTTAATTGATTTGATAAAAAATTTGAACCAAGATAATGAAATAAATGGAATTTTATTGCAAAGTCCATTACCAATGCATTTAAATATAAATGAGGCTTTTAAGGCAATTACATATATGAAAGATGTTGACGGTTTTACACCTTCAAGTGTTGGAAAGCTTTGTATAGGGGAAGATACATTTATTTCTTGTACACCACATGGTGTTATGAAAATGTTTGAAGAGTACAATATAGATTTAGCTGGAAAAGATGTTGTGATATTAGGAAGGAGCAACATTGTTGGCAAGCCATTAATTCAGTGTTGTTTGCAAAAAAATGCAACAGTTACAGTGTGTCATTCAAAAACAAAAAATTTGAAAGAGCATACTAAGAGAGCTGACATAATAATATCAGCAATAGGACAAGCAAAATTCGTTAAAGCTGATATGATAAAAGACGGAGCAGTTGTAATTGATGTGGGCATAAATAGAGATGAAAATGGAAAGATAACAGGTGATGTTGATTTTGAAAGTGTCGAAAAAAAGGCAAGTTATATAACTCCAGTTCCAGGTGGGGTTGGTCCTATGACAATTGCGATGCTTATGAATAATGTAATTAAAGCAACTAAGGAACAACAAAAAGAAAAATCAATGTTATAAAATTTAATAAAAATAGGGGCATCATTATTAATGGTGCTCTTTTTTCACGTTTTTGCGTGAATAAGATGGAAGGAGAAAATATGGAGGAACTAGAAAAAAACAGATATTGGATATGGCTATCTTTAATAGAAGGATTAGGCCCTATAAAAAAGAAAAAGTTATTAGGAATTTATAAAACACCTGAAAATATATATAAGTTGGACAAAGACCAATTGCTAGAAATAGAAGGAATAGGAGAAATGTTAGCAGATAAAATACTAAATGAAAAAACAAGAGCAAGTGTGCAAAAGCATATTGAATATATGCATAAAAATAAAATAGACATAATTAATATAAATGTGGAAAGTTATCCACAACAATTAAAAAATATATATGATGCACCAATTAGTTTATATATAAAAGGAAACAAAGAAATATTGAACAATAAAGCTTTAGCAATAGTTGGATGTAGGCAAGCAAGCGAATATGGCAAGAAAGCTGCTAAGTATTTTGCTTATAATTTAGCGCAAAACCAATTTAATATTGTGAGTGGATTGGCAAAAGGTGTGGACAGTTATGCACATGTGGGAAGTTTATGTGTAGAAAATAAGCAAGGCTGTGGAAAAACCATTGCAGTTGTAGGTAATGGACTAGATACGATATATCCAAGTGAAAATAGTAAGCTAGCGGAACAGATAATTGAAAGCCGTGGAGCAATTATTTCTGAATATCCTTTAGGAACAAAGCCGAATAAAATGAATTTTCCAGCTCGCAATAGAATAATTAGTGGGATTAGTAATGGAGTTATTGTGATTGAAGCAAAGGAAAAAAGTGGCACTTTGATAACTGTTGATTTTGCTTTAGAACAGGGAAGAGATGTTTTTGTTGTTCCTGGCAATATCAATTCTGTTAATTCTGTAGGAACTAATGATTTAATTAAGCAAGGAGCTAAATTGGTTACAACATATAAAGATATAATTTAGACAAAAAATTAGTAAAAATAAAAGTTCTATGCAACTGTTGACGTAATTCCTGAGTAAACGATAAAATAATAAAAAACATAAGAAAAGGAGAGAGAGAAAAATGCAAAACAAAGCAAAAGGAATTACGCTAATAGCACTAGTAATAACAATAATTGTGCTTTTAATATTAGCTCGGAGTGACGGTTGCAACATTAACAGGAGACAATGGAATACTAGGAAAAGCAGGAGAAGCAAAAAACGCAACAAATAAAGCAACAGCATTAGAAGC
>CASSLW010000007.1 GCA_949443285.1 uncultured Clostridia bacterium
AAAAAATTTATAAAAAACTATTGATTTTTGTTAGCAAGTTTCACTCAGGCTCAAAATCTTATTTTATCTTTTGAATAAATGCTGAATGTGACTGAAATAAAATTAAAAATTCTTTAATCTTTTTGTGGAAAGAGTTCACACTTGCTGTGGAAGGGTGCCACAAAAAGATTTTAGAATTTCTTTTTTTATGTAAGAAACCGAAGAATTTATGAAAAATATAAAATAAGATTTTGCCCGCGAACATTACTTATTCTATAAACATACAAATTGTAAATCTCACTCCAATCAAGCAATCAATCCCAAATTTTTGCAAAGATGTAGGCGAAGAGGAAAGCAGGGCATACTTGAGGGGAAGCATTAGCCAAAAGCAAGGAGTGTCCCCAGTGGCAAAAAATTGCCAAAAAGGTCCGTCCCCTCTGGCAATTATATTATAAACTCACATTTTCTGTTCCTAGAATTTCTTGAAATTCCTGCAATATTTCGTCAGTCAAGTAAATCTGACCGCAAGGCTTAGTTTCTTCTCCTACTTTAATTACAACGTTAATATTATTCCTGTCACCGCTAAAAAACCTAATGGCACCACGAAGCTTTTCCTTCTGCTCCTCATTTGCATTTGTAATATCAAGAGATAACATCTTTTGTTTTTGCTCACCAAAGTCCTTTATCTCATTTGCAATAATTGTTGTACTATCATCTTCTCTAATACTTAGGCGACCGTCAACCATTACGATATTTTCTTCTACTAGGCTTTTTCCTGATTTGATATATGCATTTTCAAATACTATTATTTCTGCCATTCCGTATAAATCTTCGATTGTAACAAATGCCATTATTTTATTATTCTTTGTGTATTTCTTTTTTATTGATGTTATTATTCCTGCGTATTTTACGTTTTGTCCATCTTTATATTTCGTTTTTCCACTTTGTCTGGTCATAATCAATTCCGCTTCGTCCTGTGGTGTTGATGACATTTGTTCTTCTATTGCTCTTATGTCTATTGTATTTATATTTGTTTGTGCTTGGATTTGTTCTTTTAATTTTTCTAGTGGATGTCCTGATATGTAAATTCCAAGCATTTCTTTTTCTAGTGATAATAGTTCTTTGTTTGGTAATTCTTCTTTTTCGTCATATGTATACTTTATTTCGTTTAGTTGTTCTTTTTCTTCTTCTGAACCTAGGTCGAACATTGTTACTTGGCCTTGGAAGCCTTTTTTCTTTCCTGATTGAATTGTGTCTATTATTGCTTCAAATGATGCTAATAAAGTACTTCTTGTTTGTTCAAATTCGTCAAATGCCCCTGCTTTTATTAAGCTTTCTACACATTTTTTATTTACTGCTTCGTCTGCTATTCTTTCGCAAAAGTCTGCAAAGTTTTTATAGTCTCCATTTGCATTTCTTTCTTTTACAATATTATTTACTGGCACTGTTCCTACATTTTTGATACTTCCGAAGTCCAAAGCGTATTTTGCCATTTTCTACTGTGAATTTTGTGTAGCTTTTGTTGATTTCTGGTTTTAATATTTCTATTCCTAGAGTTTTACATTCATCTATATATTGTGGTATTTTGTCCAAGTTTCCTAAAAAACTGTTTAGGGTTGCTGCCATAAATTCTGCTGGGTAATATGCTTTCAAATATGCTGTTCTGTAAGCTACTACTGCATAACAAGCTGCGTGTGATTTGTTGAATGCATATTTTGCAAATTCTGCCATTTCGTCAAATATTTTATCTGCTGACTTTGCGTCTATTCCATTTCTTACACAGCCTGGAACCACTATGTTCCCTCGCTCATCTACTTGCCCATTTATAAATACTTCTCTTTCTTTTGCCATAACATCTAGCTTCTTTTTACCCATAGCACGTCTAACTAAGTCAGCTCTTCCTAAAGAGTATCCCGCTAAGTCACGCACTATTTGCATAACTTGCTCTTGGTAAACCATACAACCATATGTTACGTTTAAGATTGGTTCTAGCCTTGGGTGTGTGTATTCGTTGTGACCTGGATTTAGCTTTCCCTTTACATATCTTGGTATTTGGTCCATTGGGCCTGGTCGATATAAAGAAACTCCTGCGATTAAGTCTTCTAAACAGTCTGGTTTTAGCTCCTTCATAAAGTTTGTCATTCCTTGTGATTCAAACTGGAATATTCCACAAGATTTTCCTTCTTGCCATAATTTATATACTTTTGGATCTGCCATTTCTTTGTCAAATTCTACATCTATTCCCCTATTTTGTTTCACTAAATCAATTGTATCTTGAATTACTGTAAGTGTTCTTAATCCTAAGAAATCCATTTTTAACAAGCCTAGCTCTTCTAGAGTTGTCATTATATATTGTGTTGAAATTTGATTATCTCTTACATATAGTGGCACATAAGTATCTACCGGGTCTTTTGTTATAACTATTCCACACGCGTGTGTTGATGCCTGTCTTGGCATTCCTTCTAGCACCATTGCTATATCTAAAAGATTTTTTACACTTTCATCAGTTTCATATTTTTCTTTTAGTTCTCTATTTTGTTCCAAAGCTTTTTTTATTGTGATATGTAATTCGTTTGGTATCATTTTGGCCAATGTATCAGCTTCTGAATATGGAACGTCTAAAACCCTTGCCACATCTCTTATTACCATTCTTGCTGACATCGTTCCAAATGTAATAATCTGTGAAACGTGGTCGTGTCCATATTTTCTAGACACATAATCAATTACATCTTGTCTATGCTCATAGCAAAAATCCACGTCAAAGTCAGGCATACTAATTCTTTCAGGATTTAAAAATCTCTCAAATAGCAAGCCATACTTGATTGGGTCAATATCTGTTATTTCAATTGCATATGCTATAATTGAACCAGCCCCTGAACCACGTCCTGGACCTACTGGTATGTTATGTGTTTTGGCATAATGAATAAAGTCCCATACGATTAAAAAATAGTCGACATATCCCATTTTTTGGATTACACCTAGCTCATATTCTGCCCTTTTCAAAACTTCTTCTGACGGATTTTCTCCATATCTCTTTCTTATACCGTCATCACACAATTTTTTAAAATAATCATAATGTGTCTCAAACCCTTCTGGCACATCATAATTCGGTAATATTGTATGGCCAAATTCAAAATCAACATTACACTTTTCGGCAATTTTGACTGTATTCTCAATCGCATCTGGAAAAGCTTTGAAATATTCTATCATCTCTTCAGGTGATTTTACATATAACTCATCTGTATCAAACCTCATTCTGTCCATATCACTCATTCTTTTACCAGTTTGAATACATAGTAAAACCTCGTGATTATATGCATCTTCTCTTCTTAGATAATGAGCATCATTTGTTGCAACAAGCGGAATATCTAGTTTACGTGCCAATGCCACTAACTTTTGATTTGCTAAAACTTGCTCTTGAATTCCATTGTTTTGAATTTCTATATAATAATCATCGCCAAAAACTCTTTTATGCCATAACGCAATCTCTTCTGCCTTCTCGTTTTGCCCATTCAATAAAGCTTGATTTACAGCACCTGCAAGACAAGCACTTAAGCAAATCAACCCTTCACTATATTTTTCTAAAACTTCTAAATCAATACGTGGTTTGTAATAATATCCATCAACAAACCCTATTGACACTAATTTACTTAGGTTTTTATAGCCTTCGTTATTTTTAGCTAATAATATCAAGTGATTATATTTATTATCAATATTAGGCTCTTTATCAAAGCGGCTTCTTGGCGCAACATAAACCTCACAACCAATAATAGGCTTTACACCTTCCGCCTTACAAGCTTTATAAAAATCAATCGCTCCATACATAACCCCGTGGTCAGTTATCGCAATCGAATCCATTCCAAGCTCTTTCGCCCTTTTAGGCAAATCTTTTATTCTATTTGCACCGTCTAATAAACTAAATTCACTATGTATATGCAAGTGTACAAAATCTGACATCCCTTATCTCCTTTTGATGTTTTTGGGGACGGAGCAAAAAAACATCACTTTCTTATTTTTAGCCAAAAATTATTCCATTAATATACTCTCAAAATGATGTTTTTTTGCTCCGTCCCCAAAAACATCATTTTTATCTTCCTTTGTTTTTTGCTATTATATCACTTGTTTTGTGTTTTTTCTAGTTAAAATATAAAAAACATTACTACATTTTTATAGTAATGTTTTTACTTTTATTTACTTCCTCCAAATAACTGTATCTCTTGTATTTGGGCAACCCCATGGTGCTCCTGATATTGCTCCTTCTGGTTTATCTATTATTATTTGTCTTAGATTGTTACACCTAGAAAATGCATTTCCTGCAATAGTTTCTATACTTGCTGGTATTTCTACTTTTTCTAAATAGTTACATGCATCAAAGACATTTGCTCCAATAGATTTCACACCTTCTGGTATTTTTATACTTTTTAATTTATCCCTCATATAAAACGCTCCGACCTCTTATGACTTCAACTGAGCTTGGAATATTATAAGCCTCCAAATTTTTCGTTATCGCTAAAAGTTCTTTACCATTTTTACTTAATATTATTGTTCCATCTTCTGTTTTAATATATGGATTTTCCTCATCTATACTAACAGTTATATTCGCTCCAGCAAACCAACCAGTATATACATTATTCAATTTTTTAGGCAAATGTAATTTTTCTATCCCTGCATATGAAAATGTCCATGATTGCATTTCTTCCAAATTCTCTGATAGTGTTAAATTTTTTAAATTTGTCTGTGTTTGAAATGCCTTGTCTTTTATTAGTTTTACTGTATTTGGCATTATAAATGTTGTTTGGTTTTGTGTATATCTATAAAATACAGTCATATCCTTATTATATAAATTTCCGTCTTGACTTTTAAAATATGGGTTATTTTCTACAACATTTATTTGTATAATATTATTATGGAAGATCGTATTTATTTCTCTTACATTTTCAGAAATATTTAATACCGCCTGCCTTGGATATGTTTCACAAACTCCACCTTGAATAATTTCTACTGTTTCTGGTATATTTATTTCTGATGTATTAGCTAAAATATAAACTAAAGTTTTACCGTCTCTTGACATTAATGAACCATTTGAAAAACTATATGTTTCATTATCTTCTGATATTTCTATATCTTTTAAACTAGTATTACTGTTAAATGCTGTTCCTTCTATACTTGATATTGTTGAAGGTACCACCACTTTTTTTAAGTTTCTACACCCTTCAAAAGCTAGATACCCAATTTTTCTTATTCCTTCTGGTATTATAAGTATTTCTAATGAAGGACAGTTCGATAGCATCCTATATGATATGCTATCAATTGAATTTGGAAGACTAATATCTGCTAAATTTACACATGAGTGAAAACAACTTTCACCTATATATGATACACTATTTGCTATTTTAATTGTTTTTAGTGCGGAGCAATCTGCAAATGCAAACGCTCCTATTTTCTCAACCCCTTCTTCTATTACTACATTTTCTAAGGTTGGGTTTCCTGAAAAGGCATATTCTCCTATTTCCTTCACTGTTCCTGGAATTACTATGCTTCTCAATCCTGCTACATCTCTAAATGCTCCATTTCCTATTTTTGTTACACTTTGTGGTATTACTATTGTTCCTGTTGCTTCGTCCATTAGATCTAAGTTTTTATTGCATGACATTAATTCTCCATTTACTATTAAGTATGGATTTACCTTTATTCCTATTTCTTCTGCCCATTTTCCTTCTTTATCATTTTGGGCAAAATAGTACAATTCTCCTTTTATTATTTCAAAATTATCTACATATTTTTTATTTGAATTTTTTAATACTGTGTATATGTTTCCTTCTTCTTGTATTGAATCATATATTAACGCATTTTTTCCTGCATACAGTGCTCCTTCTTCAAAATTTCTATCTTGTGAAAACCTTTCAGTTAAGTATAATTCATATTCTTCTGCTACTGCTGATAATTCTGTTTTGAATTTTGCTTCCCCTGCTTTTCCTATTGTTCCATTGTCTCCTGTTAATGTTGCTATTGTTACTCCGCGCTAGGATTAGTAAGATTATTATTGTTATTACAAGTGCTATTAGCGTAATTCCTTTGTTTAATTTTTTATTACTCATTTTTATCAACCTTTCTATCTTTTGTTTTGTTATTATTTTACTTTTTAGAAAGGCTTTACGTCAACAAGTAATACCTTGCTATGCCATTTTTAATTTTTCTAGTTCTTTTTGTTCTATTTTTGCTATTTTAATTATTTGCTCATCACTTAGATTGTTGTTTATCATTTCTTTCACCATTTGTTTTATTGCTTTTTTTACTTCAAGATTAATCGCCTTAAAAAACTTTTCTTCAAATCCCATATCTTCCACTTCTCCCTTCATTATTCTTTCATAATACTCATTATCACTTGACAACAAATTTCTAATTTTATTTGAATATAAAAATATCATCTTGATACACTTTATTTCTGCTGTACATAAATCCTTTTCGCTTAGCAAATTCAACACATCTACCATTTCTTTTGATTTCACTTTTTCAAATAATAGTGCTTTTGACATCGCTGTATCTTCTTGTATAAACTCTTCTTTGGTATAATTATTTATATCTACCAAATTATATCTTGGATAATTAAGTGGTTCTGTTCCATATTGATATGGCTCTTTTTCTTTAATTGTATCTTCCACATTCCACTTCTTTTCCCCAGTATATAAGACTATTGGATATATAGTTGGATATATTTCTTCTTTTGTATTTCTATTAAGCGTATCTACCAATCCTACGCAATATTTTGCCATTCTCCTTGGCATTGTTTTATCTATCTTACTTTGATGTTCTATAATTATATAAAAATCCTTGTTAACAATTTTATATATAATATCTGCTTCTATTCTTTTAAAACCTGGAATTAGAAGCTCTTTGTCATATTTTTCTATATCCTTTTCACTTAGCTTCCCAAATTCTTTATTTTCTAAGTATCTTTCTATAAATTTTATAACTTCTCTTTTGTCATTCAATATTTCTTTAAACAGTTTATCTTTATCTTGATGTATTCTTACTTTCCCCTCAACTGGTAGCTTATATTCTGCACTTTCTTCACATACCTGCATTTGCGGCATAAATAGTTTAGAACACATTAGATAATCTATCTTTGTAAACTTTTCCATTATCTTCTTCTCCTTTTATTATACTTTCTTTTTTATTTTATTGTCAATATTTCTTTATTAGTAAATAGCAATGTATTTTCTATTTTTCTTCTATTTTCCCCCTGTCTCTCTCTTTTTCTTTGTTTTTGAATTTTTAAGATTTAATTCTTGAAATAAAATTTCTGATAAAATACTTTTACAGTATAGCAGGTTTAATATTTCTTTGCAATACTTTTACAAAAACTTCTTAAAACTTTTTATATGACAAAAAAGCATTAGTTTCTACCAATGCCTTTTTACAAATATATTACTCAACAATCTCCAACGCATCACTAGAATTATTAATTCCCTCAAGATTATAATAAGTACTAGGAATACGACCAACAATAACATTCTCAGCAAGAAGAACCTGGTTAGTAATCTCCTTCTCCAAATCCTGAAAAGGAGTAAGAATATTAACCCTACACTTCACTTCTAAGTAAATTCTATGAAGAGTTTGATTAATCCCTTGAGAAGAAAACTCACTACGCAAATCTGTCTCAACATCACCAATAGGCGAAATCTGAATTTTAACTCCAGGACCTCTACCAGCCAACAACTTAAAGCCTGTAAAACTTCCGTAGTGCAATCTCTATATTCTCTCTTCCCCTGCTATCTAACCTTTGCTGGATTTTAATTGCCACATCAGATATTATTTCATTTATAGATATAACATTTGATTTTATCATTGTAATATTATTATTAGAATCTTTTTCTATCGTAAACATTTCATCATAAGAATGTTCCCTCATAACATTTGTAGCCTCTTCATTAGAAATTATAGTCGCAATTGACTTTGCTCTGTTTTCACATAAAGTATCGAAAATTGGATATACAGCATCTAAAATAACTTTAACAGTAGAAAATGCAATAATGAGTATCAAAATTATTCTAATAATTTTTCCATTTTTATCTTTACTAAATCTGTTACTTTCTCCACTAAAAACAAATTCGGGAATTCTAATTCGTGGTCTTGAATAAATCTTAGACATAGCTTACTGTTTGTGGATGTTTATAACGTGGTATAAATAATTTTTGACCAACATCTATTCTGTTTTCATCTTCTATCCCATTTACCCTTACGATATCATCTATTGTACTACCAAAACGTTTTGCAATTTTCCACAAAGTATCATCTTTCTTTACAATGTACATTAAAATGCTATAATCTTCTGCTTCCCTTTCTCCATTTGTTTGAATTTCATCTATTATACTCATATTTGTATTTCTGTAAGTATCTGCATTTACTAATAAATCCAGATTTGCTGTAACAGCTCCGCCGTCTTGAACTATAAAATCTTGATTTGCCACTTCTATTGCCATATTGCTATTCATATTTTCGCCGTCAACTAAATCTGAAATTGCATAATCAAAAGGAATTTTTGCTGTTCTAGTATCTACTTGTAAGTCACTATTTGACAAAATAAATTTCAATTGTAACTCACCTTCGTACACAATTCTATTTTTTGTCTTCGTTTCCTTCTCTATCACAGGTTGAACATCTACATCAATAATGCTTCTATTGTCCATTCCCTCTAACATAACCTTTTCTCTTATTTGCATAGTTTCCTTTGTAGTTCTTTTATTTGTTAAAACTGTTATCTTTTTCTTATTAAATTCCATTATCTCACTTGGACTATATAAATCTTGAATTAAGCTTATTTGTTTTTCCTCATAAACATTTGCCATTACACCAATTTCTATCTCAACATAAATTGAATGTTCTTCTATCGAATTTGGTTTTAACACTATATTTCTTATCTCATAATCGACATCACATATATTATCTTCTGTAACATTTGGAATATCAATAAATCCTACAACTGGCACTCTTGCAGTTATTTTATTAATTCTGTTATCTTCTGTTAAATACATAATCTTAATTTCCGCTTCTGACTTTGCTAAAATTTTGTTGTAACTTACTTTTATATCTTTATCACATATGCAAACTTGAGCTTTCAAAATCTCAGCTAAATTATCAGCACCATCAATTTTAATTGTATCTTTTGCATATATCTTTGTATCTCCTGTTCCAACCAAAGAATTAACCATTAAATCTTCTTTAAGCATTCTTACATTATCAGCATCTTGAAGCGAATTAATAATCTGTACATCCTCATTTGAATATAATTTTATCTCAACTTCCACGACAGCCTTTATCCCAACTTTTCTACCATTAATCACTTTAGCCTCTATCGACTTCAAATTCGCATTTAACTTACAAGTCATACCCTCTTGACTATTTGCAACTTGAACACTTTCTGAAAAATCTAAACTAGTTGAAAGCCCCCTCACTCTATCTTGCGTATCATCTGCCATATACATTATATATGTATTAATATTACCATCAATTCTGATTTTATCATTTTGCACTTCCTTTTTATAAATACATACAACCCCACTTGTACAAATTGTATTCAAAATATCTGGTTTAGAATCTGGTACTATCATATCCCCTTCTACCATAATTAGCTCTTTTTTTGTTGCCACTAGCTTGTTCACACATAAATTTTCTTTTATTGTATCTACAACCATTTATTTGACCTCCTTCATTTTTTCTTTATACATATATATTATGGACCAAGCCCTTTTATTCCTAATTCTAAAAATCTGCCAATGGGGACGGACCTTTTTGGCAGATTCCTGCCAAAGAGAACCGTCCCCACTGGCACGCTGGCACAAATTTAAAAGCAGAAAATTTAAATTTCCTGCTTTTTTATAAATTATTCTTTTATTTATAGTGATACTTTTCTTGGCTTTGGCTCTGGTGCTGGTGGTATTAATGGTGAATATGATTCTCCGTCAAATACTTCTACTTGTACTGTTCTTGTTAAAACGTCTGTATAACTATAAGTTACATTTCTATTATTCTCCTCATATTTCACTACGAAAATATTTGGATATGCTTTTTCTATGGTAGCTTCTTTCTCAAAGACTTTACTTCTTCCTAGTGAACCTTTGATTATTATCTTTTGCCCTTCTTTTTCTAAGATGTCAGTTTTCAAATTTGCTATGTCTGTTCTACAAATCATCTGCTATCACCTACTCCTTTAAGATGAGTTGATTATAGCATTTTAGGGTAAAATTGTCAAAAAATGTTTGTTTCTGTTTTTCCCTTGTACTGCTTGTATACCAACGTTTTTGACGTTTTGTTTTTGTATTTTTACAACTACATTACAATTGTATTACAAAAATATTACATTTGCTTTTTTCTACTATTTTACGGTCATTTTTCCGTTTGCTCCAATTCCACTTATTCCTCTCTTTCCGTCTCTTAATTGATATGCTATATCGTCTATTGTTATATATTTATATTTTTCAGTTGTAGCGACTTTCTCTGCAACAATCAAAGGGTCTAAGAAATCTATCAGAATCCTTGCTGGTGATGAAGCAAAATTTGCTCCCGCTGATATGATTGCTTCAAAATAGCTTTGACAAGCTCCTGCAAAGATTACTAGATTTTTATTTTTTTCTTTGTCGTATCTCCTAGCTTCTTTTACTGTTTGGATAAAATATTTTGAGTTCCTGTAATTGTATATATCGTTATATCTGCTCCCTTTTCTTATCATTGCATCATGCCCTGTTACCACTAAAATATCAGGCTCATATACTTCTAATAATCTATATACTACTCTTGGCTGCCTATATTCTGGAATATTTTTTACTATTGCGTTCAGCCCTATTTTCATGTAGTGATTATAAGCCTTTTCACTATACTTTCTGTCTCCGTCTAAATGTAGGATTTTTCCTGGTTTTATACTCTTCATGCTATCACCTCATATTTTGGGCTATTATATTCTATGCTATTTTTTGTCGACTTGTGTCCACTGTCCACTGTCCATTGGGGACGTTTCTTTTTGGACATTTTTGTCCACTGGGGACACATCTTTTTTGTAATAAATTTGTTTTGCTGTGAATAGGATTAAACAAAACTATTCTGATGGAGGTTAGACAATATGAAAAATGTTTCAATAGATGAACGTGCAATTAATTTGGCACATTATATTATAGATTCAAAAGATACTGTGAGAGGGGCTGCTAAAAAGTTTGGTATAAGTAAGAGTACTGTACATAAGGATGTTTCTGAGAGGCTGGTTAAGATTAATCCTGGTTTAGCTAAGGATGTTAGGATTATTTTGGATGAAAATAAGGCTGAAAGACATATCAGAGGTGGTATGGCTACTAAACTTAAGTATATTCATATGAAAGATTAAATGTAAAAAAGAATTTGATTATTTCACTAACCAAATTCTTTTTTACTTATTTTTTAATTTACTACTTCTTCTCTTTTCTTCTCTAAAATACCTATAATATTGTCGAAATTTTCCTTATCCCATTTTACAAAAGTATAACTTCTATCGTCATTCTTTCTTGCTGCTTTCATATCCTCAATTGAAACATATTTTAAATCACTAACTTCTTCTTCTTGCATAGTGTAATCATCTAATTTATAATCAACTATTGAAAAATAGCTATATGTAAAGTCTCTAACTGTTTTTTGCGTCTCAGCATTAGTCTTCTCAAATTTACTAACATTTATTAATTCAAATTTTTCTAATGGTATTTCTACTCCTATCTCTTCCGCTGTTTCTCTTTGAATAGCTTGTAATGGCGTTTCTCCACTGTCTGCATGTCCACCTGTACGGCTCCAGATATTTGGATTTGATGGTTTTGTTGCTGATCTTTTTTGGAATAACAACTCTCCATTTTTGTTCATTATCCACACTCCAACATGTGTATGCCATAAACCTTGTTGATGCACCGTTTTTCTGTCCTCTACTCTTCCTGTTATTTTTCCGTTTTCGTCTAACACGTCTATTAGTTCCATATTTATCGCCTCCTAGTTCTCTATTTTACCATATATTTTTAAAAGTTACTAGTCCTTTTAAAACTTTTTTGCCTCTCCCCCCAAAAATCCAAGAGTGTTTTTTAGGTCTGTCCCCAAATGCACACAATAATTTAAGGAAGTCCATTTAGACTTCCTCGTTTTTAGTTAGAATGCAATTTTTTGTACGATGAAAATTCCATCTTCAGAAGATTCTACATATTCAAGATTAACTTTAGTTCCTTGCTTCAGTAATACTTGTCTATTACTATTTTTTATTGAAGACATATACAAATTACTATCTCCGTCAATTGTAAAATAATAGAATGTACAACCATCAATTTCAGCTTGGTACAATTCCTGAATATTTCCTTCTGTTTTAGACACTTCCTGTACTCCTGTTACAGATAGTTCCATTCCTAGTTTTTCTTTGTAGAGATTTAAACATGTTTCTAAGTTTTCAGCTTGTACAGCTTTTGTATAGTCTTTTACATTGCAAAGAGCATACCGTTGTACTAACCCTGCCTTGTCTTTTAAAAGCATAAAATATGTTTCAAAACCATCCACATTGATTACTGTTGGAAATGTCGCAGTATATCTCAAATCTTGTACTAAACTTTCTACTGCTTGCTGTGCTGAGCTTTCTTCTGCACCTGCACATTCATAGTAAGTTATTTTACCAGTTCTAGGATTTGCTAAGATAAATCCAACGTTTGATTCTGCTACACTTGCTGGAGTTACTCCTGTGTAAAATACAATATCATTGTTTGCAGTTATTACTGTATTGTATCCTGCAAAATTTTCTTCATCATCTTTTTGATTTCGATATTCATAAGATGTATTCAAGACGTCAGTTTTACTAAAAATACTATTAAACCAGCCATTTACATAGGTTTGATTATACTTAGTTACTTCCATTAAATATGATAAATCATACGCATGCTCTACCCATTCTGGTAATTCTTCTGTTTTGTACTCTTCGCTTTCACCTGTACTTGCATTTGTAATAATAAAAGAGTTTTCTTTCGCTCCACCAAATACGCCTATAGTAGGTGTTCTAACAGATGTTATATAATATGGCTTTCCGTTTTCATCAATTTCAAAAAAGGAACTTCCAAATATATAAGTTGGATATTGCATTCTTAAATGCCGCTTCAGTTTTTGTCCAAAACATGCACTTGGAGAATACCTAATTGGTTCTTCCAATTGAACATATTTTGCTTCTTGATTTTCAATGTTGACAAGAACATAACCAGGAATTCCACTATCTTTTGCTTTTAGGTATTTAAAAAAACCTCCATAGCTTAATTCTGAAATTCTATAAAATTCTCCTTGATATTTTATTAAGTTATATTCGTCTTCAACTTCATACCAAGTAGCATTTTTTATATTGCCTATTGTTCTGTCTCCAAGTTTTTGCGCAGTTTCCATATCTACAATCGGTACTTGAATTTGATTAGTTATATTAGGAATATCCTTTTCAAAGTCCCCTTGTTCAATTTCTACCATTTCGTGATAACGAGATGCTCTGAACATAGTTACAGATAAACATCCTCCAATAAGTAAGTAACTTACTATTGAAGCTAAAGCTACAAGCAGAACCTTTGCTCTAATTCTTTCAAATCCATAAAGCCAGTACTCTATTGCAGTCATAATTACAATTACAATCAATAGGCAGAATATAAAACCTATAGACCGAATGTTTAAAGCTGGCATAAACAAATACATCAATACAGCTACTACCAATACTATTACAAGCACTTGTACAAGTAATGTCATAAGAACTCTACATACTTGCATCCTGTTTACTATCCGTTCGTTTTTCATGTTGTCCCAACCTTTCTATTAGATAGTATCTCTAAAATATATAACTCTCTTTGGAGTTACATAAATATTGTACCATAATTTTACTTATTTGGCAACCTGCCCATTAGGGATATTTCCTTTTGGACATGTGTGTCCCCAGTGGCAAAAAATTGCCAAAAAGGTCCGTCCCCTTTGGCAATTTTAACAATTATTTAGTTACCCATTTAATTAAATTCAAGTTTGCTGGTTCTAACAACATTTCATGTTTTGGCATAATCCTAAAAGTATAGCCATAATTTCCGCCAGTTGTTAAACCTATTTTTGCTGTATAATAATACTTCTTTTCTTCCTCATCAGAATCCGTTAATTCCATTGGAATTATACTAACATTTTCTACAATTCCATTGTCTAGGATTTTTCCATAGTAACATTCTACTGTTACATTTTCAACTGAGATGTTTGGAAGTTCTATTTCACAAGCTACGTCTATGTTGTTTCCGGCGTCTATTGTAATATTATCTAGGTTATTTACTTGTACTATTTTTATGTCTTTCCAATTCATATATAAATCTTTTTTCCAAGCGTTATATCCTGCTACATTGTCTACATCTTCGTAATATTTTTTTGTTAGTTTGCATAATGGCATATATAAGTTATTTGTATAGTCTACTAGCATTCTTGCTGTGCTGTATTTTCCACCTGTTGTGATTATTGAATTTTTCATTATTTCTATCCATTTTTTTGATAGTCCATTTTTGTCTTTTTCGTAATATGTTGGTATTATTTTTTCTTCTAAGGTTCTATACATGCTTTGGCTGTCTGCGTGGTCTTGTGCTTCGTAACTATCGTATTCGCTATTATTTCCAATTGTCCAGCCGTTAGTTTGGTCATAGCCTTCTGCCCACCAACCGTCTAATACACTGAAGTTTATTACTCCGTTTACAGATGCTTTTTGTCCACTTGTTCCTGATGCTTCCATTGGTCTTCTTGGGTTGTTTAACCATACGTCTACACCACTAATTAGGTATCTTGACATTGCTATGTTGTAGTTTTCTAGTAAGAAGATTTTTCCTTTGAATTGTGGCATCATTGATACTTGATGTATGTATTTTATTAAATCTTGTCCCTCTTTGTCTGCTGGATGTGCTTTTCCTGCAAATATTAGTTGTACTGGTCTATCTTGATTGTTTAGTATTTGTGTTATTCTTTCTAGGTCTTTGAATATTAGTGTTGCTCTTTTATATGTTGCAAATCTTCTTGCAAATCCTATTGTTAGTGCATTTGGGTCTAATTTTGATACTATTTCGTTTATTTCTTCATAGCTGTATCCTGACCTCCTTAGTCTCTCTGTTGTGTTTTCTTTTACTAGTTTTAGTAATTTTACTTTTCTTTCTGTATGTACATCCCATAGTTTGTCATCTGGTATGTTTCTTATTTTTTCCCATACTTGGTCTTGATGCATACTGTCTTGCCAATATGGCATTAAGTATTTGTTGTAAAGTTCTTTCATTCTTGGCGCTAACCATGAACATGTGTGGATACCATTTGTTACATATTCTATTGGAGATTCGTTTGCTGCAATTTCTGGCCAAACTTCTCCGAATAACTCTCTTGAAACTGCTCCATGCAATTTACTTACACCGTTTTTCTTTCCAGCTATTTTAAGTGCTAGTATTCCCATATTAAATCCTGGGTCTAACTCTTTTCCTGGCTTCATTCCTAGCATCAAGAATTCTTCTCTTGATAATCCTAATCTTGGCCAAAAGTCTTTAAAATATTTTTCTACTAGTGCTACTGGGAATATGTCATTTCCTGCTGGTACTGGTGTATGTGTTGTAAATACTGTTTTTGAGCTTGCTATGTCTTTTGCTACTTCAAATGACACTTGTTTTTCTTTTATTATGTTTTTGATTATTTCTAAATTTAAAAATGCTGAGTGTCCTTCGTTCATATGATATACTGTTGGTTTTAATTTCAAGTATTTTGTAAGTAAATCAACACCTGCTTGACCTAACACTATTTCTTGGCGTATTCTCATTTCTTGGTCTCCGCCATATAGTCTTAGTGTTACGTCTCTATCTTCTGGGTTATTTTTTTCTATGTCAGAGTCTAACAAATATAGTTTTACTCTTCCTACATTGATTTGCCAAACTTTTAGGTAAAGTCTTCTTTTTGGAAATTTTACAAATATGATTAAATCTTCTCCCTCTTCTGTTTTTACTGGGTTTATTGGTAAATCATATAAATCTATATTGTTGTATTCTGTTTCTTGGTCTCCATATCCATTTATTTTTTGATTAAAATAGCCATTTTTATATAGTAGTCCAACTGCTACTAGTGGAATTCCTAAATCACTTGCAGACTTTAGGTGGTCTCCTGATAATATTCCAAGCCCACCAGAATAAATCGGAATAGTTTGGTCTAATCCGTATTCTGCTGAAAAGTATGCAATTAAGTCATTTTTCTCTTCTGGATATTTTTTTGAAAACCACGTATTTTTGCTGTTCATATAATTTTCAAAATCTTGTGATAATTTATCATATTCTTTTAAAAATGATATGTCTTTTGCTACATCTTCTAGTCTTTCTTGTGATACGTGTTTTAAGAATTTTACTGGATTTTTATTTGATTGCTCCCATAAATCTCCGTCAATTTTTTTGAATAGTCTTAAAAATTCTGTGTTCCAAGACCACCATAAATTATTGGCTATTTCTGATAATTTTTCAATTCTTTTTGGTAATTGTGGATTTACTGTAATCCTATTGAATAAATACATTTTTTCTTTATTCCTCCTTTGTGTTTTTAGTGCTTTTTCTTTTGGTTTTTTACATATATATTATCTACTAACTACTTCTATTTGTCAAATGTTTTTTCAAAAAATTCTAACAATATCATTATAGGTAACAAAAATTGATAATGCTATTAAAATTGAAAATCCAAGTAGCTGTATATTTATTTCAGTTTTTTCTTTTAATGGTTTCCTTCTAACCTCTTCTATCAACAAAATTAATATCTTTCCACCATCAAGTGCTGGAATTGGCAAAAGGTTTGTAACCCCAAGCGAAATTGATATTAGTGATAACATATATACAAATTCTTTTATTCCATTCGTTTTAGACACAACTTCTGATATCCCAACAATACCAGTCATTTGGTCCACTCCAACCTTCCCCGTAAATAATTGTTTTACATTATCAGCAACAGAAACTACAAATTCATTTGTTAGCTCTTGACCTTTTGCTAATCTATTTACAAACGTATCTTCTGCTGGAGCTAATTTTACAATACTTACAGCCAAAATAAAATAAACTACAATTGAAAATATTATATTAACTGCTGGTCCAGCTAGTACAATTGCCATTCTTCTTGGTATGCTTGCTTTTGAAAAAGACCTGGTATCTTCTGACCTTTCGTCTTCACCTTCCATACTTACAAATCCGCCTAATGGTACTAATCTTAAGGCATATTTAGTTTCTTTTCCTTGCTTTTTCCATATTGTTGGACCAAAGCCTATGGCAAACTCATTTACTTTAACGTTACATAGTTTTGCAACTGTGAAATGGCCTAATTCATGTATAAATATTAGAAATCCTAATAAAAATATTATTTTTATTGCTGATATTAAAAACACTATCAAACTATTACCTCCTTAATATCTATTGGTGTCCATTGGGGACGTTTCTTTTTGGACAAAAATGTCCATTTGGAAACGTCCCTATGGGACATTTTTGTCCACTTGGGACACTTCTTCTTTGTTACTTTTCATATAGTAAAGCAGAAAACATCTATATTTGGTTTTCTGCTTTTGTTTTATATTAATGTAAATAATGCATATGCAAATGGTGCTAGAAATATCAAACTATCAATTCTGTCTAACATTCCACCATGTCCTGGTATTAAATTGCTATAATCTTTTATATCTACAAATCTTTTGATTGCAGATGCTGAAAAATCTCCAATTTGACCAATTAAGCTTAATACAACACCTATCAATGCTATATATATATATGAATAATCCATTCCTAAATAATTATTTACTACATATGTATATGCAAGCATTAAAAGAACTGCTCCTATTGTCCCACCTATACAACCTTCAATTGATTTTTTAGGACTAACTTTACTGAATTTGTGCTTTCCAATTGCTCTTCCTATAAAATATGCAAAAATATCAGTTCCCCAAGCTGCCATAAGTGCATACCAGATTAATATTTTTCCATTTGGCATTCCGTCAATAAATGCTACAAACATTATGAAAAATACTACATAGAAAATTCCTATAAATGTGTATGCAATATCTTTAAATGATATTTTCATATCTGTTGCTATTACGTGTGCAAATAATACTAGTAATATTGTTGGCACTCCTAATGTTATTATTGTTTTTAAATATGTTTCTGGTACTATATGTATAATTGCTATACTAAAACAACTTACATATCCTACCCATTTTACTGGTTTTGATACTTTTGATACTGCATTAAAATATTCGCTCATTGCAAGTAATGCAATTATTGATAAAGCTATATCTACTAATACTTTGTCTCCAATTAGCAAAATTACTAATACTAATGGAAATCCTAATAAACTTGATGTTATTCTTTGTATATCCATATTTTATCCTCTCTTGTAAAAATTTTTCTTAATTTGCTCCGAATTTTCTAGTTCTTTTTTGATATTCTATAATTGCTTCATCTAAGTCTTTTTCTTCAAAGTCTGGCCAATTTTTATCCACAAATAAAAACTCTGCATATACTAATTGCCATGGTAAAAAATTGCTTAAACGTAATTCGCCACTTGTTCTAATTAACAAGTCTGGGTCAGGTTGACCTTCTGTATATAAATTATTTGATACTACGTTTTCTGTTATATCTTCAATATTTATTTTTTCATCTTTTACGTCTTGTGCAACTTGCTTTATTGCATGGATTAACTCATCTCTTCCGCCATAGTTTAAGGCGATATTAAATGTAATCCCTGTGTTATTTTCTGTTCTCTCCATACATTTTTTTATACTGTTTTGCATTTTTTCTGATAAAGCTTTTGTATCACCAATTATTTTGACTTTTATATTTTCGCTGTCCGCTCTTTTTGCATAATCATCTAAATAACTTTGGAATAACATCATTAAAGCTCCAACTTCTTCTTCAGACCTTTTCCAATTTTCTGTTGAAAATGCGTAAACTGTTATATGCTCTATTCCTATTTTGTTCGCATATCTTACTATTTTTTCAAGAGTTTTTGCTCCTTCTTTATGTCCAAAGCTTGCAATCTTGCCTCTTTGCTTTGCCCATCTTCTATTTCCATCCATTATTATTGCTATATGTTTTGGTAAATTTTCTTTGTTAAATTCCATTTCTTTCTCCCCTGATGTTTTTGGGGACGGAGCAAAAAAACATCACTTTTCTATTTTCAATTAAAAAATTATTCCTTTAATATATTTTCCAAATGATGTTTTTTTGCTCCGTCCCCAAAAACATCATTTATTTCGATTTTGAATATAAAGCGCAAGTCCTTTTAAAAATTCCGCTTTTTCTCCATAATCACTTACTTCATTTATTGCTTCTTTTGTTATTTCGTCCAATATTTTTTTTGCTCCTTCTAAACCATATTTAGAAACATATGTACATTTTTCCAATTCTTTGTCATTTCCAACTGGCTTTCCTAGAATCTCTTCATTTCCTTCTTCTGACAAGATGTCATCTTTTATTTGAAATGCTAATCCTATTCTTTCGGCATAATTTGTTATTTTTTCTAAGTCTTGACTTTTTGCATTTGCTAAAATTGCTCCCATTCTAGCGCATAGTCTTAATAATGCTCCTGTCTTGTTTTTGTGTATATATTCTAATGTTTTATCAGTTATCTGTTTACTTTCATACTCAGTATCCACATATTCCCCAGCTATCATTCTATCTACTGCACTTGCAAATTCTTTAAATACTTTTATTTTATTTGATAATTCTTCTGGTTTTGATTTTTCTAAATCGTCGCTGATTACCATATATGCTTGATTTAGCAATGCGTCTCCTGCAAGTATTGCTGTTGCTTCATTAAATTGCTTATGGTTTGTTGGCTTTCCATGCCTGATATCGTCATTATCAATTCCAGGCAAATCGTCATGAATAAGTGAAAAATTGTGTACCATTTCTATTGCTACTGCATATGGCATACATTTTTCTGTATCTTCTCTGAAAACTTGATATGTTGCAAGTACTAGTATTGGTCTTATTCTTTTTCCTCCTGCCATAAGGCTATACTCCATTGAATTGTTAAGTATTTTCTCTGGACATTCTTGTTTTCTTAGATAGTTTTCTAGTTCGTTGTTTACTATTCCGCATATATTGTTTTAAATCTTCTTTAAACTCCATTGTTTCCCCTTTTTGTTAGTTTATTTAAAATATTCCAATTTAACTTGCGCCCTTTGTTCTATACGGACATAACTTCTTTTTCTTTTGCTGCTAATATTTTGTCAATTTCTTCTATGTTTTTATCTGTCATTTTTTGAATCTCGTTTTCAGCATGTTTTAGTTCATCTTCTGTAAGCATTCCTTCTTTTTGTTCTGCTTTTGCTTGGTCTATTCCTTCTCTTCTGATGCTTCTTATTGCAACTTTTGCTTCTTCTGACATTTTTCTTATATCTTTTACTAGTTCTTTTCTTCTCTCTTCATTTAATTCAGGGAAAGCTAGTCTTATTACTTTTCCGTCATTATTTGGGTTGATTCCGATGTCTGATGCTAAAATTGCTTTTTCTATTTCTTTTAGTACACTTGCATCCCAAGGTTGTATTACTATAAGTCTTGCTTCTGGTACTGATACACCAGCAACTTGATTTATTGGTGTTGGTGTTCCATAGTAGTCTATTTTTACTTTGTTTAATATTGCTGGGTTTGCTCTTCCAGCTCTAACCTCTGATAATTTTTCGCTATATACGCTTATTGATTTCTCCATTTTTTCTTTTAAATTTGTATAATCCATTTTTAATCTCTCCTTTTTATTGCCACTGGGGACGGACCTTTTTGGCAATTTATTGCCATTGGGGACACTCCTCCTTGACTTTTTTATTTTTATTTTTTATTGTAATTTTGCAAAATGCTGCTTTCAATCAATTTAAGATACGATTGTACCAATCTTTTCGCCCCTAACAGCTCTAACAATATTCTCTGGGTCATCAATCCCAAAAACTAATAATGGCATATTATTATCCCTACACATCGCAGTTGCAGTAGAATCCATGACCTTCAAATCTTTCTCCAAGACATCCATATAAGAAATTTCTGAATATCTCTCTGCATTAGGATTAACCTTAGGGTCATCTGAGTAAACTGCATCAATAGCCTTTCCTAACAATATAATTTCAGCCCCAATTTCAGTTGCCCTTAATACAGCTGCTGTATCTGTTGTAAAATATGGGTGTCCTGTACCACATGCAAATACAACTACTCTTCCTTTAGTTAAATGTTTTTCTGCCTTTCTTTGTATAAATGGTTCTGCTATTTCTCTCATTTCGATTGCAGTTTGCACTCTAGTAAATATTCCCCTTGCTTCTAGTGCATCTTGCAATGCTAAGCCATTCATAGCTGTTGCAAGCATTCCCATGTAGTCTGCTGTTGTTCTTTCCATTTGATGTCCGTTTCTTCCACGCCAAAAGTTTCCACCGCCTACTACTATTCCTACTTCTACTCCCATTTCTACTATTTCTTTTACTTTGTCACATATTTTTCCTACTGTTTCTACGTTTACTCCTGTCTTTTGTTCTCCTGCTAGTGCTTCTCCGCTTAATTTTAAAAGTACTCTTTTATACTTAAGTTCTGCCACTATTTTTCACTCTCCTTAATTTTTTGTTATCAGGCCCATTTTATCATATATTTCAAAAAAAAACAGTAGTTTTTAAGAATTTCTTAATATTTTCTTAATCTTGCCAATGGGGACGGACCTTAATGGCAATAAATTGTCAAAAAGGACCGTCCCTGTTGGCAATAAATTGCCATTAAGGTCCGTCCCCAGTGGCAGAATATAAAAAAACAGTATATTCCTATACTGCCTTTTTTGTTTTATTTTAATTGTTTCATAACTTCTTCGGCAAAGTTTTCTTCTTTTTTCTCGATTCCTTCACCTTTTTCGAATCTTGCAAATTCAACTACTTCTGCATCTTTTTCTTTTAATAATTGAGATACTTTCATATCTGGATTTTTAACAAAAGCTTGGTCAACTAAGCATATTTCGCTAAAGAATTTTCCAATTCTACCTTGTACTATTTTTTCAGCAATTGCTTCTGGTTTACCTTCATTCATTGTTTGAGCTTTTAAGATTTCTTTTTCTTTTTCTACTCTTTCAGCTGGAACTGAAACTTCGTTTAAGTATTCAGGTCTTGCAGCTGCTATTTGCATACATACGTCTTTTGCAACTTCGCTTGTTCCTTTTTTCATATTTACTAATACTGCTATTTTTCCGTCTCCGTGGATATATTTTTCAACTAATCCTTCAGCTTCAAATCTTGCAAATCTTCTGATGTTCATATTTTCTCCAATTGTTGCAATCTTTTCAACTAATACTTCGTTTACTGTTTTTCCAGGTACTTCAATTGATTCTTGTGCTAGTAGTTCTTCTACGTCTTTTGGATTTTTCTCTACTACTTGTTTTGCTACATTCATTACGAAGTTTCTGAATTCTTCATTTTTTGCAACGAAGTCTGTTTCAGCGTTTACTTCAACTACTGATCCTACTTTTCCATCTTCTGAGATGTATCCTTCAACTAGTCCTTCTGCTGCTACTCTTCCTGATTTTTTAGCTGCTTTTGCAATTCCTCTTTCTCTTAATAGTTCAATTGCTTTTTCCATGTCTCCGTCTGTTTCTGTTAATACTTTTTTGCAGTCCATCATTCCTGCACCTGTTTTTTCTCTTAGTTCTTTTACTAAGCTTGCTGTAACCATTATATTTCCTCCTTTACATAGGTTTTTATTCTTCGTTTGCTACTACTTCTTCAATTGTTGTAGCTTCTTCTGTTTCTACTGGTTGTTCTTCAACTTCAGCTTCGAAACTTTCTCCTTGTTTTCCTTCAATTACTGCGTTTGCCATTACGTCTGCAATTAGTTTTACTGCTCTTATTGCATCGTCATTTCCTGGTATTGCGTAATCTACTTCTTCTGGATTACAGTTTGTGTCTACTAGACCAACTACTGGTATTCCTATTTTTTTAGCTTCTAATATTGCTATTCTTTCTTTTTTAGGGTCTACTAAGAAGATTACTCCTGGTAGTTCGTTCATTTCTTTGATTCCACCTAGGTTTCTTTCTAGTTTTTCCATTTCTTTCTTTAATAATATTACTTCTTTTTTAGGTAATACTTCAAATGTTCCGTCTTCTGCCATTGTTTCTAAGTCTTTTAGTCTTTGAATTCTTTTTTGAATTGTTCCAAAGTTTGTTAGCATTCCTCCTAACCATCTTTGGTCAACATAGTACATTCCACATTTAATTGCTGCTTCTTTCATGCATTCTTGTGCTTGTTTTTTTGTTCCTACGAATAGTACTGTTTTTCCTTCCTCTGCTTGTTCTTTAACAAAGCTGTATGCTTCGTCTAATTTTTTTGATGTTTTTTGTAAGTCGATGATGTGTATTCCGTTTCTAGCTTGAAATATGTATTCAGCCATTTTTGGATCCCATCTTCTTGTTTGATGTCCAAAGTGAACACCTGCTTCTAGTAATTGTTTCATTGCAACTACTGCCATTTTAAATTCCTCCCTTTTTTGTTTTTTCTTCCACAAAGTTCTTCGTTTTTTCGGACCAACTTTGTTGGCACTGCCTTTAAAACTCTCTTTGTGTGATTAATACGCTCACTATTTTACCATACTTTTTCACATAATTCAAGGCTTTTGAAAACTTTTTTGCATAAAGTTGCAAAAAAATCTCCTTTGCATATTATCTAACAAGGAAAATTTCCTAAAATTTAAAAGAAAGGAGGTCAAACCATGAAAAAGAACATAAAACAAAAAATAGTTATAACATTTCTATTTGTAGTAATCCTCACAACATTTAATCAATCACTCTGCCTTGCATTTGGGCCATCAAGCGACAAAGTCTATCAAGGAATAGACGTCAGCTCCTGGCAAGGAAACATTGACTTTGCAGCCGTAAAAAACTCAGGAATTGAGTTTGTATACATCAAATCAAGTGAAGGGACTAGATATATAGACCCATACTTTGAACAAAACTATCAAAACGCAAAAGCCAATGGACTAAAAGTGGGATTTTACCACTATGTAACAGCAAGAAATACTGAAGAAGCAAGAGCACAAGCTACCTTTTTTGCTAGAGTAATCAGCAAAAAAAGCCCTGATTGCAGACTTGCAATGGACTTTGAGAGTTTTGGCAATTTATCCGTAAACGAAATTAATCAAATTTCTAAAGTATTTCTAGAAACCTTAGAAAGTGTTACAAACTCTGAAGTTGTCATCTATTCCAACGCTTATGACGCTCGAGCCATATTTGGCTCTGAACTTACAAAATATCCACTTTGGGTAGCAAACTACGGCGTAAATAGCCCTGAACCAAATGGTAAGTGGGAAACTTGGGTTGGTTGGCAATATACTAGTACTGGCAGAGTTAACGGAATTTCTGGCTATGTAGATAGAAATCAATTTACAGACGGAATATTACAATCATCATCAACAATTATACCTGAACCTGACACGCCATCACCTGAACCTGATACTGGAAATACAATTGTTTATACAGTACGAAGTGGTGATACTTTAAGCGAAATCGCTATGCGTTATGGCACAACTGTGTCTAGTATAGTTTCGCTAAATCCAATTATTAAAAATCCCGACTTAATCTATCCAGGCTGGCAACTTACAATAAAAACTTCTAATTCTTCTGGAAATTCACAAACATATTACACCGTACGAAGTGGCGATACTTTAAGCAAAATTGCAATTAGATACAACACCTCTGTATCAAGTATTGTATCATTAAACCCTTCTATTAAAAATCCAAATTTAATTTTCCCTGGTCAAAGACTTTTAATAAATGTTAACCAAGATTTTGGTGGTCAAAATACTTGCGGAAAAATTTTATATACAATTAAGTATGGTGATACTTTGAGCCAACTTGCAATAAGGCATCACTCTACTGTTCAAGAAATTGCATTATTAAATAATATTGCAAATCCTAATTTGATTTATGCGGGTGAAATGATTAGAATCCCATGTTGTTGCAGTGACTGATGTTTTTGGGGACGGAGCAAAAATACATCGTTTTTTATTTCAGTCACAAAAAAGGAACAATGCTTTTAAATTTTAGCATTTGTTCCTTTTTATTAGAATAACTTTTCTAAGATTTTTTTATATCTCTTAAAAATTGGATGATTTTCATCTTGATTTTTTATACAGCTTTTATACACGCTAGTGTAATACCATTTTTGTTTCTCTTTACCTCTTTTTAGCGAACTCCAAGCTTTTTCTTCTCCATATTTTTCTATACATTCGTATAAATCTTCTAGATTACTTATTTTATCGCACGCTACTATTAGTTTTGACCCCAATGGAGCTTCCTCTAAATGCTCTATTGTATGTTTTTTTCTTTCTTCCCATTCTAATGTCTTATCTGGTTCAGAAGCATCATATACATAGTCTCTAACTTTTTTACCAAATTGTTCTTCTATATCTTCAAAACTATATGGAGTATCTTCAACTACATCGTGTAATATCCCTGCAATTACTACATCTTCATCGCAATTATTTCTCTGTAATAACATTCCGACTGTAAACGGATGAAATATCATATCAATATCTTCGATTTTTCTCTTTTGACCTTTATGCGCTTTTGTTGCAAAATAAATTGCATATTCTATTCTATCTTTTTGCATTTCTTATCCCTCTTTTCTCATTTATTATATCTTATTCTATTTTTTATTTCAATATGTTTTTATAAATCCTTGACTTTCAATTTGCTAGCTGTTATAATGCTTTCATAAATAATAGGAGGTATTAGTATGACTATACGGCCGTATGTTGTAGAATTTATTGGAACACCTGAAGCAGGTAAGACATCCACACTCAATCAATTGCCATTTATGTTTAAAAAAGACTCTATCAGTAGCCTTGTCATTCAAGAATCTGCCGAACTTCTTCCTAAACATATTCCAAAAGGTTCAAATGATGCTGATTTGTGGATACGATTACACACTTTTGGTAAAGTTATATCTGCGCATTACTTAAAAAGCCCTGATATAATTTTAATTGATCGTGGCTGTGTTGATAATGAATTTTGGGCAATCAAACATTATGAAGACAATGTTCTTTCTGATGAAGAATATAACACACGTCTTCATTTGTTTAATTCAAAGTTTTCACCTGATTTAGTAATTACTTTTATTGTATCACCAGAAACTGCCATTTCTCGAAAAGGCTATGAAGGAACTACTGTTACAAAAGCTTTTATCAGAGATTTTAACCATCAATTACAAAAATTTTATAACACTATTGAAATTCCAAAAACCAAAATTGATACTTCTTCTTTGACAAAAGAAGAAACTTTATTTAAAGCGTATGAATTTATTTTATACAACTATTATAAGTTTTGTACAAATTAGGAATTTCAAAAAGACTCCATTTCTATTTCGGAGTCTTTTTTCTATATTGTTGCACCAATAATTCCTGCATCATTCCTAAAAATAGCAGTTTTAACTATGATATTCTCTCTCTTATTAAACAAAACATTATCTTTCAACAATTCCTTTTTCAATCTGTCAAGTAAAACCTCTTCAAAATAAACAAAACTTCCGCCAATACCAACAGCCTCAGGCTCGAAAATATTTATCAAATTTGCAATTCCAATGCTCAGATCTTCAACAAAACTTTGAACCACGCTATCTATTTGTTCTGAATATTGATGTTTTTTTGCTCCGTCCCCAAAAACATTATTTCTAATTATTTCAAAAAGTTCTTTGCCACTAACCTCTTCGCCAACGCCCAGAACCTCTCGCAAGTTGGTCTTTAAAGCTTTCATTGATGCATATTCCTCGAAACAGCCTTTTTTTCCGCAATTGCATTGTTTACCATTTTTTTCTATTATCATATGTCCAAATTCACAGCCAGGCAAATCTCCGCAGTCAAGTAGATTATTATTTATTATGACAGCTCCACCTATTCCTGTTCCTAATGTTAAAAAGATACTTCTGCTATAATCTTTTAGGCTTCCATATGTATTTTCTGCAATTGCTGCATATTTTGCGTCATTTCTAATTTGTATTGGTAAGTCTATCTCTTTTTTCAATTCTTCAACTATGTTGAAGTTTTTAATCCCTAAATTTACTGATTTCACTATTACACCATTGCTTACCGTTCCAGGTATTGCAATTCCAATACCTGTTATTTTGTGCTTTTGGCTCAATAATCGAACATTTTCTATTATATAACTAACTATTGTTTCTTTTATTTTCTTTTTTTCAATTCCCTTTAGTCTTTTTTCAAACTTTTCAATTATTCTTCCATTTTTATCTACAACTCCTATTGCTATGTGGCTTCCGCCTAAATCTATTCCAATTTTCATAGTTGGTCTCCTTAATAAAAGTATTTCGCTCTATTTATAGAACTTTAATTAAATGATGTATTTTTGCTCCGTCCCTAAAAACATCGAAATGTCCAAAAGGAAACGTCCCCTTTGGACACCCTTTGGACACTTTGGACATTATACTCCATATGCTGAGAACAAGAATTGTCCCATATATACTTGAACACATGGCACAAGTACAACTAGCACGAAGAAGATTAGTACTGCTCCAACTATTGCATAAACAACTTGTGGTAGTGCTTTCATAATTTTGTTCATAATATTGTCTATGTCTATTTCCATATATTCTACTAGTTTCTCCATCATTTCTGTTAAGTCTGTTTGCATTCCTATTTTCAACATTTCTGTTTCCATTGATTTTGATAGTCCTGATTGTTCGAATGGTTCTATCCAAGAGCTTCCTATTAAGATATTATTTATTGATGTTTCTATTATTGATAACATTACGTAGTTTTGTATTACGTTTTTACTTACGTCGATTGAGTCTTGAATTCTCATTCCGTTTTTAAGGTTTAATAGCATTGCTTTCATTAGTCTTGAAAAGTCTAATGCATATATTAGTTCTCCAAATATTGGCATTTTGTATTTAAAGTAGTGAAAATTATATTTTCCTTTTGGCGTATTAATATAGAATAATATTGCTCCAACAATTGCAACTATTACCAGTGTTGGTATATACCAATATTGAAGGAATAAGTTTACAACATCTGCAAACCATAATGTTATTCCTGGTAATGTGTCTTGTGTTCCCAATTCGTCAAATACACCTTGTATTGCTGGTATTGCGTATAGGGTTCCTACAAATAACATTACAATTAATAATACAAATTGTATAATGTTTGGTATTAATATTCCTTTTATTTTTCTATTTAATGCAGCCGTATCGTCCAAATATTTTACTGCTTGTTCAAGTGAGTTTGTTAGTGAACCTGATAGTTCTCCTACTTTTATCATGTTGATATAGATATATGGGAATACGTTTGAGTAATATTCCATTGTTGTGTACATATTTTCTCCGGCTTCCAGTCCTGCTAAGATATCTTCTAATATTCCCCTGAATGATATATTATCTGTACTGCTGATTATTGTACTTAAGGCATGAATATTATTAAAGTTTGCTTTTTTCAATAGATAAAAGTTTTGTGTAAATATAACTATATCTCTCTCAGTAATTTTTTCTGTTTTTGCAAAATATAGATTTACTCTTTCTTTTGTTGATAAGGTTCTTTTAGGTCCAATTTGTGTTGTATTTACATTTTTCATTATTTCTTGTATATCGCTAACATTTTTCTTTTTCTTTTTTACGTTAGCCTTTTTAGACCTATATGCTACTTGATCGATAGAGATTGGTAATAAATTATTATTTTTTAAAGTTTTTACTAGCTGGTTCTTATTTCCTGCTTCAACTTTATTTCTAATAATTAATCCCTTATCTGTCATTGCCTTATATACATAGGTTGGCATATTTGTGCCTCCTTTCTAGTTTTATAATTTTCTAGTTTTTTCCTTTTTTAATTTTCAATTGCATAATTGTTCTATTTAAGCTTTCTAAGTTCTTTTCTTCTATTTGTGATTTTACTTGGTCAAGTGTCAATTTATCTTCTACAAATAATTCTGCTAAAGAATTTATTAATCCAATACTTCCCTTTTCCAAGTTACTTTGGATAGCGTCTTCTATTTCTGAAACACTTAGTTTGTCTTTTCTAATGATACCTGCAACGATGTTATCAACTACCATTACTTCTGGAACTAATACTAATTTTCCGTCTCTTCCTGGTAATAATCTTTGAGATACAACAAGTTTTAATAATGCTGATAATAAATATTTTATTGTTGCTTGGTCTCTAACTTCGTAGAAGTTTATCATTCTGTCTATTGTTTCTGCACAAGATTTTGTATGCAATGTTCCTATTACTAAGTGTCCTGATTCTGCCATTTCAATTGCAGCTTCCATTGTTTCTTTGTCACGAATTTCTCCTATAACAAGTATGTCACAGTCTTCTCTTAGTGAATTTTTAACACCTGCACTAAATGTTAGAGAATCTTTTCCTCTTCCTACTTCTTTTTGTACAATTAATGATTTTTTAGAATGATGTTTGTATTCTACTGGGTTTTCTAGTGTTAATATTTTTTTGTTTTGATTTTCATTTATATGGTTTACTAATGCATTTAGTGTTGTACTCTTTCCAGAGTTTGTTTTTCCTGTAACTAGTATTAATCCTTGTGGTTGATATGTCATTCTTCTTACAATGTCTGGTACTCCCAATGCTTCATATGGTGGTAATTCATTTTTTATTAATCTTAAAGTACATATTGGTACGTCATCTGAAAAAGATATATTTACTCTTAGACGAATGTCTTTATATTCGTAAGACATGTCCAATTTTCTAGTAGTATTAAAAACTTCATCTTTGTCCAAATTTCCTTTTACTAATGTATCATATAGTTCATCCATATCTTCTGGAGTTAATACATCAAAACCTTCTGCTGGCTCTAGTCTTCTTACTATTCTTAACATAGGTTTATTTCCACATATTAAATGAACGTCAGAAGCATCTACTCTCATTGCCTCGTCTAATATTTTATCCAAATTCATACTTTTTCCTCCTTTGTTTATATAAATAACAATTTGTTATTTAATTCTTCTAAAGTCGTATATCCTTTTATAACTTTGTTTATTCCGTCTACTACTAATGGTTTGTAACCGTTTGCTAATGCTTCTTTTCTTATTTCTATACTTGATTTTCCGTTCATTATTGCTTCTTTTATATCATCTGTTACATCTAAAACTTCAAAAACAGCAACTCTTTCGTAATATCCTGTATTATTACAATGTTTACATCCTACTGCATCATATGTTGTACCACTTGTATCAAAATCTATACCATATTTTTTACCTATCTTCTCTATTACTGCTTTTTCTTCTTCGTTAAATGGTCTTTCTTTTTTACATTTTGGGCATAATCTTCTTACTAATCTTTGAGAAATTGACGTTGCCAAAGTACTTGCAATGTCATAGTCTGAAAGTCCAATTTTTCTTAATCTTGTTACAACTTCTATACTATCTAATGTATGAATTGTTGATAACACATAATGTCCTGTTTGTCCTGCTTGTATTGCTATTTCTCCTGTTTCTCTATCACGAATTTCCCCAACTAGTATGATATCAGGGTCTTGTCTTAGTACTGTTCTTAGCGAACCAGAGAAAGAAGATTTCGCATCTATTTCTATTTGGTTTAGTCCTGGTATACGTATTTCTACTGGGTCTTCTATTGTTGTTATATTAATTTGTGGTCTATTTAAATAATCAATTATACTATATAAACTTGTTGTTTTTCCTTCTCCTGTTGGAGCTGCAACTATTGTTATACTGTTTTTCTTATTTATACTTTTTCTAAATTGTTCTTCTGTTCCTGAATATCCTAATTCAAATATATTTCTAATATCTGCGTCTTTTCTTAATAATCTTAAAACGAATTTCTCTCCATATACATTTGGTTGTGAAGATACACGGATATTGTAATCATCATATAGTAATATTCTACCGTCTTGAGAGTTTTGTTTTTCTTGGTGCATATTTGATATAGCTTTTAGTCTTCCTATTATTTGATTTTGTTTTTCTTTTTCGATGCTTGCTGCTGTAATCAATTCTCCGTCTATTCTATATCTAACTCTTACTTCTTTTTGCATAGGTTCGATGTGGATATCGCTGGCTCTTCTTTCCATTCCAGTTTTTATTATACTATCTACTAAACTTACTGTATTTTCATTTCTTCCAGCTGATGTTAAATTAGTTGTAACATCACCTTCTAAGCTTTTTAAAATTCTTTCTATATCTGTTTCAAATGTGATGTAACTTTCCATTACTAGACCTTTGTTTAGTAATAATAGTCTTACAGCATCCATTGTTCTATTATTTACTGTATTTGCAAAACATACTTTTATTTTCCCTGAACTTACTTCAAATGGTATTGCTTTATTTTTCTTTGCAACATCTAGCGAAATGTAATCTGTCAATTTTATGTTCATATTTCTTCCAGTTAGTAAAATTCCTTTTGTTCCTACAATTTCGCCTATTGCTTCTATTAACGTTGTAGGGTCTGTTGCACCTAGTATATATAAAATGTCTCCTATCTTTTTATTTGGATGTTCTCTTTGATATTTTAGTGCTTCTTCAATATTCTTTTCGGTTACTATACCTCTTTTTACTAATTCAACACCTATTGGTTGTCTTTTTCTAACGTCCATAAAATTTTCTTCCTTTCATTTGTATTTACTATTTTAATGTATATACTATTGGTTGTCTGTTTGTCGTATCATTCTTTACCTTAATAGTCACTTTTACTGTAGTTTTTCCATTTTCATTTTTTCCTTCTTCAAAACTACATTGTATTATATCTTTACATATTTTTGCCTTATTTCTATATATCGCACTATTTTCACTTACAAATGTATATTGTGAGCCATTGTCAAAAACTATATAGTCTGTACCACATTCTAATATTTTTATATTTGGTGTATTTACTTCTTCTGAAAAATGGCTATTGAATGTTGTGTACTCTGTTATTGGGTCTATGTCTCTTATATCTGTTGTATTATTATAAAAGAACATAGTTACCCTTGAAAGAACTGCAATTACAATTGTCATTGCAATTATATATATTGTTAATGAAATAAGTGTTACACCTTTTTGAGACTTCATTTCTTTAATTCTCCTTTGAAAGTATTGTTGATAGTTCTACGCTTCTTTCTTGTCCTTTATACATATAAGAGATTTTTACTGTTACTTTTTTTACTATATCTTTTATTACTTCTGCATCTTCATTAACATCTTTGTAATCCACTATTGTTATTGTTCTATAAAACCCTTCATTTCCTTCTACTGGTTGGTTAACCAAGCTGTTTCCTTGTTTATCAACTGTCGTTGTTTTGTCCATTCCTAAGAACTCTGAAAAGTCTTGACTTTTTATCTTTTCTATTTCGTTTACCGCTATATAAGTTGCATCAGACTTTATTTTTAATTCATCTGCCGAACTATTGAAGTTATATATTAACATTGCTATTAATGATACAAATATAAATATTACAATTACTGATATTGCTATATCTATACCTGTATATCCTTTTTGGCTACGCATGTTTTTCATAGTTTTGCTCCTTTATAATATATATTGGTTATATAATAAGATTAAAGTAAATATTGTTATATTTATTGCCCCTAAGTAAAAACCTATACTGATTTCTTTAGCTATCTGCTTGTCAGTTTTCTTTTGCTTATTTTTTATATCTTTTAGTTTATATATTAACAAGTAAATTGCTATTGCTAGTAATGCTATTATTATTGAAAGTGATGTTACATATTCTCCTGTAAACATTATCATCGTTATTATGCTTAATAGTACTCCATTTACATATGTGCTTTTTGCATATTTTCGTAATGTTATTGTGTCTAAGATTAGTACTATTATATATGCTACTAGATATATGCCATATCTATATATATTAGCGTTTTCTACTATGCATAGATATATCATATATGCTATTGATATTACTATTCCATAGATATTTACACTTTTTTCTATTTTTCTATTTTCTTTGTCTATTCCACACATTAATATTATAAATGTTAGGTATAGTGCTGTGAATATTAGTTGTGCAACAATTTCTAAGTTTAAGTTGTATATGCTTAGTTTCATTGCATATGCTATTGTTACAAATAGTATTCCTGATAGTATTTCTAGTATTAAATATCTTGGTCTTATTTTTTCTTTGCAATATCTGCATTTTCCACCTAAAAAGATGTAGCTAAATATTGGAAACAAGTCTAATAAACCTAATTTGTGGTCACAATTAGGACAGTATGAGTGTGTGTATATTATGTCTTGTTTTTTTGGTATTCTGTGTACTGCTAGTGTGTAGAAGCTTCCAAATAGTGCTCCTATTATGAATATTAGTATATATAGTATTGCTTCCATTTTTTCTTTTTCCTTCTTTTATAATTTAAGCCATACACACGAAGTGTGCGTATGGCTTTGTTATTTTTAATTATTAAGAACCTGATTCGTTTTTAAATGTATCTGTCCAAATAATTGTTCCGTTTTTTTGAATGTCTCCTGATGATTGTAAATATGTTCTATCCTTTGTTTTTGATTTGATTAGTACTGTATTATCTGCACATGTAACTGTAAAATCAGCGTTACTAGCATTTGCTGTTACAACTCTAGATGTAATTCTATTTGCTACTGCTACTTGAACACTTGTTAATGTATCATCTTTTTTAACATATTCACTTTCATAGTAATCAGTAATACCTTCTGATGCTGTTAAATTTACTTGGTCTTTTAAAGCTCCAATTTCATTAACAATTTTAGAGTCTGATGCTCTTGTTAATAATCCGTTCTCACCTGATAACATAGCGATTGCTACACCAGCTAATATTAGAAGAACGATAATTGTTATAACTAAAGCGATAAGTGTTATACCTTTATTATTTTTCATTTGTTTTTTCACCCCTTTTCTTTTGACAAATTTTATTTGGCTTATCTTTACTATTAAAATAATTATAAAGATAACGTTAATAACTAAATTTTATTTGGTTCCTGTATTTTGGAAGAACTTACCTTCTGAAGAAGAACCATTGTTGTTTGTTCCTGCATTTCCATTTGAGTTTGAATTACTGTTGCTATTTGAACCTGTATTATTATTTGTTGTTCCATTTCCTGAGTTTGCTGTTCCAGGGTTTTCTGCTGCTTCTCCAACTTCTGCAAATGGATTAGCTTTTCCTGGTTTATAATTTTGTGTTCTTTGGAAATTATTTAAATCTGCTGCATTTACTGTATATGTCATAACAATTTGGCTATCGTCAATATGCTCTGACGCTGCTAATTCTTCTTTTGTCTCAGCTGGTATTGTATATGCAACTTCACTTGGTAAAGTTTTTGATAACGGAACATATTTATATAATAGTATTCCCAAAACAAGTATTATAGCTAAACATAGTAATAATACAAGTATTAGTTCTTTAATAACTGACTTAACCATTGTTTTTCTCCTTTTTTATCTTGCAACATTTGTGTTGCTTGTATTTGTTGTAGTATTTGCACTGTTTGTATTTGTTGTGTTTGTGCTGTTAGTTGTAGTATTTGTGTTTCCTGTATTTGATGCATTGTTTGGATTATTGCTATCCATTTGTCCATCTATTTCTGGTGTAACATTTGGATTGCTTGTTGTTGTTGTATTTATTTTTTCTATTGCTATTCCCCTACAAGTGAAGTTTGCTTCTAGTGTTTCTCCTGAACTTGAAGGTTTCATATTAAAGTTTTCTATTTTAAATCCTAATGTACTGTCGTTTTCAATTGCTGATATAAAATCTAGTATTGAAATATATCTTCCTGTTACTGTAAATTTTATATTGTAAATTCCTTGTGCAGCACCTGTTTCATAAACTATTTTTGCTTCTGCACCTTGTTTTGTTGCATGGTTTCCTAATTTAACCATTAATGTTTCATTTTCATATTTTTCTATTTGATTAGCTGCTTGTATTTCTGAATCTTCACTTATTGCTGTCATATCTTCGTAGTTTTTCTTTTCTTCTTTAAGTTTTTTTGTATCAGTTGTAACAGTGTTTATAGCTTGTACATAATCTTTTTCTGCTAATTTTCCTGCTTCTTGAATTTTTTGGTCTAAACTTGCATTTTTTGCCTCTATTCCTTTAATTCCAAGTATTTCAATTGAGCCAATACTTATTCCTTGAACAAAAGTGTAAACAGAAAGACCTGCTAATAATGCTATCAAAATTAATATTAATAATTTTTTCATGGCAATTCTCCTTCTATTGTTACTGCAATCTCACCATTATCTTTTTGTCCTGCTGTTGATATTACATCATTTAATATAACTTCTGTTTTTAGTTTTGCTATAAAGTATCCTAGTTGTTCATATTTTTTTGATTTAGCAGTAATTTTTATATGTGTTCCTGATGTGTTATCAATTGAAGTTAATTGAACACCTTCTGGAATTACTGACATTATTTGATTTAGTAAATTTGGAATTGCATTTCTAGTTTTTGTTCTATCTGTAATTCTATCATTTGCATCTTCTAAATTTTTAATCATTGTTGTATATTCATTTGTTCTTGATTTTACTTTTTCATCATCTGCTTTAGCAAGTGATATTTGTTGCTTTGTTGCAGTTATTGATTCATTTGCTTCTTCTTGTTTCTTTTCCATTTGATTATTTAGTAGTATTGCAAATCCACTATAAATTATTAATAGAACAAGCAAATATGCAGCAATTCTAACTAACCCTTTTTCAGTTTTGTCTAATGCTTGATTTAAATCCCATGTAAACCAATTTCCAATGTTTTTTTGTTCTGATTTAGTTTTGTCTGGATTGACTTCTAGTTTTAGCCAACCTGGAAGTTTATCTGAAAAACTTTGAGTTTTAAAGTTCATTCCAGCAATTCCTTCATCTAAGCCCATTAGTGCAAGTGATATCGCTGTATTTACTTCTATATAATCTTTTATACTGATATCTTTTGTTTGTTGTACAAAGTATGGTTTTAATATTTCGCAGTTTACTTCTGGTAGGTATTCTTGGAAATACAAATCCGCATTGTTTATTAATGCTGATGTACCTGTTAAGTATACTGTTTTTATTTTTTCTCCATTTGCATTTACTATTTTTTTCACTTGTCCTACTATTGTATATAATGTAGGCATAATGTCTTCTAAATAGTTTGTTTCACTTTCTTGTAAATCTTTTCCTTCTGATGTATATATTGTTGTGTTTTTACAAATTTCATATGATTTTGAATATGAGTTTTCTTTTATATTTATAGCATCTAATATTTGTGAGCTTCCTTCTTCTAATATATCTATATTTGAAACTTTGTTATCTATAATAGTTGTGATTGTTGTTTTATCTTCTATGTTTACTATTAATGCTCCTGGTTCTTTACTTGTTTTTATTAAGTTTGGTAATGACATAGATATTGGAGAAATGTTTACTAATTTATAATCGCTTAATTGTTGCATTCTCTTGTTTAGTTCTATTTTGTTATCTGCTATGTGGATTATTTTTAGCTTTTCTTTATCTAGTTGATTATCTACAACTGCATATCTTGTTTCAAATACATTTGGATTATATCCTTTGTCTGTACAGTAAGCATCAAATTCTGTTTTTATTGCTTTTTGTAAGTCATTTTTTGTTATTAATGCAAACATATTAAAATAGTTGTACATTTCTTCAGACAAGTTAATACTAATAGGTGTTTTTTGGCTATATGTTTCTTCTATTACTTGTCTTATAGCATCACCTATTTTGTCATAAAATTTAATCCCAAATGTTTCTACTTTTAAATTGTCATGATCTTTTATTACTTTGGCATATTTAATTAAATGTTCTTCAATATATAGTCCTAAACAGCTTGACATTCTTCTTTTATATGGTTCTAATGCTAGACCATATTCTCCTTTCTCCATTTTTTTCTGTTGTATTTTACAGTTGTTTTCTTTTTTTGTGTTATATTTTTATTTTTGCTATTTAATAAAAAAACATACTTGCATATATTTTACAAAATTCTATTTTTTTCTTCGAATAATTGCTAATTACATATATATTTTATTTTTTATTAGAAAAAAGTCAATATGTTTAATGCAACTGTAATTAAAATGTAATGTAATTGTAATATATCTTTTTCAGCTTATTTTTTTATCATTTTACATATAAAAAATCCGTCAGTTTTCTCATTTTGATATACTTGTAAAAATTCATCCTTTAAGAAGGATTCAAAGTAATTTCTTTCATTTTTTGAAGCTTTTGGAAGTTCTATTTGTTTTATATTGAAATTTGAATTTTTTTCTAAAAATTTTCTTATTATATTTTCGTTTTCTTCCTTTAAAATACTACAAGTTGAATATACTAATTCTCCTTTTGGCTTTAAGTATTTGCTACATACTTGTAAAATTTGCATTTGTATTTTTGAAATTTCTTCTATATCTTCTTTTTTCCTTTGCCATTTAATATCTGGTTTTCTTTTAAGAACGCCTATCCCTAGGCATGGAACATCTAATAGTATCTTATCAAACTTCTCATAATTTTCTTCATTATATATAGTAGCATCTTTTACTTCTGTTTTTATTATATCTACTCCAAGTCTCTTGGCAGTCTCTTCTACAAGTTTTGTTCTGTGTTCATGTATGTCCCATGCTTCAATTTCAGCATCGTTTTCCACAATTTGTGCCAAATATGTGGTTTTTCCTCCTGGACTACTACATGCGTCTAATATTTTTTCTTGCTTTTTAGGATTTAAAATTATAGCTGTTAAACCTGCTGCTTCATCTTGTACACTAAATAGGCCTTCTTTAAACTCTTTTAAATTTTCTATATTTTTCACTTTATTCAAAACTAGAAAATCCGCTAAAATTCCGCTCTTCTACATCTATTCCTTTTTGTTCTAATCTTTGTTGTAATTGTTGTTTAGTCGTTTTTAGTGTGTTTACTCTTATAGAAAGTTTTGGTCTTATATTTGAACTTTTGCAAATTTCTTCAACTTTTTCTATTGTTAATCCGTCTTTTAACAATTCTTGTATTATCCACTCTGGCATTGATGTAGTTTTAGAAATTCTTTCGATATTTTCTTCTAATTGGTTCAATTCTTGGTAATCTTCTTTTGTAACTTTTCTTAAAATAGCATTTGTAAAACCACTGCTACTCTTGTGCCCATATCTTTTGCTTAAAGTTACCCCTTCATTCACTGCTGCCGATTTCGGAATTTTATCCAAAAATATTATTTGATAAATACTCATTCTTAATATGTTCAAAATCCATGGTGAAATTTTTTTAAGTTTTATATTTGAATATTTTTTTATAATTTCATCTAAAGTTAATCTCCAAGTCGTCACTCCGTAAACAATTTCTGAAATTAATCCAATATCTTTTTGTGTTAAATCCTTTCTATTTTCATTTAACATTTCATCCAATGCAATGTTAGAATATGCTTTTTCTTTATCTATTTTATATAAAATTTTTAATGCTAATTCTCTTGCTTTATCTACCATTATTGTTTCCCACTTTCTTAATTTTATTATATTGGCACCTATACTTATTTTGAATTTGTTTTTTTGATTATATAATTTTTTTGTATTATTTTCTACTATTTTTGCATATTTTTTCTAAGTTGTGGAAAAGATAATTTTAAAAGCTAATTTGGAGGTTTATTATGGATATAAAAAAACATTTAATTATCACAGGAAACTCAACAGTTTCTTGGAAAGACGCTATTGTAAAAGCAATTGCAGAAGCATCAAAAACAATTGATTATATATCAGAAGTCAAAATTTTAGAACAAAGAGCCACTGTTGATGGCGATAAAATCAATGAATATTTTGTAGATTTAGATTTAAGTTTTGTTATTGACTTAAATAGAAAAACTAATTAAGGAGGTAAATTTAAAATGACGAACCCTTTAGAAACAAAACAAACTTATCAAAACTATGTAGACCAAAAATCACCAAACTCACCAATCTTAAAAAACTGCTTTTGGGCATTTATCATTGGTGGAATAATATGTACAATTGGTCAAATCATACTTAATATATGTAAAGAACGTGGACTTGATACACAAACATCAGGCACAATAGTTTCCATTATTTTAATAGGACTTGCCGCCTTTTTAACTGGTTTAAACCTATTCAACAAACTTGGGAAAATCGCTGGAGCTGGTTCATTAATTCCAATTACAGGATTTGCAAACTCAATTGTATCACCTGCCATGGAATACAAATCTGAAGGCTATGTAATGGGTGTTGGTGGAAAAATGTTCACAGTTGCAGGACCTGTTCTAGTATTCGGTATTTCGGCATCAATATTGGTTGGCATTATTTATTTAATATTTAATACCCAAGCAATAACATTAGTGTAGTGTCCATTGGTGTCCATTGGGGACGTTTCTTTTGGGACAAAAATGTCCATTTGGAAACGTCCCTATGGGACAAAAATGTCCACTGGGGACACATCTATAATTTATAATAGGAGATGATTTTTTGGAAAAGTTAGGTAAACAAACTATAAAATTTAATAATCCACCGACAATTACTGCTACTGCTAGTATTGTTGGTCCAAAGGAATCTCAAGGTCCTTTGGCAAAGTATTTTGATCAGACTTTAGATGATGAATTTTGGGGAGAAAAAACTTGGGAAAAAGCTGAAAGTAAAATTATAAAAGAAACTGTAAATACTGTTGTTACTAAATCAGGTATTAGTAGCAATGAAATTGATTGCTTATTTGCAGGTGATTTATTAAATCAATGTATTTCTTCTAGTTTTGGATTAAGAGAAGTTGGTGTTCCATTTTTTGGAGTTTTTGGTGCTTGTTCAACTTTTGTAGAATCTATGAGCTTAGGTGCAATAGCGATTGAGGGTTTTGCAGAAAATGTAGTGTGTGCAACTTCTAGTCATTTTTGTAGCGCTGAGAAACAATTTAGGTTTCCATTAGAATTAGGAAATCAAAGACCTCAAACTAGTCAATGGACTGTTACAGGCGCTGGAGCTGTAGTTCTTTCTAAAAATGGAAGTGGTCCTTTCATTACTCACATTACTCCTGGAAAAATCGTGGATATGGGTATTAAGGATGCAAATAATATGGGTGCTGCTATGGCTCCTGCATTTGTAGACACTCTAATTACTCATTTTCTAGATACTGGAAGAAATCCTAGTTATTATGATGCAATAATAAGTGGAGATTTGGGTCATGTTGGTAAGGAAATTGCAATTGACCTTGCTAAAACTCAAGGATATAATATTAAGTCGAACTATAATGATTGTGGTGTTTTGATTTTTGACAAAAATTCTCAAGATACTCATTCAGGCGGTAGTGGTTGTGCTTGCTGTGGTACTGTTTTTTCAGGATATTTGTTTAAACAGTTGCAAGAAAAGAAATATAAAAAGATTTTATTAATCGCTACTGGTGCTTTAACTAATTCGACTACTTCTCAACAGGGTGAGAGTATTCCGGGAATTGCTCATGCAATTAGTATTGAACTTTAAATTATTGAACTGAAATTTTAAGTTTTTAAAAATAGACATCAATTGATAGAAAGGAGATTTTTTTATGGATATAAATTGGGCTAATGTTTTCGATTGGATGATATTGCTTAAATGTTTTGTGACTGGTGGAATTATTTGTATAATTGGTCAAATTTTAATTGACAAGACTAAGCTTACACCTGCTAGAATATTGGTTATTTTCGTTACAACTGGTGCAATTTTAGGTGGGCTTGGAATATATAAATATTTAGTTGATTTTGCTGGCGCTGGAGCTACCGTTCCTCTTACTGGCTTTGGATATAATTTAGCTAAAGGTGCAATTGAAGGTGTTAAAGAAAGCGGATTAGTTGGTGCTTTTGTTGGTGGTGTTAAAGCTTCTGCTGGTGGTATTGCTGCTGCTGTGTTCTTTGGTTACCTCGCTGCTCTTATTTCTAAACCTAAAATGAAAAAGCAATAACTTTCATTTTCGCACAAAAAAAATCGCTATTGGACTTTCCTAATAGCGTTTTTTTATTATTTACTTTGTTTTTATCGCTTACTTGCTTACTATAATTTCGAGCTTTGCTCAAGATTATTTAACTATGCTTTTTTTGCGATTTCTGCAATTTCTGTAAATGCTTTTGGATCTGTTACAGCTATTTCTGCTAACATTTTTCTGTTTATTGCTACATTAGCTTTTTTTAATCCTGCAATCATTTTGCTGTATGTAGTTCCATTCATTCTTGCTGCTGCATTTATTCTTGCTATCCATAATTTTCTGAAATTACTTTTTTTATCTTTTCTTCCTACATATGCATATGATAAAGATTTCATAACTGCTTGGTTAGCGTTTCTAAATCTATAACTTTTTGCTCCGTAGTAACCTTTAGCTTGTTTTAATATTTTTTTGTGTCTTGCTCTTGTTGTTCTTCCTGATTTTACTCTTGCCATTTATTTCACCTTCCTATTCACCTTATTTAAAATTTAATTGCCGTAAGGCAGTAATTTTTTAATTGTATTTTCGCATGTTTTGTCTGCATATCCGTTTTGGATTCTTCCTGATTTCTTTTGTCTTTTTGTTTTATTTGCTAATAAGTGTCTTCTGTTTGATTTTGTTCTTTTTACTTTTCCTGTTGCTGTTAAAGAATATCTTTTCTTTGCAGCTTTGTTTGTTTTTAATTTTGGCATAACTATGAACTCCTTTCGTTTTTTGTCCACTGGGGACGTTTCTTTTTGGACATTTTTGTCCATTGGGGACACATCTTTATTTGCCCCTCTTAATTTTTATATTTTTGCTTCGCAGTTTTATTTATCTGCTTTTTTAGCTAAAATTGTAAACATATTTCTACCTTCTAATTTAGGTTTCTTTTCAACAGTTGATACATCTTCTAATTCTTCTATAAACTTATTTAGAACTGCCTCTCCTGCTTTTGAGTTGTTTACTTCTCTTCCCCTAAATCTAACAGTAATTTTTACTTTGTTTCCGTCATTTAAAAACTTTCTTGCATTTTTAGATTTGAAACCAAAGTCGTGTTCCTCGATGTTTGGAGTAACTCTCAGTTCTTTTACTTCTAAAACTTTTTGCTTTTTCTTAGCTTCTTTCTCTTTCTTAGCTTGCTCAAATTTGTATTTTCCATAGTTCATTATTTTACAAACCACTGGATTTGCATTTGGCGCAACTAATACTAGATCTAAGTTTTTTTCTTCCGCTTTTTCTAAAGCTTCGTTTATAGAAATAACTCCTAATTTTTCTCCGTTTTCTCCTATTAGTTGTACTTCTTTTGCTCTAATTTGTCTGTTGATTGGTAATTCTTGTTTTATAAAAAACACCTCCAATAATAAAAAAATTTGACTTTTGTTACAAGCCAAATTCAAAAATAACACTGACAAAGGTTTGTCAAAATTATTTAATTTCTAACCTTTTTCCCTACTTGGATAAGGTGAGAAGTTTGACTTCTTCTTGTAACGAATATTATTATACACTATCTGACAAAGGTTTGTCAAGTATTTTTTCAAAATTGCCACTAGGGACGGTCCTTTTTGGCAATTTATTGCCACTTTCCTCCGTCCCTGTTGGCAATTTTTTGCCAATAGGGACACTCCTTATTGGATTATCTGAAATATCAAAATCCCAATTGTTTGAATAACAAACAAATTTAAAATATTAGAAGTAAACAAATTATTGGTAGCTTCAACAACTCCCAAAAGTTCGTTATTCTTTTGTTTTTTATAATGCTTCTGCGATTCAAAAAAAGTAATAAGCTCTGGAATACTCGTAATAAATCCAAGTAACACACCTATAACCCCTTGTGAAATATTAAAACTGTTACAAAGCTGTTCCAAATTATTTCCTAAAAGCTCACTTACAATAAACAACAGAATTCCTGTAATGATTAAATATGTTACATACTTGGTGATTTTCTTTTTGTTTCCTCTTTCCCACTTAGCCTCCTTTTCTATATTTTTCTCTAATCTATCATCTTCATTCTTTAAATAAAGTTTGTGGACATTATTATTTAGAAATCTAAATAAAGCATAAAGTATGATAAATAATGGAACAATCGCAATATTCATTTCTATATTAAACTTTAATAAGATAATTGGCAAAATTATAGTTAGCAAAACCAAAATTAAGTCAACTTTTATTGCTTTATTTCTGAATGTTTTTTGATTTTTATTTAAAAATATTGCAAATGTATATTGAATTAAATTTATTATGTTAGAGCTAAGTACGTTTATACTGCTTGCAGACATAAGTCCACTAAAACTTGCTGTTGTAATTGTTAACAATTCTGGCGCAGATGTTGCGTACCCTGCAATATCTCCTACTGTCTTTGGCTTTAGATTTAGTGCTTCTGCTAGCTTTCTTAGTGTTGTAACTAAAATATATTTAGCAATAACGACGATTAGTGCTGAATATATAATAAATTTCAAAAATTCAATAATTAGTTCTTCCAATTCCATACTCCCCTTTATTTTTCAACTTTTATAAATCTCCCAACTGATGTTTTTTTGCTCCGTCCCCAAATACATCATTTTTTATTATTTTGTCCAATTTGTTGCCAATTATTAGAAAATATAGTATAATTGGCATAATTAATTACAAAATGTCCAAAAGAGAAACGTCCCCATTGGGCATCACAAGGAGGTAAATATGATAGATATCAAATTTTTAAGAGAACATACAGATGTTGTAAAAGAGAATATTAAAAGGAAGTTCCAAGACCATAAGCTTGTTTTGGTTGATGAAGTTCTTGATTTAGATGTTAAGAATAGAGAAGCTAAGCTTAATGGTGATAATTTAAGAGCTGAGAGAAAGTCTTTAAGTAATCAAATTGGTGGTCTTATGAAGGCTGGTAATAAAGATGAAGCTGAAAAGGTTAAGTTACAAGTTAATGAAATAAATACTAAGTTGGAAGAAAACGAAAAATTGGAGACTGAGTATTCAGAAGCTATAAAAGCTAGAATGATGAAAATTCCAAATATTATGCATGAGTCTGTTCCAATCGGTAAAGATGATAGCGAAAATGTTGAAATTCAAAAGTTCGGAGAACCTGTTGTTCCAGATTATGAAATTCCTTATCATGGTGAAATCATGGAAGCTTTAGGCGGACTTGATTTAGATAGTGCAAGAAGAGTTGCTGGAAATGGTTTTTATTATATGTTAGGTGATGTTGCAAGATTGCATTCAGCTGTTCTTACATATGCAAGAGATTTTATGATTGGTAAAGGCTTTACTTATTGCATACCACCTTATATGATTAGAAGTGATGTTGTTACAGGTGTTATGAGTTTTGAAGAGATGGATGCTATGATGTACAAAATTGAAGGTGAAGATTTGTATTTGATTGGTACAAGTGAGCATTCTATGATAGGAAAATTCAAAGGTCAAATCTTGAATAAATCTGAAATGCCATATACTATGACATCATATTCACCTTGTTTTAGAAAAGAAAAAGGTGCACATGGAATTGAAGAACGTGGCGTTTATAGAATACATCAATTTGAAAAACAAGAAATGATTGTAGTTTGCGAACCTGAAGATAGCTGGAATTGGTATGACAAAATGTGGTCATATACAGTTGAATTTTTCAGAAGCATGAACATTCCTGTAAGAACTCTTGAATGTTGTTCTGGAGATTTAGCAGACTTAAAAGCAAAATCATGTGACGTAGAAGCTTGGAGCCCACGTCAAAAGAAATATTTCGAAGTTGGTAGCTGTTCAAATTTAACAGATGCACAAGCTCGTAGACTTGGAATTAGAATTAAAGGTGAAAACGGAAACTATTTTGCACACACTTTGAATAACACAGTAGTTGCCCCACCTCGTATGCTTATTTCAATAATGGAAAATAATTATCAACCTGACGGAAGCGTTGTTATTCCAGAAGTTTTAAGACCATATATGGGTGGACTTGAAAAAATTATGCCTAAAAATTAAGGAGTGTCCCCAGTGGCAAAAAATTGCCAACAGGGACGGAGGAAAATGGCAAAAAATTGCCAAAAAGGTCCGTCCCCAATGGCAATAAAGGAGAGAAAAAATGTTAGTTAAAAATCCCAAATTTGAAATTTCAGCTGTTAGCCCTAAACAATATCCTAAGCAAGGATTACCGGAAATTGTTTTAGTTGGTAAGTCTAATGTTGGAAAATCAAGTTTTGTAAATACTATGATAAATAGAAAAAAATTGGCTAGAACTAGTAGCGAGCCTGGAAAAACTAGACAGATTAACTTTTATAATATTGATGAGACTTTTTATTTTGTTGATTTACCTGGTTATGGTTATAGCAAAATGTCTAAAAAGGAACAAGAACAAGTTGGTAAGTTTATTGAGGAGTATTTGTTTAATAGAAAGGAAATTGCACTTATTATTTTCTTAGTTGATATTAGGCATAAACCTACTGATAATGATAAACTTATGTACAATTATGTTATTTCTTCTGGATTGCCTTTTATTATTCTTGCTAATAAGGCTGATAAAATCGCTATTACCAAGGTTGATGGCGCTGTTTCAGAGTTACAAAAACATATTAATCCAATTGGAGATATTACAACTCTTCCTTTTTCTTCTGAGAGAAAGATTTATAAGGATGCTGTTTGGGATATCATTGATGAATATATTAAATAGCTATATAAAAAGAGAGCATTACTTTTTACAGTAATTGCTCTCTTTTATTAATGCTTATTAGCAACAACATTTATTTTTTCTATCTTTTCTTTTGTTACAGAATATTAAGATTAGTGTTAAAATTAACAATAGTCCCAATATTACTGCTAGAACAATGATAGCTGGTAATGCTGCAAGTATTGCTGCTGCAATAGCTGCACCTATTAATAGTCCAATGACTAAAGTAAATGCTGCAAGTAATATAACTGCTATAATTCCTAAGCAACTTCTTTTCTTTGGTTCTCTATCTTTTTTGTTTTCATAGCAATAAATTGTTTCTTGTGGCTCCATATAAGTCACCTCCAATATAGTACCCTACTTGATACTATAATATATATTATGACATTTTTCGTTTATTTGTGACTTATTTGTTTGTGATTTCTTCTAAATCTAGTAATTCTTGCCACCTAGCATCAACTTCTTTTTGGAATTCTTCTATCATCCACTCATTTCCTGGTTTAAACATATGTTTAAATCTTTTTTGTGGTCTTAAGAATTCTTCTACTGGTAATTTCTTTGCTGGTTTATAATTAATTTTATATTTTCCGTCTATTACTTCATATAAAGGCCAATAACATGTTTCTACTGCCAATTTGTTGATTTGCATTAACATGTCTGTTGGATATCCCCAACCTCTTGGGCATGGTGCCATTACGTTTAGGAATGCTGGTCCTTCTGTATATATTGCTTTTTCTGCTTTTTCATATAGGTCTTTAAAGTTCATATATCCAACTGTTTGAGCAACATATGGTATATGATGTCCTACCATTATTTTTGCTAAGTCTTTTCTTGATTGCATTTTTCCAGGGATTACGGTTCCTGCTGGTGATGTTGTTGTGTCTGCGAATTTTGGTGTTGCTGATGAACGTTGTATTCCTGTGTTCATATATGCACCATTATCGTAACATACGTATACCATGTCATGGCCACGTTCCATTGCTCCTGATAAGCTTTGTAATCCTATGTCATATGTTCCACCGTCTCCACCAAATGCGATAAATTTTGTTTCTCCGTCTTTTGGTAGTTTTCCTTGTTTTTTCATTGATTGATATGCAGCTTCTGCTCCTGATAGTGTTGCTCCTGCACATTCAAATGCTGTGTGTATAAATGAGTCAGTCCAAGCTGTGTATGGGTATATAAATGTTGATACTTCCATACATCCAGTTGCTCCTGCGACTACTGCGTGGTCTTCTGGTTTTAGTGCTCTCATTATCATTCTAGCTGCTGGTGGTGCCCCACATCCTGCACACATTCTATGTCCTGATGTAAATCTTGATGGTTTATTTGCTACTACTTCTTTTACATTATAAGGCATATTATTTAGCCTCCTTTCTTAGTCCGAAATAGCGATAAGGATTTTCTACTTTTCCTGTTTTTGCAATTTCGCTTAAATCGTTGTAAACTCCTTCGATGTCATCTGCTTTTGTATCTCTACCACCAATTCCATATACATAGTTTACTGCTGGTACATATTTTTCTTTTACATACATAGCTGATGTTACATCTTCAAATAATGCTCCACCTGCTGCATTTAAAGAATCTGCTTTGTCTAATATTGCAACAGCTTTTAAATGTGATAAAGCATCTGCGATTTCATCTACTGGGAAAGGTCTATATACACGAACTTTTAAAAGTCCTGCTTTTATTCCTTGTTCTCTTAATTTGTCAACTACATATTTTGTAGTTCCTGCTGTTGAATTCATACAAACAATTGCAATTTCAGCATCATCTAATTTATATTCTTCAAACAATCCATATTTTCTACCTGTCATTTTTTCAAATTCTTCTGATACTTCTAATATTACTTTTTTAGCATTTTTCATTGCTTCTGCTTGTTGTGCTTTATGCTCAAATAAATAAGCTTGTAGGTCTAATGGTCCTACTGCAATTGGTTCTTCTCTATTTAGCAAATAGTGTTCTGGTTGATATTTTCCAACGAATTCTTTTACTTTTTCGTCTTCTTCTAGTTCTATATTTTCAATAGAGTGTGATGTTATAAATCCGTCTTGGCATATCATTAATGGTAGCATAACATCTTTGTGTTCTGCTATTCTATGTGCCATAAGTGTGTTGTCATATGCTTCTTGGTTGTTTTCTGAAAATAGCATAATCCAACCTGCGTCTCTTACTCCCATTGCATCTGAATGGTCATTGTGTATGTTTAGTGGTCCTGATACTGCTCTGTTTACTAATGATAGTACTATTGGTAGTCTTAAACTTGAAGCTATGTAAATCATTTCCCACATTAGTGACAATCCGTTTGCTGATGTTGCTGTCATTGCTCTTGCTCCTGCTGCTTGAGCCCCAATACAAGCTGACATTGCGCTGTGTTCACTTTCAACTGCAACAAATTCTGTATCTACTGTTCCATTTGCTACAAATGTTGAAAAGTATTGTGGTATTTCTGTTGAAGGTGTGATAGGAAATGCAGCTACTACGTCTGGATTGATTTGTTTCATGGCTATTGCTGCTGCTTCGTTACCACTTAATCTTTCTCTTATACTCATAATTTTTCTTCCTTTCTAATTTTTTCGTTCTCTACTTCCGTCTTTATATCTAACTTTGGTTTTATCGCCAATTTTTAATTTTAATTATCCGAAAATTATTTCATTTCGATTGCTCCAAATGGGCAAGTTTTAGCACAAACGCCACATCCTTTGCAATAATCGTAATTAAAATCTTCTCTTTTACAATCTTTATTAACTGGAATTGCATCATCTGGGCAAACTGGGAAACATAGTCCACATTGTTTACACTTTTCGCTTAAAAATATAGGTTTTACGCTTCTCCAATCTCCTGTTTTGAATTCTCTAGCATTTCCAGCTTCGTATATATCTCCACCTGATGTCATTTTTTCCATTGGTGTGTTTGCATTTATAGTTGTCATATCTTTTTAACCTCCTTTAATGCCATTTCTAAAGCTTTCATATTTCCTTCTATAACTTCTGGTTTTTTAGCAAATTTATGCTTGAATGAACCTTTCATATCTTCTAATAGTTCTTCATCTGTCATAATTTTGCTTACTTTTACAATTGCTGCAAGCATTGGTGTATTTGGAAAATATTTTCCAAGTGCTTCTTCTGATATCTTTCTTGCATCAATTGTGTAAACTTCTCCTTTATATCCTTTTAAAACTTCTTTTAAATATTCTGCTGATTTTGTTGTGTTTATTACAATTGCTCCTGTTTCCTTTAATCCAGCTGTTACATCAACTGATTCTAAAAGTGAATCGTCTACAACTACTACATAGTCTGGTTCATATATGTTGCTGTGAATTGTAATAGGGCTACTGCTAATTCTGTTGTAGGCTGTTATTGGCGCTCCCATTCTTTCTGGCCCATATTCTGGGAAACCTTGAATGTATTTTCCTGTGTTGAATGCTGCGTCTGCTAGTAATAGTGATGCTGTTTTTGCTCCTTGACCGCCTCTTCCATGCCATCTTATTTCTATTAAGTTTTCCATTGTTTTTGTTGCCTCCTTTTTTATTTTTTACGAGTTTAGTATATGACTAAATCTGTTTAATGTCAAGCGAATTTTGTCAAACCTGACCGCCAAGTTTTAAACCTTTTTCAAAATCTTAGCCACTCCTTCTTCATCATTACTATCTGTAATATAATTTGCCTTTTTCTTCACTTCTGCTGTTGCATTTCCCATAGCTACTGAATTATCTGTCGTTTCAAACATTGATACATCATTTTCACCATCACCTATAACTACAATTTCGTTTTTCTCTATATTCAAATATTGACACAACTTTTTTATCGCGTTTCCTTTTGCTGTTCTTAAAGATGTTATATCACAATAATAATGGTTACTAGGTTTTAAATTGATGTCTTTTAATCTTTTCGATTCATTTTCTATTTTCACTCCAACTAAATTATCTTTTAAATATTGTTTAAATTCTATCATCTTTTCAATATCTTTATTAGCCACCACACACTGAACTATCTTCTCTTTCTCAATAATATTATGAATTTCTTCCTCTGTTTTAACATTGTCTTTTTCGTCTAGATAAAACATTTTATTCATAACTAATTCAAAATTATAATTAAAATTGATTTTATAATTATTTTTTTGTGAAAAATCAAAAATCTTATTTACAGCATCTTTATTAAGTGGTGTACTGTATATTTCTAAGTCTTTCTCTATATCATATACATCTGCTCCATTAGAAGAAATTATATATGGACTTGTACCTGCTAATTCTTGATATTCTCGTGTAATAGTTCTTGACCTTCCAGATGCCAAAACTACTTTTATTCCTTTTCCTATACATTCTTTTATTGCTACTTTGGTATTTGTAGTAATTTCTCTTTTACTATTTAGTAAAGTGCCATCAATATCTATAAAAATTGCCTTTATCATTTTTCTACTCCTATATATCTTTTCAAAAATTCACATTCTTCAAATTCTAAATTATTTTTTGCAATTTGTATTAATTGTTCAACCATTTCCTTGGTATATTTGCTACTTTTCTTTTCATAAAATTTCTTTAATGGTTTTTGCAAATCCATCATTACTTTTGTAGCCTTGTTTACATTTTGCTCTTTTAATAATTTATCCATTTTCGTCATTTGGTTTTCATATATTACTTTTCCTACTTTTGTCTCTTTTATTTGCTCTAGTGTATTTTCCGCTGTTATATCTTGCAAATCTATATCTCTTTTTGGAATTTTAGTTCCAAGTAATTGTTCAAATTCAATATCTGTAACTTTCTGAATATCACCTTTTTTATACACTTCTGAATATTCCTTGCAGATATTTTTATCATTTGATTTTATATTAATTTTTTGTTTTAATACAATATCTTCACTAGATTTACCAACTAAAATATTGTATTCCCCTTCTTCAATTGACCATTTTTTTGTTTCAATATTATAGTACTCAAATGCTTCTTTTGGTAAAACAATATTTACTATTTTTTCTTCTCCTGGTTCTAATTCTAGTTTTTCAAAGGCTTTTAACTCTTTTGTTGGTTTAAAGATAGTTGGCTTCTCTTGCCCAATATAAATTTGCGCAATTTCTTTTCCCTTTACGTTACCAACATTTTTTATTGTAAAAGACAATTTAATGTTTCCGTCTTCTTCAACTTTGAAATTTGAATATTCAAACTTTGTATAACTTATTCCATATCCAAATGGATATAATACCTTAACTTTATTTGTATCATAATATCTATATCCCACGAATATTGATTCTTGATATTCTACACTTACTTCTGTTCCTGGATAGTTTTTATAACATGGTGTATCTTCTATTTTTAGTGGATATGTTTCTGCTAGTTTGCCACTTGGATTAGTCTTTCCAATTAAACAATTTACCATTGCTTTTGCTCCTGCTTCACCTCCTAGATATCCTGTAATGATTGCTTTTACATCATCTTTCCATGGCATTGTTATTGGTGAACCATTTGAAAGTGATACCACTATGTTTTTGTTGTATTTACTTATTTCCTTTATTAGTTTATTTTGATTTTGTGGCAAATCTAAAGTTGTTCTGTCCATTCCTTCTGACTCATAATTTTCAGTTAGTCCTGCAAAAATGACTACAATGTCATTTTCTTTAGATATTTTTATGGCTTCTTTTATTAATTTTTCGTCTTCTTCTGTCTCAATTCTTCCATATCCTTTTGCATAACTAATATCAAATCCTTCTTCCAAAAAACAGTTAAATGCATTTTCTAATTGGTATGGATTAATTGTTGAGCTTCCTGTTCCTTGATATCTTGGCGTTTTTGCTATATCTCCAATTACTGCTATTTTTCTATTTTTTAGTGGTAATATGTTATTGTCATTTTTTAATAATACCACTGCTTCTTCTGCCATTTCTAAAGCTATTTGATGATGTTGTTTTCTATCATAATCTTGTAATTGTTTACTTTCATTTACTTTAAATGCTATTTGTAATATTTTCTCTACTATCTCATCTAAATATTGCTCTTGAATTTCACCACTTTTTACCGCTTCTATAATCTCTTTTTTCCCATTTCCTCTTCCGCCAGGCATTTCTAACTGGTTTCCAGCTAAAATACCTTTTACTCTATCATTGTTTGCTCCCCAATCTGTGATAACAATTCCTTGGAAATTCCATTCTTTTCTTAAGATGTCTAATAGTTTTTTGTTTTCCGAACAATAAGTCCCATTTAACTTGTTATATGCACTCATAATTGAATACGGTTTTGCTTCTTTTACTATCATTTCAAATGCTTTTAGATAAATTTCTCTTAAAGCCCTTTCGTCAATTACTGCGTTTATTGTTCTTCTCCTATTTTCTTGATTATTAACGGCAAAATGTTTTACACAAGCTCCAACATTGTTTTCTTGTAGTCCTTTTACATATTCTGTTCCCATTATCCCAGTTAAATATGGATCTTCTGAAAAGTATTCAAAATTTCTTCCACATAATGGACTTCTTTTTATATTAATTGCAGGCCCTAATACAATGTTTACGCCTTGATATATTGCTTCTTCTCCAAGCATTTTTCCTAGTTTATATGCTGTTTTTTTATCCCAAGTATTTCCTATTGTTGATGATGCTGGAAAACAGGTTGATATTTCACTTTCATTAATTCCTAAATTATCTGCTTTAGATTTCTGAACTCTTAATCCATGTGGTCCGTCTGACATTGTTATTTCTGGTATGTTTAGTCTTTTTATATCTTTGCTATGCCAGTAATCTTTTCCTACACATAGACTTGCTTTTTCTTCTAGTGTCATTTTATTTATTAGTTCTTTATATTTCATATTCGTTCTCCTTATTTTTGTAAGTATTTTATATCATATTTAGGAATTTAGTTCAATTCTTTACTTCTTTTTTCAATAGCAAAAAGAAGCATAAATTAAATGCTTCTTTTTATTTTGTCATACACATCTTTTATTACATTATATCTTTGTCTAATAATCTTTTTATAGAACTCTTTTCTTGTGTCTGACATACACTCTATTCCATCAATAAAATTTTCAATTTCATCTAAATTAATATTATTAAAAACTCTAAGTATAGCATTATTACACTCTTCATTTTTCATTTCTTTTATATATGACATATAATTGATTTTTTTACCATTTTCTTTTAAACAAGAATAACAATTTATAGCTAAATTCTTTACTTCCACATCGTTCAATTTCTCAATTTGTTTATCGTCTAACATAGGATTTAAACAAGAGCCACAATCATATATTGGCGAAAATTTCACTCTACCATTTTTTATATTTAGCATAAATCCCCAATTCCCATTATGCCTGTCTGTATTTCCTATTATACTATCAACTATAAACATATTCCAAAACATTTTCTTTGTTTCTTCTACATCTATTAAATTCTTGCTTTCTTCTATAACTTCCATTATATCAGATATTTCTGTTTCAACTTTTTTATCTGGATTTGAACTTAATGTTAAATTTTCAAATTCATATAAGCTTTCAATATCATTAGTAAAGTCTTCACATGCACATACTATTTTTTCTTTTTCATTATATATATATGTACCTAATACTGTATTTTGTGTTCTGAAGCCTGCCATTTTGAATATATTGCTACCTACATATTCTGAAAATGCATTATTTATATATGATACATTTCTATTTTTTTCCCTTATTGGGTCTGGAAATTTCACTAAATATTTCTTTCCATTATAAATTAGTGTTTTCTTTTTCTCTGAACCTTTGTAATTGTTAAATTCCTCATTACATTTCGTAAAATCTCTCATTTCTTTTCTCCTATTTATTCTTATATAACAATAATACCATATTTATTCTTAATGTCAACTTCTGCTTTTCAGTTTTTAGGGTGTTTTTTAGGTCTGTCCCCAAAAACATCCTTAGTTGGGATTAGGAATAAGGCTCCAACTATAATTGGCAAGTAGAAAGTGTACATTCTCCAAAACAAAATAGACATATTGATTGTCCCCTCTTTAAAAATTGATTGGAACAACAAATAAAATCCGCCTTCAGCACCAAGCCCTGAACCAGGTGTTGGGATAAACATCATTATAAGTAGTAACACTGCTTGTGTTGGGATAATTTGCCAAAATGTTACTCCACTATTTCCAAATGCCTTATATACCATATATGTTATTGAGTAATATGCAAAGCTTTGAATTGTAGCAGAAATAAACATTTTCAAAACCATTTTCTTTTCTTGCTTCATATACAAAAATTGTTCTCTAAAATTATCTATACTTTTATCTAGTTTTTCTATTGTTTGGTCTGGATGTTTCAATATGTGTATTTTTCCTAGAAATTTTATTATTGGTGTAGTAAAAAATGTTATTATTCTTTTCTTAATCCCTACTAAAATCACAGCTACAATCGCTAATATATTTACACTAAATCCTGCTACTGCTACCCAGATATATTGTTGCATTAATCCTGCAAAGAACTGGAACTCAAATAGCACTACAACTATTGTACTTACTACTAATGCTGTTTGTGTAATTATAAATTTCATTGCCATTGCTGATAGAGAGTCACTTACTCTCTTCCCTGTTTTGCTTAGTTCATATGCTTGCATTGGCTGACCGCCTGATGCAAATGGTGTTATGTTATTGAATAATTGTCCTATCATTGTTACTTTGAATGCATTTTTAAATGTTTGGTTTTTGTACATTCTTTTTAGCGGAATATATAACGTAATTGCGTCACAAATCCAATTTATCCCTAGACATCCTACTCCTAATAGCACCCATTTGTAATCAACACTTTTTAATACTTTCATTATGTTGTCTATTCCGTCAACGCTGAACATGTATATTAATAATCCTATAAATATTACTAATATTAATGTGAAGTTTATTATTGTCATTTTTTTGTTGACTGGCTTTTTTTCTTGTACTTGCTCGTTTTCTATTTTTTGTTCTTCCAATTCGTCACTCTCCTAATCATTTTTTTCTTTCTTTAAAAAATCTCTCAAACAATTCAATTCTTTTTCAAACTCATATCTCGTAAATACAGTTTCACTCTTTTCTCTTGTTCCCATTGTATGAATAATCAATTTATCACATTTTAGCAAAGCATTTCTATATAACGGATTTTGGATTGCAGATATATATAATTCATCCACTAAATTATCATACTGTTCACTAAATCTATCTATCGCTTCACCTTGCCAATATACTATTCCTGTACCTTTCCAATCCCAATCGCTACAAATTTTCACGTAGTTTGATGTTAGTCCGCTATAATTAAATACTAAATTTTGCATTTCAACATCTTTAAATTTTATTCCTTGGAAAAATGATTCTATGCTTCGTAGTTTTCTTCCTTTAAATTCAAATTCATATGGAAACAAATTTGATAGTACTTTTGCATATGGTCCACTATGTTTGAATCCTACGTTTATCCATTTTTCACATTCACCAACTTCTTTTCCTTCTTCATTAATTAATGGCTCTCCGTCATAATATTCTCCGTCTTCTCTTTCTTCTACTTCCTTTAATTCGTATTGATAATTTTCTTTAAACTTTTTGAATTCTTCTAGTTCTTTTTCTATTTTACCCACACTATTCCTCCATATATTTTTTCCAATTATATCACATATAACACAGAAAAAACAGAAAAACAAGCTAAAAATTTAGCTTGCTTAATAATTCTTTTTTTATAAATAAAGATGTGTCCCAAATGGACAAAAATGTCCAAAAGGAAACGTCCCTATTGGACATTGTCCATTATTCTTCTTCTGGTGCTTCAACTGGGCAAACACCTGCGCAAGTACCACAGCTAATGCAAGCTGATTGGTCTATCACGAATTTATCATCACCTTGTGATATGCATCCTACTGGACATTCTGCTGCACATGCTCCACAAGATATACATTTATCTGTAATTTTATATGCCATTTTTTTCACCTCCCGCAACATATTGCTCATCTAGCTCTATTTTTCACTTGTTGCTTTTTCATTGTTATTAATTTTATTGTTGTCTCTCTTTATTTCGTCTGCTTTATATTTTTTATAAAAATATCCGTCATCATCTTTTATTTTTACTCTAACTATTTCTTTTAAAGTTTCAACTCCGTCTACTTCGCCTTCGCCGTCTGGTGTTTTTACCCTTTCCCCAACTTCAGGTAATCTTGATAGTTTTTCTTCATATACTTCATTTTCATATTTTAAACAACACATCAGTCTACCACAGTTTCCTGAGATTTTTGAAGGGTTTAGTGATATGTTTTGCTCTTTTGCCATTTTTATTGTTACTGCGTCAAAATCGCTTAAGAATGTGCAACAACAAAGCTCTCTACCGCAAACTCCATTTCCACCTATTCTTTTTACTTCGTCTCTTACTCCTATTTGACGTAGTTCTATTCTTGTTTTATATATTGATGCAAGGTCTTTTACTAAATCTCTAAAATCTACTCTTCCGTCTGCTATAAAGAAGAATAACATTTTACTATCATCAAATTTGCATTCTACATCTGTTAATTGCATATCTAGCTTGTGTTCTCTTATCTTCTTTTGACACATTCTATACGCATCTTTTTCCATTCTTCTACATTCGTTATAGCGTTTGTTGTCTCTATTATTTGCTAATCTCACAACTTTTTTTAATGGTTCTATTATTTTTTCATCTTCTACATACCTATTTGGTATTACTACTTCTCCATATTCTTCCCCTTGAGCTGTTTCTACTATTACTTTGTCACCCTTCTTAACTTTTAGGTATTTTGGATTGAAGAAATATATTTTTCCTAATTTTTTAAATCTTACCCCTATTATATTTTTCAAATAAATTCTCCCCTTTGTTTGCATTATCTTTGAGTATGTTATATTTTGCTTTTGCCTGAATTTTCAATTTTCAAGCTATTTCTTCACATATGTTAAATAACATATTATCTATACTCATATCATAATTTGCGTTTTGTTTCAATCTTTTTTTCGTATTTTCCACAATTTGTATACAATTTGTGTACTCGTATGCTTCTTTTGCTTTCTTTAGTAATAGTATATTCATATAATCTAGCATTTCAAAAATCTCATCTTTTTCCTTGTATAAGATTTCTGCCGATTTAGTTATTTCTATCAAATCTTTTGAGCTTACTTGGTTTATCAGGTTTTCTAAAGCTTGATAAATGCTTTCTTTATCTTTTAAATTTATCGCTTTTCCAATACTTCCCTGGTACATTTGTAACATATTAGGCGTAATGTCTTGCATTCCATAATTTTCTTGTAGGTATTTTTTTAATTGCTCATCAGCTATTTTATTAAAATGTAATATCATACATCTCGATTTTATAGTTGTTAAAAATGCGTTTTCATTTACTCCAATTAATATTATTGTTACAAATTCAGGTGGTTCTTCAAGTGTTTTTAACAAGCAGTTTTGCGCTTCACTTGTCATTTTGTCAGCTTGGTCTATTATATAAACTTTTCTTTTTGCTCCAATTGGCTTTTCTTGCACCTTTTTTTGCATTTCTCTTATTTGTTCTATTTTGATGCTATTTCCGTCTGGTTCTATATATAATAAATCTGGTATGTTTTCAGTGTCTTCAACTTCTAGTATTTTTATTGCAAATTCTCTTGCAATCATTTTCTTACCTATCCCTGAAATACCTAAAAACATATAACTGTGTGATATTTTGTTATTAATTATTGCTTGTTCTAACATTTTCTTTATTGGTTCATTTCCAATTATATTTTTAAACATTCAATATTCTCCTCGCTTTAGAATAGATGTGTCCCAAAATGGACAAAATGTCCAAAAGGAAACGTCCCCAAATGTCCCTAAATGGCTCCCCATTTGTCTAGTGGCCATATTCTTATTGCTACTGTACTTTCGATTTTTTCTAGTGGTACACATCCAAATGCACGGCAGTCTGTGCTGTGATTACGGTTGTCTCCCATTGCAAATATACAGTTTTCTGGTACTATGAAGTCGTCAAATCCAACTCCGTTTCCGATTAGGTCTGTTACTATTCCTGGTTGTAAGTATGGTTCGTCTAGTTCTTGCTCGTTTATATATACTTTCCCGTCTTTTATTTGTACGTGTTCTCCTGGTAATGCTATTACTCTTTTTATAAAGCTTCTTTTTCCTATTTCCAAAAAGTTTTTAACAAACCATTCCATTCCGCTTATTTCTTTGTATTGTGCTATTGGTTTTGCATTTTCTATTTCTGCTCTTGTGAAGCTTGTTTTTTCTGGTTCTTCAAATGTTATTATTTCGCCTCTTTTAGGTAACGTTTTTGTTGTTCTTCCCCACCTGTTTAGCCATAGTCGTTGTCCTTCTATTAGTGTTGGTTTCATTGATTCCATTTTTACTATTGTAGGTGTTCCTATAAAATATCTAAATATCATTGCTAATGCTAATGCTATTATTATGCAGTATGCCCATTCTAAAATTTCTTTTAATGAATCGTTCATAATATGATTTCCTTTCGTTTTTCTTTTATTTTTATGGTTTGTCTTCTGTTATACACTAATTTTTATTATACATTAATTTTGTATTTTTTTCAATTAATATTCTTCTACTTTTGTAGGAATTTTTATAACAACTTCTGTTCCTTGTCCTACAACGCTTTTGATGTCTATGCTTCCGCCGTTTTTATCTAGGATTTCTTTTGCTATTGAAAGTCCTAGTCCTGTTCCACCCATTTCTCTTGTACGTGCTTTGTCTACACGATAAAATCTTTCAAATATTCTAGTTAGGTCTTCTTCTGGTATTCCTATTCCATTGTCAAATATTTTGATATATGCGTCATTATAAACAAATCCTACATAAATTTTTATTTCTCCGCCGTCCGGTGTATATTTTATACTGTTTGTTAATATGTTTAGAACAACTCTTTCAATATCATATTTGTCAGCATATACTGGTGGTACGTCTGCTGTTACAAAGCTATTTACTATGTGTTCTTTTTTCTTTATTTCAATTGCTAGTTTATCTTGACATTTTTTTACTAAGTCTCCTAGGTCAAATAGCTCTTTTTGTGTTGATTTTTTGTTATTATCATAACGTGATAATGTTAATAAATCTGTTACTAATTTTGCCATTCTTCTTGCTTCTGTTGCTATTACATTTAGAAATTTGTCTTGTGTTTCTTTGTCATATTCTCCTTCTAACAATGTGTCTGCATATCCCATTATTGATGTGATTGGTGTTTTTAGTTCATGTGATACGTCTGCTACTAATTCTTTTTGCATATTGTCTAGTTTTACGTGTTCTGTTATGTCTTGAATTACTGCTATCACTCCGTCTGGCCTATCATCTGCATCTCTGAATGGCGCAAAAAATACATTTACATATTTATCGTCAACTTCTATTCTTTGTTCTGTTGATGTCCAGTTTTCTAAGTAAATAATTTTTTCCATATTTATATTTAAGTTGAACTTACTAAATATATCATTAAATGTATTATCTTCTGGCCTTATGCTTAATAGTTTTTTCGCTGCTGGATTTATTAATATTATTTCTCCCTCTCTATTAAATGCAATAATACCATCTGTCATATGTAAAAGTATTGTTTCTAATTGATTTTTTTGTGTTGTTTCTTCACTTTCTATCAACTTGTTTCGTGGATATATTACGCATTTAGATAAAACTGCAGAAATCCATATTCCTGCTATTACAAATATTGCAATTGTTGCTCCCAATACTATTTTGGCATTTAATTGCAAGTTATTTATTTGCTCTAAAGCTTGTCCTGAACTTATTATCTGTTCATTATCAATTTCAGAAATTATATTGCTTAATGAACCGATATAAAATGCTCCTAATCCACCAATTAGTGTTATTCCTACTAAAAAGAATATTAATATTACTTTTCCTTGTATGTTTTTAAACATTTTCTACCTCTATTTTACTAATTTTTTGATTTCTTCATAAATTGTCTCTTCTGCATTTGTTGTTGAAATTTTTAGTGCATTTTGACCCATTTTTTTCATATGTTCTTTATGTGATATAATCTCTTGTATCTCCCTGCTTAGAATATCTCCACACATATTGTCATTTAAAATAATTTTTGCTGCTCCCACACTTTCTAGTGCTTTTGCATTGTAAAGTTGATGGTCATGGCTTACATTTGGTAATGGCACTAAAATTGCTGGCTTTCCTAAGTTAGATATCTCTGTTATTGTCATTGCTCCACTTCTTGCAACTATTACATCTACAACATTCATTAATTCTTCCATATTATATATGTATGGAATTACTTTCATTTTTGGTATGTTATTTATATTAATATGTAATGTTTCCATTTCTTCTTTTATGATATCATATTGCTTTGGTCCTGTTGCCCAAATAACTTGGTAGTTAGAATTTTGTTTTTTCCTTACTAATTCAAGCATTGCATCATTTATTCTTTTTGCTCCTTGGCTTCCGCCAAATACTAAAACTATTGGTTCTTCTTCATTTAAGCCTATCTCTTTTATTATTTTTGTTTTTTGTTCTTTTGAATAATCTTTTTTAGTTATTTTTACTGGTGTTCCTGTAAATACTACATTTTTAGCTTTTTTTATTCTTGGTATTGCATCTTTAAATGATACTAAAATTGTGTCTGTTTTTTTAGCTAGCATCTTTATAGCTTTTCCTGGGAATGCATTGCTTTCGTGTAATAGTGTTGGTATTTTTAGGCTATGTGCTGCTGATATGGTTGCTCCACAAATATATCCACCTGTTCCTATTACTATGTCTGGCTTAAATTCTTTTATTATTTCTTTTGCTTCTCCATATCCTTTTAATGTCTTGTACATCTTTTGTATATTTTCTATTGATATTTTTTTGCTTAATCCATAAGCTTCTATTGTTTTCAATTCATATCCAGCTCTTGGGACTAGGTCATTTTCTAGCCCTCTTGTTGTTCCTATAAATATTATTTTTGAATCTTTTTGCTCACTTTTTATTTTGTTAGCAATGGCAAGCCCTGGATTTATATGACCTGCCGTTCCTGCTGCTGCTATAATAACTCTCATTTAGTTTCTCCTTTTCTTTTTTGTTTTGCTGTCTCTATATTTTATTATTTGTAGTTTTTACTGTTTTGCTGCTGCCCTTGAAATGTTTAATAATACTCCCATTTCACAAAGTAAAATAAATAGTGCTGTACCACCGATAACTGAAGAATGGTAATGGCATTCCTGTTGCTGGCATTGAAGATGTTACAACTGCTATGTTTATAATAACTTGTATTCCTACTAATGCAGTTATTCCAATAGCTACTAGACTACCAAACATATCTGGTGCTCTCATTGCTATTAAAATACCTCTCCATATAAAAATTGCAAATAATATTAATACAACCGCACTACCTATAAATCCTAATTCTTCTCCTAATATTGAAAATATAAAGTCATTGTGTGGTTCTGGTATGTATAGATATTTTTGTTTACTATCTCCTAACCCTACTCCAAATAATCCTCCTGAACCTATTGCATATAAACTTTGTATAACTTGCCACCCATCTCCTGTTGCATCTTTCCATGGGTCTAAAAATGTTATAACTCTTTGTAATCTATATGGTGCTGCTATTATTAATGCTGTAAGTATTGGCACTCCTGCTGTTGCTCCTGTTGCTGCAAAATGTGTAAATTTACATCCTGCCATTATCATCATTATTGAACAAATTCCTATAATTACTACTGATGAACTTAAGTGTGGTTCTAGTATAAGTAATCCTATTATAGGTAAAACTAACACAATATGTTTTAGAAATCCTTTTCCATATTTTCCTAAATCATCTCTATTTTTTACCAATATTCCTGCATAGAAAATTATCATTAACATTTTTACCATTTCTGACGGTTGAATTGTTAATGTTCTTGTTATAGAAATCCATCTTTTTGCACCATTTGTTTCAGTTCCTATAACTAGTACTGCTGCTAACAAAATTAATGATAACCACCAAGCATGTTTATAGAACTTTTGATAAAATCTATAATCTATTTTAGAAATGAATAACATTGCTATTATTCCTAATATTGCAAACAATAATTGCTTTGAAAAGAATGAATAGCTATCTCCAAATTGCGAAAGTGCAGATGGCGAACTTGCTGATAATACCATTACTAAGCCAATTCCAAGCAACAGCAATATTGTAATCAATAATGTAAAATCAAATGGATTATTTAAAAACTTTGAAAAAGTCTTTTCTTTTCTGTTTTTTGCCATTTATTTTTTCTCTCCTTAACTTTTGTTTCTATTATAATTTTATATAATTGCTAATCCAATTATGCACAATATTAATGTAATAATGCTAAATATAATTACAACTTTGCTTTCTTTCCAACCTGATAATTCAAAATGATGATGTAATGGTGCCATTTTGAAAACTCTTTTTCCTGTCTTTTTAAAATATGCAACTTGTATAATAACTGATAATGTTTCTAGTACTGGTATTAATGCTATTACTATTAGTAATATAGGAAGTTTTAAATATAGTGCAATAGCTGAAATCACTCCACCTAGTAGTAGTGAACCTGTATCTCCCATAAATACCTTTGCTGGGTGTAAATTAAACATTAAGAATCCTAAGACTGCACCTATTACAATGCTTCCAAACATTGATACTTCTGGCATTCCAAATTTTATTCCTATAATTGTTAAGCATGTAATAATAATTGCACTAACACTTGATGCTAACCCATCGATTCCATCTGTTAGGTTTACTGCATTTGTTGCTGCAAGTATTACTACTATTGCAAATGGAATATATAAATATATTGGTATTGTTATATATTGTTTTACTATTGGTATATAGGTTTCTGTTCCTATATGTAGTCCATAAATTAAATAGATTACATATGCCACTGATATTATTAGTAATCCTAGCATTTTATAACTTGGCTTTAAACCTTCTGTATTTTTTAATACTAATTTTTTAAAGTCGTCTATAAATCCTATTAGTCCAAACCCTATTGTTAACAGTAATATTGGTAATAACTTATTTGCTATTTCACCTTGACCATTAGCACTTAAAAAGATATATGTTCCTGTAACTATTAAAATCATTGTTATTATCATTATTATTCCACCCATTGTAGGTGTTCCTTGTTTTTTTAAATGAGATTGTGGTCCGTCATCTCTTTCTATTTGTCCTACTTTTAGTTTTTTAAGTATTGGTATTATAATAATTCCTAAAATAACTGCTGTTATAAACGATATTATTAATGTTGTTGTTTCTGTTTTCAAATTTACCAAACCTTTCCTTTGTTTATTTCATTTCTTCTATTAACTTTCTAACTATTATTCTTTCGTCAAATGGGTGTTTTTCACCATTTATTTCTTGATATGGTTCATGTCCTTTTCCTGCAAGTACTACAATGTCACGCTTTGTTGCCATTTTGATTGCTTCTCTTATTGCTTCTGTTCTGTCTACAACTACACTATATTTTCCTTTTGTTTTCTTTATTCCTTCTTCTATTTCATCTACAATTGCTTGTGGGTCTTCTGTTCTTGGGTTATCTGATGTTATAAATGTGTAGTCTGCAATTCTTCCTGATATTTCTCCCATTATTGCTCTTTTTGATGTGTCTCTGTCTCCACCACATCCAAATACACTTATTACTCTTCCTCTTGTATAGCTTTTTACTGCTTGTAATATATTTTGTAAGCTTTCTGGTGAGTGCGCATAATCTATCATTATTGGTATTTCTAGTTTATTGTCTACTAGTTCTGACCTTCCTGGTACTCTTACTTCAAGTAATGCCTCTTTTACTTTTTCTCCTGGTATTCCTAATTTTTGCGCTACACATATTGCTGCTAATGAGTTGTAAACACTAAATCTTCCTGGTATTCCTGTTTTTACTCTTTCATTTCTGTCTGTTAGTTTTACTTTAAAGTCTACATATGAGTTTGTTATTGTTATATCTCTTGCAACAACATTTGCAAAGTTGTCAATTCCATATGTTGTTATATTGTTGTCTGGAAATAATTTTACCATTTTTACACCTTTTAGGTCGTCTGTGTTTACTATTCCTGTTTTACACATTTCAAATAGTTTTGCTTTTGAGTTGAAGTAATCTTCCATATCTGGATGCTCGTTTGGACTGATATGGTCTTCTGAAAAATTTGTAAATAATACTATGTCAAATTCACATCCGTCTACTCTGTGTAATTTTAAACTTTGTGATGATACTTCCATTACTACAACTTCTACACCTTCTTCTACCATTTGACTAAATATTTGTTGTAGTTCACAACTTTCTGGTGTTGTTCTATCACTATCTTTTAGTTTTTTGCCATTTATGTATGTTGCTATTGTTCCTATTAAGCCTACTTTTTTTCCTGCTTTTTCTAGTATTTCTTTTATCATAAATGTTGTTGTTGTTTTTCCTTTTGTTCCTGTTACTCCTATTAATTTGAATTTTTTTGATGGGTTTCCATAGTAGTTGCTTGAGCATATTGCTAGTGCTTCTCTTGTGTCTTTTGCCATTACTATTGTTGTTTCTGCTGGTACTTTTATTTCTTTTAGATTGCATCCTTCTTGTAGTATTATTGCTGTTGCTCCCGCTTCTACTGCGCTTTCTATGTATTTGTGTCCGTCTGTTGCATATCCTTTTATTGCAACAAATACGTACCCTTCTTTTATTTCTTTTGAATTACTGCTTATTCCTTTTATTTCAGTGTCTAGGTTTCCTTTTGCTTTTAGTCCTTCTAGACCTACTAATATTTCTTTTAGTTTCATTTTTTATCTCTTCCTTTCGGTTTTTAATAAGTGTTGAATTGCAAATTTTTGCTATTCGACATTTCATATTATATAACTATTTTCTTGTTTTGTATAGGTTTTCTTTGTAAGTTTTTTTATTTATTATAGTTTATTAGGTGGTCAAAGATTTATTACTATTTTAGTTTGTTATAAGCATAAAAAATAGACACAAAAAAATGTGCCTATACTTATTATCCTTCAACTTTTTCAAATAATTCTTTACCAACACCGCACAAAGGGCAAGTCCAATCATCTGGTAAATCTTCAAACTTAACCCCTTCAGCTTCTTCATCATAAATATATCCACAAGCTGTACATACATATTTCATTCTACTCACCTCCTTAACCTACACAAAATTTTCTGCTAGTTCTTCAATTTTACTTACTGTTTCATCATTCATAGTAGTTTTAATTGTAACTATTGGCTCACAAATTGATATATCTTTCATATCTTTTAAAATATCTTGCATATGTTTTGCAGCCATTGGTGCCCAAGAGCCATTTTCAATTAATCCTACTTTTCTATTTTGATAATTTTTAGCTTTTAAATGTCTCAAAAATTTTTCTGTTGTTGGAAATAGCCCAGCATCATATGTTGGAGATGCAATTATCATTTTATCATATCTAAATGCATCTTCTATAACTTCTGCCATATCTGCTCTTGACAAATCACTTACAACTACATTTTCTACACCTTTTCCTCTTAATATCTCTGCTAATTTTTCTACTGCCTTTCCTGTATTTCCATGTATTGAATTATATGCAATAAGTACTCCTTCGTCTTCTGCTGTATAACTACTCCATATATCATATTTATTGATATAATATTCTAGATTTTCTGTTAGTATTGGACCATGTAGTGGGCATATTGTTTTTATTTCTAAGTTTGCCGCTTTTTTTAATATTGCTTGCACTTGCATTCCATATTTTCCTACTATGTTGAAGTAATACCTTCTTGCCTCACAAGCCCAGTCTTCTTCTACATCTAATGCTCCAAACTTTCCAAATCCGTCTGCTGAAAATAGTACTTTTTCTGTTTGTTCATATGTGAACATTACTTCTGGCCAGTGTACCATTGGTGCCATTACAAATGTTAATTTATGTGCTCCTAGGCTTATTTCATCTCCTTCTTTTACTATTATTAGTTTTTCTGATAGGTCTTTATTTATAAATTGTGGCAACATATCTGCTGCTTTTTTACTTAATATTATTTTTATTTCAGGATATTTTTCTACAAGTATGTTTATTCCTGCTGAATGGTCTGGTTCTAAGTGTGATACTACAAGATATGCTGGTTTTGTTTCTCCCAGTTCTTTTTCCATATTGTTTATCCATTCGCTTACTGCTCTTTTATCTACTGTGTCCATTATTGTTGTTTTTTCGTCTTCTATTATATATGAATTGTATGATACTCCGTTTGGTATTATATATTGGCTTTCGAATAAATCTAACGTTTTGTCGTTTACTCCTATATATTTTATTTTGTCTGTAATTTGCATTTTTAATTCCTTCCCTAACTAAAATTATTATAATTTTAGCATATCACTTAATACTTTTCAAGCATTTTATTTAACACTTTCAGCATATATTATGTGTAATATTTAAATAAAAATTACTTTTATTACAAAATGTATTGAAAAAAAACGTAAAAACTATTATTATATAAGTATCAAATAAAAGAAATGAGATGGTACAAATGATGACAGATAACGAATTAAAAACTCAAGCAGAAAACTTACAAAATAATTTAAATCGTCTAATTAATAGCGAAAAAGAAAAATTAGAAATTTTGCTTGATTGTTTAAAAAATCTGAATGATATTATACAAGAAGAAGATAACTTTGATAATCCAACTGATTTATTAGATTTATTAAGTAACATCAAATCTAATTTAGATACTTCAAGAGCTAACATCTCTACTTTTGAAAAAGCTATTAAAAATATAGACAATTCTCTTTCAAAGTCAAATACAGAGATCATATCGTCTGAACCTAACTCAGGAGACTTCGCAATAACTGAAACTAAAATTGACACAATTCCTATTAAAGAAATTGAATCTCCTATTGAAATAACTGAAGCTGAAATTCCTCAATCTTCTAATGAAGTAATTGATGCGTCCGAAGAGAATCAGGTTACAAAACTTTTTGAACAAAATTCTTCTAGTCCTGAAAATAATGGTTTAAATTCTGATTTAGAAACAAAAATTTGTGATAATAGCACTCTTTTAATTTCTGAAATTCAAAATAAAGTTTTACTTCCATTTTCAGTTTCAGAGTTAGAGAAAGAGTTAGCAGAAAATAGGCATTATGCAAATTTGCAAGATATTATAGATACAAAATATACCATACCTTTAGATAAATACAAAAATGCTGCACTTGCAAGGTTTAAAGAAGCTTATAATTTAATGAGAAAAAAAGAAAAAGCATCTATTACTAGTAGCTTAGATTTAGCTTTAGAGCTTACCTTCAACAATCTGCTTAATCCTGCAATTATTACTGCTTGTAAGAACTTAGACGAACTTGATATTTATCTTGATTACTTAAGTTCAAATGAACTTGATAAGTTTGATATATTTGAAATTAAATATGAAATGTTACCAACAAAATAGAGGACTGATTTTTCAGTCCTCTTTTATTATTGCCATGTTAATTGCGGATAACTTCCACTAACATATTTAAAAGCTCCGCCTAATGTTGTTGCAAAAGTTGATGCTTGCATTTGTGTTTTAGTTCTTGAAATAGTAGTATTTGCTACATTTGATGTAGCAGAAGTAGCTGTTGTACTTAAATAATATGAATTACTATATTTTAGTGAAGCTGCAGCAGCTGTGTAACCAACTAAACCACCTTTATTTGCTGCTGTTCCTGAAGATATTGTTCCAGCTGAATATGAATTGGTAATATTTGTTGTTCCAGCTCTGTGACGGGCTAAAAGTCCACCTGCATACGTACCTGTTGCTGTTGCTGTTACAGAGCCTGTATTATAACTAGAAGTAATGTTAAGTGCCCCATTTGTAGAACTTATAAGTCCAGCGACATTTTGGTTTCCTTTAATTATACCACTATTAAAACATTGAATTATATTTACAGTTCCTGTGTTGCTACTATTCTTTACCACAAGTCCTGCTGTTCCGTTATTCGAATCACTAGATGCAGTTGTTGTTGATGTTATATTTGCTGTATTACGGCACCTTTCCATAGTTATTGTTGATTTAAATACTAAACCAACCATTCCTGCTGTTGCAGAACCTCCAGTAACACTTGCTGCATTCCAACAATCTGTAAGTGTAAGATTTGCACCAGTCCACGCAGTCCCAACTATTCCGCCATTAGAAAAATCATTAACTGTACATTCAACTGTTGCCCAATTTTGGCAATCTGTAATATTACATACTCCATACACCCATCCCGCTATGCTCGATGAATCACCTGCTGATTTAATTTTTCCATTCATTCTTAATCCTTTTATAGTTGCACCTTCTAAACTATTGAATAATGCTACAGGCTTTCCTACTCTAGAACCTGTCGTAGTATTAATATATAGGTTTCTAATTGCTTTTTTATTTCCTTCATAAGTTCCCCTAAATGGTTTATAGTCATTTGGACCTGTAAACGTTCCTACTCCTATAAAGCCTGTTCCTGTTGTTGTTTCTTGTAAGATTTTGTTTCCATCATTTGCATTTTCATTTAAATTGCCTAAACTTGTATCATTTGAATTATAATATGAAGTTGAAAGGCCAAAATCTAAATCATCAATTTGCTTTACTACTTTAGTTGTACAGTTTCCTTGGTTTGAAACTTCTTGTGCAAATCTCACTAAATCTTCTACTTTATATACCAAATATGGATTAGCCGTTGTACCTAAACTTGTCTCGTTCATTTTACATTTTTTGACATTAGTAAATGTTCCTTTCAAATTAACTTTTATACTATTATTAGTAGTAGCATAAGGTGCTGTAACATTTACGACCAAATCATATTGACCAGCTGACAATCCAGATGTTATTTCTTGTGTTAAAGTTAAATTTGACAATGCTTTTGTCCCTCCTGCTGGAACTTCAAATGTTGTTACTTGCTTATTATTAAAAGTTACATTTCCAGATATCGGATAGCTATTATTGTTTTTAACTGTTGCCGATAATTTATCTACATCAATATCATAAACATCTTTTGATGTTCCTGTAATTTCTACATCAAACGGAGCAGTTGATAAATTTACTTCGAAATTCCTAGTAAGTATATACTGTGCATACAATTTTTGCGTTGTAAGTATTAGCAATGTTAGTAAACTAATATATAAAATTCTTTTTAATATATTCTTTTTATGTATCACTTTTATCTTTGCTCTCCTCCATTTCCACTCTTTTTTGATGTCTTATCATTTCCTTATTTTCTTTATTTTTCGTTTGAATTTCTCTTATAAATAATAGTAAAATTACAACAATTATTCCAATTCGAGTTTGTAAGCTTCTAACTACATATCCCACTTTAGGAATTTTAAATAAATATTTTCCCATTATTTCTTCATATTGGACTAAATCTTCATCAGAACTATTGTTGTTATCTCCTTTAGTTTTATAAACTGTTTGTCCATTTTGTTCTACTATCTCTTCTATCCTATGTGTTATAACTTGGTTTTCTTTATAAAATGATATAATGTCTCCTTGTTTAAGTTCGCTTTGCTCCACTTTTACACTAAATATTAAATCATTTATATCTAGTGTTGGCATCATACTTCCTGAAATTACAATAAAGCTGTTTATTTGAAAGCCTGAATTTCTTTCTGAAAAAGTCCCCCATATCACTATAATAAAATAGATAGATAATATTGCCAATAAAAAATATGTAATAATACTTTTTAAAAGGCTTCTTTTGTTTTTCTTTTTTATTTTTTTCTCAATACTATCATTTGTAAACTTTTTTAATTTATTTTTCATAACATTCTATACCTTTATCCGCTTTTGCGTTGCCACTAAATTGATTGTATATTTTAAATTCATTCCTGCAAATTTAGGGTCATTATTAGTTTTGTCCCATTTTAATGTTAATCTATAATTAGTTATTGTTTGACTTCCATATGGTAATTCAATTTCTGGTGTTTTTCCATTTGTTAAGTTGATTTTTTCTCCTGTTGTTAGATTTTGAAGTTCTACTACTAATGGTGAATTTGTTGATGTTGTTTTTATTTCTAAGTAATATTTCATTAGTACTTCATTTGTATTTACTTCATCATAATTTGCCACATTAAAATCATATGTTTTTGTATCTCCGTGGTAATAAGTTTTCTTCTGTATATGTTAGTTTATTATTGTTTAGAGTTAGTACTGTTTTTGCAATTAAATCAGTATCAGAGGATGCACCACTTAGATATCTTGAGTTTGTTTTGCCTATTGAAAAGATTATTAATAAAAAGATTAGACTAATAATTATAAATCGCAATTTATTAAATTTGATTTTTTCTTTTTGCATCTATTCATCTCCTAACTTCTGTTTTACTATCGCATTTACATTAATTTTTAAACTTTCTGCTGTAAATTCTGGATTTTCTATGTCTGCTGTCCAAGTCCAATATATTTTTATATTGCAATTGTCTTCTGATGTAAATTTGACTTTTTCTCCATTTACTTCTTTTAAAATTTTCTCGCCACTTATTGTGTTATTTTGTATTTGGTTTATTGTTCCGTCATTTATGGAATATCCTGTTATTTCTAAGTTTATTCCATTATTTTTTAATATACTTGTATCTATTTCTAGTTTGTAGTCTATTGAAACTTCTGTGTTACTTAAGTCTAATATGATTTCAAAATATCCGGTTACTGTCTGGCGCAATTTTATTGTTTTGAGTTTGTGCACTTACTGTTTGTTGCATATTTTTTAATAAAAATGTATTACTTGTTTCTATATTTTCATTATTAATTTTTATTTCCCATGCTGCTATTGAAATCTTACCATTTGTTGTTCCTATCGCTCCATATTTTGATAGTGTCATATTAAAACATAAAAAGAGAACTATAAATGTGTAGAATAGCAAGAAATTATTTATTCTTTTTTTCCTAATTTTCTTATATTGCTTGTTATCCAACATTTATAATCCTCCTTTCTTTAGTATTGTTCTGCATACATTCCTATAAATAGTTTATAATTTGCCTCTACGTTCTCTCCAATTTCTGTATCTTTATCACTTTCAAACCAACACCAGTCCAGAGTATATGTATCATAAGAATTATTTGCAAGTAAAATTCCAATTCTTTGTAATTCTTCTGCTTTAACCCAGTTGTCACTATCACCTATAATATATTTTCCTCTCAATTTTAATCTGTAACGCATATTTATATTGTAATTATTTTCTTCACTCATTACTAAGTTGTATTTTATATTGAATTCATTTCCGTTCCTTACAATGAACTTATATGAATTTTTACTTGTTGGCGCTATTTTGTTATCTACAATATGAAACGCTGAATGTTTAAATATTTTTGCTTCATTGTTTTTATATACAATGTCATCATCATATATTACAACTTGATTTGTTTCTACTTTTCCGTTTTCTTTGAACCTGTTTACAAATTTCTCGTTCACGTTATTAGCTATGTTGTTTGTAGCATCACTGTTGTCCTTATCGTTGTCATACCCAAAGTGCAAATCAAAAATATCAACATTTCCTGTCGGTACAAAATTATTTAATTTTCCCATTTTTTCTATTATTAAAAATAATATTAGAATTATTACTATAATAATGAAAAAAATTTCGACGATATTTCTATCTTTCTTTTGCTTTAGTTCATTTTCTTGCACTATTACAATTCTCCTTTTATTATAACTTTCAGCTAAACAAATATTTAATTAATTTGCTTAGCTGAGAGTTATAAAAACTCTCATTTGTTTTATACGTGTTGTTCCATTAGTACTGTTACTGGTATTGTTATTTCTCTTTGTGTATCTTCTTTTATACCTTCTTGTGTATCTGAATTTTGTCCATATCCATCATCATTTACACTATCTAAAGTTGTACCATCATCTGTCCAAGTTGCTTCTATTGTTACTGTTTTTGCATCCTCTGCGGTTAAGGCCTCTTTTCCAGCTAATTCAATTGTTCCTGAATAATATCCGTCTGCACCTCTTGTTATTGTTGTGTTACCAACTTTTACAGAAGATACTTTCATATCTATACCTTGTGGAAGTTTTGTAACATCAATTTTAAATTTATAGTCTACAGATACTTCTGAACCTGCTGGATTTATATCTATAGTTCCAGTTGCTGTACATCCAGGTGCTATTTTTCCTGTTGCTACATTTGCATTGTCTTTAACAGTAAATGTAACATTTGTTGTAGCAGTTTGTTCAGTTCCTAAACCTACTTGCCATTTTGCAACTGCTACATTTCCTGTAGCTGTACCTTTCCAAGTATATTTAGCATAAGTTCCAGCAACAAAATATAAACATACTACTAATAACATTAATGTAATTATTGCAATTTTTCTTGTTGTTGATTTGTTAGATTTTTTCATTTGTTTTCCCCCCCCTTTCCTTTGTTCCAGTTATTTAACTGAATATCTATTATAATATTAAATTATAATCAAAACATTTTATTTATGCACTTTTTCCTTCTGTGTATTAGATTGTTCTTCTATTTGTTTTTTTCTTTTAAATTCTTCAAATTCTTTTCTATATTTTTCATCTTCTTGCATCACTTTTTTCATGTCTGATTTGTTAGTAGCATATAACCATATCATTCCTATTACTAGTATCACTAATAGTACTATTACTAGGCCAATAGGTTCTTGTAAAAACATTAACATATTCCCAAGTTTTGATATTTTGCCTATGTATATTCCTTCTATTGCTTCTGTGCTTACAAGAGAAGCATCTTCAGTGTTGTTTGCATCGCCTTTTGTTTTGTAGAATGTTTGTCCATTTTCTTTTATTACTTCTATTATTCTGTGTGTTGTTACTGTATTTTCTTCATTTCTAAATGCTATTATGTCATTTGTTTTTAATTCTTTAGGTTCTATTATTTTTACAAAAGCTAAGTCTCCTGTATATATTTCTGTCTCCATTGAACCTGATAGTACAATAAATGGTTTTATTCCAAATACATCTGGTACTTTGTCCGGATATTTATTTGCTTTATAAATTATTGACATTCCTATCAATAATAAAATTATACATATTATAAAAAATATCGTTTTTATAATGTATGAGATACTTATTTTTCTTTTTTCTTTGTTGCTCATATTATTTTCAACTCCATTTTTTTATTTTCACATTATGTCTATAGTCTTCTCATATTTTATTATAAAGCAAAAAAGGAAAAATATCTACATTTTTCCCTAATATAAGTATTACTTTTACATTACAACTTTATTACGCTAATATTACATAGCTTTATCATTAGTATTTTATATGAACCTTGCTTCCTTTATTTACAGTAATTCCAGCATTAGGAGTTTGTTCTTTTACAACTGTATTTTCTTTGTCTAGTTCTTCTGTTTCATTTTCAATTACCAACTCTAACCCACTTTCCTTTAAAAGTTTTTCCGCCTCTTTTATACTTTTCCCTAAAATATCAGGAGCTTGCACTCTTTCAACAGGTTCTACTTCTTCAACATTTCCTTGATTAACCTCTAAATAAGGTAATATCTCGCTAAAAATTTGACCACCTACTGGTGCCGCAACACCACCTCCTTGGTGTCCTCCCTCTCCTGTTGGATTATATAAAGTAACCAAAACAACAACTTGTGGATTATCAATAGGTGCAACACCACAAAAAGAAGTTACATATTTATTTGTATTAACACCGTCTTCAGAAGTTCCAGTTTTTCCACCAATTCTATACCCTAAAACTTTAGCATTTTTTCCTGTACCTTCTGAAACAACAGATTCCATCATACTCAAAACTTTCTCAGAAGTTTCTTGCGATATAACTCTCTCATCTTTTTGAACAGGTATATCTGTCACTTCTTTTGTTTCACTATTTATAATTTGTTTTACAACCCTTGGCTTTACACTCATTCCACCATTTGATATTGCTGATACTGCTGTAACTAATTGTATTGGTGTTATTTCAAATCTTTGCCCAAAACTAATAGTTGCAAGTTCTACTGGACCAGCTTTGTTTTCTGCTAAAAATATACTATTCGCTTCACCAGGTAAATCTATTTTCGTTGTATTTAATAATTTAAATTTATTTAAATAACTGTAATACTTTGCTACTCCCATTTTTTGCCCTAAGCCTATAAATACTGGATTACAAGAATTCATTAAAGCTTCCCTTAGGCTCTCTGGTCCATGTGGTCTATAATATCTCCAACATTTAATTCTAACACCTGCCACTTCTATTCCACCAGTACAGCAAAATTCTCCTTTATGGTCTGTGTCTGTAATTCCTTCTTCTAATGCTGCAGAAGCTGTTACTAATTTGAATACTGAACCTGGTTCATATGTATCTGCTATTGCTTTATTTCTCCACACAGCTTGTAAATTCTTTGTCTTTTCTGCTTGTTCCATTTGCTCCCAATTTTGTTTTAACTCTTCTGTGTATGGTTCATATGGTTGATTTAAATTATATGTTGGATATGTTGCCATTGCTAATACATCTCCATTTTGTGGGTTCATAATTACTATGTTTCCACCATCTGTACACACATTGTCTATACAAGCTTCTTCTAAGTATTTTTCTGCAATTGATTGTATTGTGTAATCAATTGTTAAAACTAAATCATTTCCGTCAATTGCTGGAACATAGTTTTCTCCCTCTGTTCCAATTTCTCCACCTTTTGCGTCTGTATGTCTTTGTATGCTTCCTTGTTTTCCTTTTAGTTCTGTATCATATTTTGCCTCTATACCGTCTAGTCCTTGATTGTCACTTCCACAAAATCCTATTATTTGTGATGCAAAATTGCTATATGGATAATATCTTTTTGTATCTTCATCAATGTTTATTCCGGTTGTTATATTGTTTTGTTCCATCCATTGTCTTAAATTATCTGTTTTTTCCTTTTCAACTTTTTTTGCTATTGTTTCAATTGAACTTCTTTTAGTTACTTTTTTTAGAGTTTTTTCATAGTCTAGTTCAAATAATTCTGATAGTTTTTGTGCTACTTTTTCTTTATCTTCTTTTGGTATATTCCCTGGATTTACTGTTACTGTCTCTACTGTACTGCTTACTGCTAACTCTTTTTTCCCTGTTGCATCATATATTGTTCCCCTTTTGGGGTTTACTTTTCTGTCTAAGGTTTGCTGTTCATATGCTAGGGTTGTTAATTCCCCTCCTTGTACAAATTGTATAAATCCTATTCTCCCTATTAGGCATAAGATTATTAGAAAAGCTATAAATAGGGTGTTTCTCATTTTTCTTTTATTTGATAATTTTATTTCATACATAAAAAATCCTCCTAATCAATTCTATTAGGAAGATTTTTCTTTATTCGTTTATTTTATTACATCTTATTTAAATATTTTATCTAATATTTGTTCAAACCAATTTTTATCTTCTTCAACTACAACTTCTTCTGATGCAGATTCAACATAGTCTTCTTTTGGCAAATTAATATAAACTGTTTGTTTATTTGTTAACTTTTGCATACCAAGTTTTTCTTTTGCTATTTTTTCTACATTATTTAAAGTTTCGCCATTTTCTATTACTACTTTTAATTGCTCATTTTCTTTTTGTATTGTTGCTAATTGCTTCTTTTGGTTTTGTATTTCACTAAATTTCTCACTTATTTTTGAGTTTCTATAACTTATGGTTAATAATACAGCAAATATCATTAGTACTAATAATGTTAATTTTACTTGTTTCTTTTTTTGCATTTTTGACATCTTTATGTCTTGTCTTGGTAAGTCTTGTACTATTTTTAAATTTCTTTTTTTAGTTCTTTTTTGTGGTTCATAATTTGGTTCTAGTTTTCTTGGGTTTGTACCATATTCATATCTGCTTCTTGCCATAAGTTACTCACCTCCTCTTTGGTTTATTTCTTTTCAAAAATTCTTAGTTTTGCACTTTTACTTCTAGAATTTTCTTCTTGTTCTTCTTCTGTTGCTATAATTGGTTTCTTGGTAATTATTTTTCCTTCTTCTTTTGCTCCACATACACAGTATGGCAAATCTTTTGGACAAGTACATTTACCTTTTGCTTCTATGTATGCGTTTTTTACTGCTCTATCTTCTAATGAATGGAATGTTATTATACATAACCTTCCTTGTGGTTTTAGTGATGATATACAGTTTTGAACTGTTTTGTATAATGGCTTTATTTCGTCATTCACTTCTATTCTGATTGCTTGAAAAGTTCTTTTTGCTGGGTGTCCGTCTTTTTGTTTTGATTTTGGTATTGACTTTTCTATTATTTCTACTAGTTCTTTTGTTGTTTCTATTTGTTTTTGTTTTCTATATTCACAAATATTTTTTGCAATTTTTCTTGAGAATTTTTCTTCTCCATATTCGTAAATAAGATTTGCAAGTTTTTCTTCTTCATATGTATTTACAACAATTTTTGCAGTTAGTTCTTGTGTTTTGTCCATTCTCATATCTAGCTCATTTTCTCCCAAGTAACTAAATCCTCTATTTTTTTCGTCTAATTGATATGAAGAAACTCCCAAATCTAATAAAATCCCATCTACTTTTTCTATTTTTAGTTCTTCTAATATTTCTTTTATGTTATCATGATTGTTATGCACATACTTTATGTTTTGGAATTCTTTTAGATTTTCTTTTGCAGCTTCTAATGCTTCTTCATCTCTATCAATTCCAATCAGTAGTCCCTTTGGTGATAATCTTTTTGCTATTTCTTTGCTGTGTCCTGCTCCGCCTAAAGTTCCATCTACATAAATCCCGTCTGGTTTTATTTCTAGACCTTGTATGCATTCTTCTAACATTACTGGTTTATGCTCAAATTTCAATTTAACACCTCTTAAGTCAAAAAAATCTTTTGTACATTTATCTTTTGTACATTTAATTTCTTTTGTGTGTTTTTCTTTTGCATTTTTATCTTTTGTTAATTTTGTCTTTTGTGTGCTTTTTCTTTTGTATTTTTATCTTTTGAATTTTATCTTTTGTGAATTCTTTTGTACTTTTTTCTTTCGTAATTTTTTCTTTGGTTTTTTATATAAACTTTTGCAAGTTATATACCTAACATTGTCATATTTGCTGCAATTTCGTCTGCAGAAATATTTTCATCGCATTTTTCCCAAGTTTCTTTGTTCCATATTTCTAGTCTTGTTCCTACACCTATTATTACAGCTTCTTTTTCTAGTTCTGCTGCTGTTCTTAGGTTTGCTGGTATTAGAAATCTTCCTTGTTTGTCTATTTCACATTCTGTTGCTCCTGATAGGAAAAATCTTACGAAGTTTCTAGCATTTTTGTCTGATAATGGTAGTGATTTTAGTTTTGTTTCGAAATTCAACCACTCGTTTTGTGAAAACGCAAATAAACATCCATCTAATCCTTTTGTTACGATGAATTTTTCTCCCATATCTTGTCTTAGTTTCGCTGGCATTATTAATCTGCCTTTTGCATCTAGAGAATGCTCGTATTCACCAATTAGCAATTGTTTTTCACCTCTCTCCACTTTTCTACCACTTTGTGCCACTTCTCTCCACTTCACTTAAATTCTAATATAACTTTTTATATTTTGCAAGCCTTTTTTGAAATTTTTTTATTTTTTTCTTATTTTTCTGTTTTATAAACCAAAAAATGAAGAAACCTATTCTTGATTTCTTCGTTTTTTTCTAATTTATAGTTGTACTTGTTGGACCAGTACCAACAACAGCTTCTTGAAGCGAACGCCAAGTATTGCACCCAACAATTCCGTCAGCTGCTAAACCTCTTGAACGTTGATATGAAATTACAGCATTTCGTGTTGCAGACCCAAAAATTCCGTCTAATCCTCCAGTTCTATAACCTAGAGTATTTAAATCGTCTTGTGCAATTAAAACATAAGTACTTATACTTCCACGCTTAACTTGTGGAAACCCACCTGTTGCACAAGCTGGCTTACCAAATCTTTTATCAAAATGCACCCATGTAGGTGTCAAAGAAATTGGTTCTACATAACTCCAAATATTTGAATTATTTGCACTATTCCACAAAGCTGTTCTTCTAGCTGGGCTTAATGTTTGACCAACGTCAAATGAAACACCAGCATAATGTTGGCTTTGGTTTCCGGTGACCACCTTCATAAGGTCTCTTAAACGCAAAACCTACTGGGATAGGTCCACCGAAAATATATCTTTGACTATTCCAACTTTGCATAGTTCTTTTTGTTGTCCATAAAATGTTACTATTACTAGAACCTCTAAATTCTCGCACTTTTAGTGTTCCGTTTGTATTATATGGCATAGGCTCACTTTCGCCTCTATAATAAGTTTCCATTCTATCAGTATCATTATTAAAAACAAGTATTTTTGCCACAATGAAAACCTCCTCATACTTTTTATATATTGTATGAGGAAATTTATATTTTTGTTAATTTGATTTTTGTTGAATTTCTTCTTCTTTTTGTAGTCTGACTAATTCACGTGTAATTGCATTTATAATAATTCTATTATGTGCAGTCAATTTTATATAATCTCCTAAGAAGCCTTGGTCTACAAAATCTATATCATTTGAATCGCTTTGTATTAAATCTCTAAATAGAAAATCAGAATTAATGTTAAGAGCTTTACAAATATTTATTATAGTTGATGCACTTCCAAATGCTATTCCACGTTCTAATTGACTAATATATCTTGGTGATAAAGATAATTTTTCTGCTAGTTGTTCTTGTGTGTATTCTGATTTTGTTCGTGCTAGTTTGATTTTTCTTCCTATACTTCTTCTTAAATCCCTTTCTACTGTATTCATATATTTCCTCCCGTACTTTTTAATAAAAGTATAGCAAGTAGGCAATTAAAAAAGAACGAACTATCAATAAGAAAAAACAGGGATAAAGTAAGTAGGCAAGAGGTACTTCCCCTCAAGCCTCTCTCAGAACTGTACGT
>CASSLW010000008.1 GCA_949443285.1 uncultured Clostridia bacterium
GAACCCTCCTTGTTAAACTTTTTTGTCTAACAATTTGGGTTCACTTCACCGTCCCCTTTGGCAATTTTTTTATTTTCTTGAGAATTTGTTTAAAACTATTCCTACTGCATGCACTATTTCTGTTGATTTATTGTTTGCAATTCCTTTTCCTAGTGCTTTTCCTCCTACTGTAAGTGCTGCTACTAATGCACTTAGTAAGAATTGTAAATCGAATTGCATTCCAAATTGTTCTGTTACTTTCATTGCTATTAATGCACTTATTGCTCCACTTAATACTCCACATATGTCTCCAATTACGTCTGCACATATGTTAGCTACTTTAGGTGCATTTCTTATTAATTTTATTGAGTCTTTTGAACCTTTTACTTTTTTTGTTGCTTTTGCGTGGAATTCGTGTTCGTTCGCCACTGTTACTGCTACTCCTATGATGTCAAAAAATATTCCTATTCCTATTACTAGTATTAATATTAGTATTGCTGATATTAGGTTTAGGTGTGATACTCCATTTGCTGATATGTATGAGAATATCATTGATAGTATGAATGTCATAATAAATACTTGTATGAACCATTTGATGTTCGAGTTTTCTTTTTTGTTTTTTTGATTTTCTTTGCTTTCTTGTGTATTGCTCATTTTTCTTTGTTTTTCTCCTCTTTTATTAATTTAAATAGGGCTTGAATTATGCATAGTTTTAATACATTTTTATCAAGCCCCTTATTATTTTTATTGGTTAGGATGGTCAAAGTCTAAGTAAATTTTACAGTTTAGGTCTAGTCGAATTTCTCTGTTCTCCGCTTAGCATTACTGCTAGAACTGTTTCCATTTAAGGAGAACATCTACCGTTGGTAGACACCAGATCGCCACTTAAATCTGTACCTTAATCCCTAGACTTCTATGCTACATTTTAGCAAACATTCTAGAAGTTTTCCTTAACATGCATTTTTTAACTTTACTAGTCTTTTTTGCAACTGCAATTTCATAACCTAAAGTAAAATAAATTGGCCTAATTTGTTTTTACTTATGTAAAAATTAATCCCAATACCGTCACTCAAGACAGGCTACTCTATGTGTTTCGTGTCTTGGCACTCAACATAGGTTTAACTTAAATTTTTATTTAAGCCTCCGCGAAATCAGGGTCACTATGTATGCCATTACATACTCCCCTAATCTCTTTACTCCCTGGATACACACAAAACTGGCATTTCGCGCATAAACAAGAAACTTCAACGATGTGCCCTTTAGTGGATTTTTAGCCCCACCCTCGTAAAGTTTGCATGACTAGAATAATGCACCATCGTTATATATTATACAATTTTTGCCGGAATATTCCAAATTTATTTTAGGTCTGTTTTGGTCTTAATTTGAGTTTGCCACTTTCTTTTATTTCCTTATTTTGCACTTATTCTCATTTTTTCTCATTTTTTCTCGTTTTTTCTAGTGTGTTTGTAATTATTCTTCTATCTATCTTCCGAATGCCTTCTTTGCGCTAATATGCACAAAAAAAGCTCCCTAAAGGAAGCTTCTTCTAAGAGAGTTTTCTTTCGGCGTATTGCATTCGCCGAGTTCTTATATTCAATTGCTCTATTTAAAACTATTCTCGTAATAGTTTTAATTTTGGTTTTTACAACATCCTGTCCTACAAATATAAAAGTGGGCGGAAAGTAACGCCGCTGTTGGCATCAGTCGTGAAGAAGTCGTCGTCGCGGTAGCTCGCATAGTAGATACCGTAGCCGCTGTCGTAAATACCTCCTCTATTCACGCACGGATAGCGGATGTGGCTGTAAGTTTCTGTTGTCCATTCACAACAATTACTTGCTATATCCCATATATTACATATTTTATCTTGATTAGTTGTTGCTAAATTATTTGTTCCCTGATTTGCTATGTAATCTTTATTTAAACTATTTTGATTAGCATAATTCTCATTTGTAACTTTTTGTATAAATACTATTGCTGTATCCCATGCATAACTATTCATTAAATCACTTGCAAATGTCTTTCCTATATACATATTTTTTGATAATTCTGATGCTTTATTTTGTGTTACATAATTCCATACTTGGCTATTAGGCTTAGTTACTAATTGTCCGTTAGTATATCCTGTCCACATTGTGTCTGAACCATTATAATATCCATATGGTCCTGGATATTGTATTTCTGTTTCATCTAATGTTGCGTTGTCTACTCTTGCTTCATATCTTCCTATATAATATCCACCACTTCTTTCAGCACTTGCTTTCAATTTGAAATCTTCTATATCTGTTGCTATTGCATTTTTATAATCTGCTCCATGATTTTCTTTTGTGTCTTCTGTATAACTATCATATATTTCTTTTGAGCCTTCGTCATTCTCTTCTCCTGTTGTTTCATCAAATGTATATCTGCTTAAATTTATTGTTACAGTTTCTGTTTCTGACTTTTTAATTTCTCCAACTGGTATCCATACAAATTCACTTCCAATTGTTCCTTCATATGTTGCATCTTGGATTACAATTCCGTCTTTTACACTTGGTGTTGGGTCTGATGGGTTATCTTTTATAATTTTAAATCCTGCTGGTACTGTTATCTTATTTCCAAATTCATCTGTTATAGGTGTATTATTTTCAAATGTCTTATCTTGCTCTATTGTTTCTGCTACTGTTGTTCCTGTATTATAATCTTCTGCTGGTGGAGTTTCTCCTGCTTTTACTACTGTTGTAACTTTTCCAGTTGTTGTATTTATCGTTACGTCATATCCTTTATATGTTACTTTAATTGTATTTCCATTGTCTTTTATATTTGAGTCTGTTAGTCCTAGATTTTTCTTCACGTTTGTTTTAAAATCTTCTTTATTAGATTTTCCTGTTGTTTCGTCTATACTTCCTATTGCCTCTAACTGCACCGCTTCTCTAGCTTCTGCTTCTGTTGTTTTGTCTTTGGCCGTTACAGCTTTTGTTAGCACTCCATTATCTCCTGTTAATGTTGCAATTGCTACACCTGCAAGTATTAGTAATACTATAATTGTAATTACTAATGCTATTAATGTAATACCTTTGTTATTTGTCTTTAACTTTCTATTTTTTATTTGCATAAAAAACTTCTCCTCTCTCTTTTGTTTTTTCTTTTGCTTTACTGCTTTTATTTTATTATATGTATTTATATTACGTAAATAGATAATACATCATTTTCTTTATTTAAATTATTCCACTTTTGCAAAAAAATTGTATTGACCTGAATTTTCAGTTTCAATACAATTTTCTATATCTAATATTTGCATTTATTGAGCATTTTTATATGTTCTTTTTTATTTCGTTGTATATTTCTTCGTGTATGTCTTCTATTGTTCTTATGTTATCATCTTTTACACATTTTATTTCATACCAACCGTATTTTTGCGCTACCTCACATGCTGCTGAGTATGCATCTTTTAAGTGTTCTGTGTCGCTTTCATGTATGTCTTTTTTGGTGTCATGTGTAAATTTATTTTCTCTATTTGCCATTAGTTCTAATGATTTTTCTACTGGCATGTTTAAGAAGAATACTTCTGTTGGTATGGGTAGTTTGTATAGGTTGAATTCAAAATCCCATAACCATTTTAAAAATTTTTCTCTTTCTACTGGATCTGATATTTTCCCTGCTTGGTGTACCATGTTAGCTGTTGTGTATCTATCTGCTAGTATTATTCCGCCTTTTTCATAGTATTCTTGGTATCCTGTTTTGAATGTTGCGTATCTGTCTGCTGCATAGAATGTTGATGCTATGTATGGACTTATTTCTTTTGCGTTTGTTCCAAATTCTCCTGATAAATACATTTTTACTAGTGCTGAACTGTCGCTTTCATAGTTTGGAAAGCTTACTACTTTATAGTCTATTCCGTCTTGTGTTAGCCTTTCTTGTAGTTTTTTGAATTGTGTTTGTTTTCCGCTTCCGTCTGTTCCGTCTATTACGTATAATTTTCCCATATTTTTTCTCCTTCTTTGCTTTTTTCTTTTTTATTTTACTAGTTTAATTTGTGAAAATCAATATATTTCTTGTTTTTATTTTACATTATAAAATCTACAAAATATATTTATGATAGCGCAACATTTATATTCTATTATACTTAAATTACAACCTACAAGAAATAATATTAAATTTCAACATAACAAGTTTACATTCTACTATATTTAAATTACTACCTACTGGATCCGCTGTAGTTGCATATTCTTGTAAATTCTTTACATTCTATTATATTTATATTACTACTTGACATTGAGGACAAGTCCAAACTTCGTAGCCATAATTTACATTCTATTATATTTAAATTTCTACTGCAAATTTATCTATTTCACTAAACCCTACTAACTCATAATTTACATTCTACTATATTTAAATTATTGCACGCATAAACAAGCCCATTATCTCATATATCCTAAAAAGCATAACTTTTATCTTTCCATTGACACATATTTTGTTTTCCTTCTTTTTAATGTTTTTATTATATCTTTTATTCTTGCATTTATCAATCTTTTCTCACACAAAAATACACTACGTATTACATAGTGTATCTTTTGTTTTATATTGACCTTTATTTACTTCAAATTTTCCTATTACAGCATCTACTTAATTTCATTATTTATCTAACCAATCTTTCCCATCAACAACCCTTGTAACCATCATAGAAGAAACCGTATCTCCTACAACATTAAGCATAGTTGCTGGTGGGTCAATAATTGTAGCTATAATTGTCAAAATTGGAAGTGCTGCTACTGGATAGCCAAGCATAGTAATAATTAGCATTTCTGAAATAGTTCCACCACCAATTGGCACTGCTGTTATTAAAAGGTTTGCAAGTAATGCAACTCCTACTACTCCTAAAATACTTCCTGGTGTTGCTAAGCTTGTTCCAAATAGACAAACTAAAAACATTATTTTAAATACTGAACCTATTATTGAACCGTCTTTATGGAAGCTTGTTCCTAATGGTATTGTTGTTTCTGCTATATCATCTGGTACTCCCATTTTTTTAGCGCATTCAACATTTACTGGTATTGATGCTGCACTTGAACATGTTGCTAATGCTGTTAATGTTGAAGGTATGGCGTTTTTCCAAAATGCTGCTATTCCTTTTTTCCCACCTGCTATAAAAGCATATATTGTGTATATAATAAAGTAAAATGCTATTGCTACAATTGTATATATTACAAATGTTTTTAAGTATCCTACTGCTATTGAAGCTCCAAAGCTTCCTACTAATGCTGCAAAGTAGCATCCTAATCCTACTGGTGCAAAATACATTATGATTTTTACTATGTTTCCTACTATTTCATTTGCTGATACTAGAAAATCATATACAGGCTTTCCTTTTTCTCCTGCCATATTTGTTGCAATTCCAAATATTACTGATGCAATTAGAAGTGCTACAATGTTATCTTTTGATAACAATTTCGAAAAGTCATTTACTGTTAATAAATTAACTGTTCTGTCTGCAATTGTTAGTTCTTCCTCATCTGTTGCTTCGTCGTCTGTTGTTTCTTGTAGTGAAGTTCTAATTTGTTCTCCGTCTTCTGGGTTTACTAGTTTTACAAAATATGTACTAACAAATCCTATAATTACCGCAATAATTGATGTGAATATGAATACGCCAATTATTGTAATCATTATTTTTCCTATTCTTTTTGGTTGTTTCATTTTTGCAATTGATGTGGTAATTGTTAAGAATATTAGTGGTACAATTATTACCAGTAATAGATTTAGAAATAAATCTCCCAAAGGACTTAAAATTGTTGCTTTTTCTTGGAATATAATTCCTACAATGGCACCAACAATAATAGCAACTAATAAAATTATTGTTGATTTGTAATTTGATAAAAATTTTTTCATAGTACTACCTCTTTCTAATGTAAGGTAACTAAAAATATAGTTATATCTTTAGAATTTGTTATTATTATATATTACAATATTCGCTTTTTCAAGTATTTATGACATATTTTATGCTCTTTCATAATGTGACCATATGCTAAGTATTTTTATGGCTTTTTCTTCTTCATATACTTGATAAACTAATCTGTGTTGTATATTAATTCTTCTTGAGTATGCTCCTTTCAGCTCCCCAACCAATTTTTCATATGGTGGTGGAGTTTTAATTGGGTCTTGTTTTATTATTTCTATTAATCTTTTTAGTTTGTCATTTAATCCTGCCGATTTTATTTTGGACACATCTTTTACTGCTTGTTTCCTATAAAACACTTTATACACTATAATTCCACCTCTTCTTCATCAATGCAGTCTTCTAATGGTTCTTTTAGTCCTTTTACTATATCTTCTTTTAATCCTGGAATAGATGATATATATAATGTTTCCATTAAGTTGTTATAATCTTCTTCTGATAGAACTACTGCATTTCCATTTTTTGTTGATATATTTATCGGTTCATTATATTTGATAGTTTTCTCTAATAGTTCATATATATCTTTTCTGAAATTTGTTATATTTATATTAGTCATAATAACACCTCCTGATATTTTCATATATAATTATAGCATACGTTTTAACGTACGTCAACGTTCTATATTATTATTTTAATCATATTTATGTGCTATTATTCAAAAGCCTGTTTTATATGTTCTATTTTGTAATTGCTATTATTCAAAAAAACTTCAATTACATCAAATCTAGTAGGTTTATTTGCAAGTTTATTTTTATAAATATAATATTTTGCAACCTTTTTAATATGTTGCTGTTTTACCTTTTCAACCGCTTCACCGGGTCTACCATATTTTAAACTTGTACGAGTTTTCACTTCTACAAATACAAGCTCTTTTCTAGTTTCGTCATATGAAACAATATCAATCTCGCCTTGTCTACATCTCAAATTTCTTTTTAGAATTTTATAATTATTTTTTTCTAGGTATTGGCAAGCTAAGTTCTCGCCAATTTTTCCTATTCCTTGATTTAAATACATTTATACCCTCCCTCTATTTTCTTTATAGCCCCTTCTAATTCTAGCATCAATAGAGCATTTGTGATTTCGCTTATTGATTTATTAGATTTTTTCGCTATTTCATTTACTTCTTTGTTTCCGTTTCTAATTAGCATATATACTTCTTTTTCTATTTTGTTTGTTAAGTGCATTTCAAGAGTTTTGTTTGTCTTTTGTTTTTGTATTTTATTCTTATTTATTTTATCTATATTTTCTGTACTAGCTTCTTCAAATTCTATATACTTTAAAAATTCAAAATTATCAATAATATCTTTTGTTGAAGTAATTAAAATAGCTCCCTTTTTTATTAAATTATTTGTTCCTACTCCATATTTGTCATCAATTTCATGTGGCAACACAAATACCTTTCTTCCTTGACTTTTAGCTAGCCTCGCTGTCACACTTGTTCCGCTTCTATGTGCTGCTTCTACCACTAATATTGCTATGGATAGTCCACTTACAATCCTATTTCTTTCTAGAAATAAGTTTGACTTAGCTTTTGTATCTGGTGGATATTCGCTTACTATAAGTCCACCTTCTTTTATAATTTCTTTGTATAATTCTATATTTTCCTTTGGAAATATATGATTAAATCCATTTCCTAATACTGCTATTGTCTTTCCTCCAGCTTGCATTGTACCTATATGTGCTGCACTATCAATACCTTTTGCCATTCCACTTGCAATAGTTATTTTTTGCATTGTTAGTTCAGCTGCAAATTTTTTTGCAAGTTTTTTACCATTTGGGGTACAATTTCGCGAACCTACAATTGAAATTATATTTTGGTTTAATAATTCAATATTTCCTTCTAAATATAGTTGCTTAGGTGGATTTTTTATGTTTCTTAATTGTTTTGGATATTGTTTATCTTCTATTGTGACTTTTGTCATTTAAATCCCCCTTACTTAATTTTCAAAATATTTTCTATCTAAACTTCTATATTGAATTGCTTCTGCAAGATGTTGCGTTTTTATTTCTTTTGAATTCTCTAAATCTGCTATTGTCCTTGCCACTTTTAAAATTCGTCCATATGCTCTTGCACTTAAACCTAGTTTTTCAAATGCCTCTTCTAGAATTTTTTTACTTTTATTATCTAGCCTACAATATTTTTCAATTAAAGCTGGTGTCAATTCTGAATTTGAAAATATCTTTTGTCCTTTGTATCTTTCTAGTTGTATTTTTCTTGCTTTGTTTACTCTTTTTCTAATTTCTTCTGATGTTTCTTCTTTTTTATATGAATTTAATTTTTGATATGGAACTCTACTTACTTCTATTTGCAAATCAATTCTATCTAAAAGTGGTCCACTTATTTTACTCATATATTTTCGAATTTGTTCTTTTGTACAATTACACTTTTGTGTATCTGAACCATAAAATCCACATGGGCACGGGTTCATACTGGCTAACAGTACAAATTTACATGGATATGTAACCGCCATATTTAGCCTACTTATTGTTACACTTTTATCTTCTAACGGCCCTCGTAACGCTTCTATAACTTTTTTATTAAATTCTGGCAATTCGTCTAAAAATAAAACTCCATAATGTGCTAAACTTATCTCTCCGCGGTTTTGGCGTCCTACCACCGCCTATTAATGAGGTTGTTGTTATTGTATGATGTGGGCTTTTAAATGGCCTTGTTAAAATTATTGGTTTTTCTTCTGATAATAATCCTGCTATACTATGAATTTTCGTCACTTCTAACGCTTCTTCAAAGCTCATATCTGGTAATATACTCGGAAATCTTTTGGCAAGCATTGTCTTCCCTGAACCGGGAACACCGAATTAACGCACAATTATGGCTTCCTGCTGCCGATACTTCTAGCGCTCTTTTTACTAATTCTTGCCCTTTTACTTCTGAAAAATCAAACTGATATTTTGCTTGATTTTGTGAATTAAATTTTTTTGTTTTTGTTTTCTCAATATATGAGTTTCCATTTAAATATTCTATAATTTCTTCTAAATGATTAATTGGTAATATCTTTAGTCCGTCAACTATTTGAGCCTCATTTTCGTTTTGCTTTGGCAGAACTATTCTTTTTATTCCTAGTCTTTTCGCCTCTATGCAAATTGGTAAAATTCCATTTATTTTTTCCACACTTCCATATAAAGATAGTTCTCCTACAAAAATGGTATCTTTTAGGAATTCTAATAAATACGGATTACTAATTTGTTGGCTTGCTATTAAAATACCTAAAGCTATTGGTAAATCAAACTTTGAACCTTCTTTTCTTGTATTCGCTGGCGCTAAATTTACAATGATTTTTCTACTTAGCATTTCCCCTTGTGTATTTTTTATCGCTGTTTTAACTCTCTCTTTTGCTTCTTTTACACTTGCATCTGGTAACCCGAACTATCTCGAAATGCGGAAGCCCTGCTGATATGTCTACTTGTATAGATACTAAATATCCATTTAATCCTTGTAACGCCATACTTTGTACTGTTGATAACATTTGCTTCCTTTCTTTTATGTTTGGATATCTGAGATCACTACAATTGGTAAAATAATTATTAAAGGGTATGAAATATTTGCCGAATGCACGAATTTCAAAAATCTATTTATATAACTTTTATAGGGATTTTATAAATGAATAACTATTAAATAAAGGGGTTCAATTGTAATGACCTCAGATATCCAAACATATTTTATTGTTCTCTTGATTATTTTTGATTTAATTTTCGATTTAAAAATTCTTGATTTTAATTAAATTAGTATTGCAATAAATATTTAACTGTAAATCTTTTTATAGCTTAACAGAATTTTTTACAAATTGCAATACTTTTTTTAAAATTTCCCAAAAAACTTTTCGACAAAATTCGACAAAAGCTAATAAATGGGTATTTTTCTAAATCCTTATAGTTTCGTTATATTGCTTGATACTCTAAGGATTTAATTGTTTCTATACATTTGTGCAGACTTGCAAAAAATTCTTTAATTAGTAACAAATTAGTAACACTAGCAATTATAAAAATTAACTGCACTTAAAATATAAATTTTCTTTATAATTTCCTTATGCCTTTTTATTATTTCCAATTCTTCTTTGCTAAATAATACTATATTTTCCGTAATTCTTTCATTAATAAATTTTTCTACTACATTTTCCATTACTTATTTTTCTCCTTCTACTTCTATTTTGAATACGTACTCTTTTCTTGTAAAAAATTATATATTATTATTTGTAAAATATAAAAAAACTTATATGAATGTATATAAGTTCTTTATAAAGCTGATTTTTGAAACAACTTTGGGTTTTAGATTTTTGACGTTTAAATCTCTCCTATTCCGCTTATTTCAAATGGTTCAGTCTCAAACAAGTCTAAAATTGTAATACCCAAATTTTGTGCAATTACTAATATTTCTATAAACAGTATCTTATCTACATCGCTCTCTATCTCTGCAAGTCTATGTCTCTCTATTCCTGTTAGCTCCGAAAGTTCTCTTATACTTATGTTTTTACTTTCTCTTACTTCTTTTATCTTTAATCTTACTACCATAAAAAACACCTCTAATTTATTATTATTAGAAGTGTTTATTTTTATGCAATATCTTCTGCATATTTAATTATTTCTTTAAAGTTTCTTGTTTCGCTTATGTATTTTAAACTTTCTACATTTAATAATAAGTAGTCTTTTAGTAGCTTGTTGTATTCTTCTTTTGTTTTAATATTTAGTAGCTTAATTGCTTTTAGAGATTTTTCGTAATATTCTTTCATATACACCATCTCCTTTTTTTCTAATTATAGCATTTTTTGTAAAATATCTGTGTCGAACGGTGTCGAATAATCTAAATTATTTTTATGCTAAAATTTGCCTAAATTTAGCCAAAAATTGGCTCTCGACAATCTGTTTTAAGCCGTTTTATTTTTGAGTTCAAGTACTTATATAGCTTGATTTTTGAGCATTTTCTAGTATTTTGAAAAATTTTAATTTTTTTCAAAAAAGTGTTGACAATACGTAACGTATGGTTTATAATATAATTATAGTTTACAAGAAAGGAGGATTATTTATATTATGAGTATGACACCTAAGGAACTAGTAAGACTTTTGAAGAAAAATGGTTGGTATGAAGTAAAACAAGAAGGCTCACACTTAAAATTAAAAAAGGAACGGATATCCAAATATAATCGTTCCGATGCACAATAAAGATTTAAAAAAAGGATTACTAAACAAATTGCTAAAACAGGCAGGACTTGAATAAGTCCTACCTGAATGTGCATACTATAATATAAAGAGGTGTAATTATGAAAAAGAAAATATTATTTACTTACCCTGCAATTTTTACATTAGAAGACGGTGGATATTGGGTTGAATTTGTCGACTTAAAAGGTTGTTTTAGTGATGGCTCTACTTTATCTGAAGCTATGGAAAATGCAAAAGAAGCTATGGGCTTATTCTTAGAAGATTTGGAAGACTATCCACATTGTACTACTGATATAAAAAGTATTAAATTGGAAGAAAATCAAATTGTTTCTTTTGTTACTGTTGATTTAGAAGAACACAAAAGAAAATATGAAAACAAATCTGTTAAAAAGACTTTGTCTATTCCAGCTTGGCTAAATACTATGGCAGAAAAAGAAAATGTAAATTTCTCTCAATTATTGCAAAAAGCTTTAATGGATACTTTAAATGTTGACAAAACACAAAAATAATATTATAATTAATTCAATAATATAAATAATCCGATATAAGTACGGAAATATAAAAAAGATAGTATCACCAACCACTATCTTTTTTATTTTGTTCAACTAGGCTGAAATTAATCAACCTAGTTTTTTTCACTGTAATTTTCATTGAAACTTGCACTGTAATTATATTCTTAAAGTTTGCCCTGGATAAATCAAGTTTGGATTAGCAATATTGTTTTTTCTTGCAATTTTTTGATATGTAGTATTAAACTTTTTAGCTATTCCACTTAAAGTGTCTCCACTTTTTACGGTATATGTCCTTGTATTATTTTGTGTAGTCTTACTTGTTCCATTTATTTTTAGAACTTGCCCTGGGTGAATAATGTTTGGATTTGCTATTCCGTTTATTCTAGCTAGCTCCTGATATGTAGTTCCAAATTTTGCAGCAATACCACTTAATGTATCTCCCGATTTAACAATATAAGTATTTTGTGTTTCTGTTTTTGGTTGTGCAACTGTCTGTGAAACACTTTTATTTCCAATTTCAGCCACTAAATCTCTATACATATAATTAGTATCTACATTTCCATTAATTCCACTTATTTTACCGCTAGAACTATTTTGCCATATATCATATTCGCCTTTGTAACAACCTATACCTTTTTTATAGCTTGCTATCCAACAAGTATATCTTTTTTTAAGCTCTTCTTTATTTAGATAATTGTTAAACCAATTTTGATTAGCATATACACCAGCCCATTTTCCGTTTTGTTCTACTATTGTGTTAAATGCTATACAAATATTAGTTAATACATCTCTTCCGCAATTAGCAATACTTGCATCTTCCATATCTATATATACGGGCAATTCTATGTTTTTGCCTTGTAGCTGTTTCGTTGTCCAATTAGCTCCTGCTTTTGCTGTTTCCACAGAAGTACAATAGCAATATACATATATGCCGACTGGTATCCCTAGTCTTTTGCATTCTGCGTAATTTCTTTCAAACTGCTTGTCTAATGTATGGTTGTTTTTATTTCCAATCCAGCCAAGTCTTAATATTGCAAAGTTTATGCTATTTTTTGCTATATCCCAATTTATTACTCCATTATGTTCTGATACATCTATTCCAAACATAGTTTATTCCTCCTTGTTATTATTTAGTTTTTTCTTTACTTTTTCAGGCAGTGGAACTCCCAGTTTTACACCATTTTCTGCTAAGCTAGATATTTCCATTAAACATATATACCCCACTGTAAAATACAATATTAGCTCTGTTCCCAACGCAAATTTTGTTAGTATTCCTACTACTATGTATATAAGTTCACCAAATTTTTTAGATAATCCTGCTCTCATAACTGCACTTTTGAAATTTCCGTCTCTCCAAGCTATTACTAGTCCTGTTAAAACGTCTAAAACTATAAGTGCCATTGGAGCTAATATAGCCCACCACAAACTTGTAAAATGTATATTTTGTATTAATTCTTCCATATCTCTATTCCTCCACTTCTTCCCAGCCTGCTGGATACACATCAGGTGACCATACACAATTGTCTAATTTGCATATGTATTTCTTATCTTTGTATATTATTTTATCTCCGACATTGTAGCTATCGTGTGCCCCAGTCGGTTGAACAAACTCTTTATATCCTTCTTGCTCCGTTGGGTCTTCTGTTTTATCTTTATTTTCTAAAACTTCTAATCTTGCATATATATTATCTAGTTGTTTTTGTATATTATAACTATTTTCTGCTTTCGCATTTTGACGAGCTAGGTTGTCTAGCTCTGTCTTTTCTGCTTCTGTTATTCTGTCTTGTATGTACATTTTATCTATTTTGTACAATATATCTTCTAGTATGTAATCTCTGCTTTCTATTACTGTTTTTATTATATTAAACATTGTTAATTACCCCCCTTGAAATATTTGCTATTTCATTTTTTATATAAGCTTCTGTATCTTTTGTGTATTTTACGTTAAATATCGGACTTACTGCATCTGTGCTATATACGTGTGTTCCGCCTTTGTAGCTGTGTAATGTTTGCTCTATTTCGTTTAAGACTTTTGTTTGTGGTTCTGTGTACGGTAAAACTATTTCTTCTTTTGCTTCTAATATAAATGTTAAAGGTGTACCTTCGTCATATTTTTGCTTTAATAACTCGTTTAAGTAAGCATCTGTTATCTCTTTATCTCCTAATGCAGTTACTGGAAAGTGCATATATAAGTTTCCAAGCCTAGTAATTACAAAAGTATTCTCTATATTGTAATTGTTGTGTTGTTTTCCCATATTGCAATATCCTTTTGCGTCTGTTTTAATAATACTTGACGTTGCTAAATAAAATTGTATAGTAGTTCCCGTACTTTTTATTTGAGTTGCTTTTATGTTTTGTCCATCTACTATAATTTTTCGCATAACATGATGCTCTCCATCTACTCCAAAATAATCTCCTCCTAACATTTCTTGTTGAACGGGTACTGTAAATGCTTGTTCTTTGTGTTCTACGTAGTCTGTTGCTATTGCGCCTTTTTCTAGTTGTAAATCTGTAAAAGTTAAGCTATCCCCTGCATTTACAACTCCAACTCTTACTGTTATATATTTACAATTCGTTGGTGTTATAGCTGTTAAAATAGATGTTGCCGAACTTTTAGAACCTAAACTGTTATAATTTTCGTCTGCAAAAAACATATACAATCTTTTGCTTATTGCTGCATCATTAACTTTACAAGAAAAAGTATATTCGGTGTTTGGTTTTGCAATCATCCCATATTTCGTAATTCTTTCTTTATTCATAGTTCCTTGAAACTTAAATGCAAATGTGCTACTGTAGCAATCATCTCCTGTCGCTGTTAACTTTATTCCGTTTTCAACTTGCTCTAATGTGCCATGTTCAGCTTTAATATTATTCCACTTACTAAAATCTAGTTTGTTTTTATTTTCTACAACAACATTAGCACTACCGTGGTTGTATGTAGACCATTTAACATCTCCATTTTCTTCTTTTAAAACTACTTTAGTTGCATTTTGTAAGTTTCTAGCAGATACAATTATGTATTCTGTTGTTTCACTTGTTGTAAATGTTATTATATTTTTTTCTCTTGCTACATTTCTCTTTATAAAACCTGAAATATTTGCATTGCTATACTCTCCCACTCCTATCCAATCCGTGTTTTTGTCATTAGTTTCTATAATTTTAAATGTTAGAGTTGCTTTCGGTTTTACTTTTATAAAATCGGTTCTTTTTTCTCCCATTGTATGTGCTGTAACAAATCTACCCTGGTCGTCTATGTATCCATCTACTAATTCTTCTATATTTAGAATATTTATATCTTGTCCAACTGCTTCTACCTCGCTTGAAAATCCCAAACTTGGCATAGCTCCATATTTTTCGTATGACTTGTCCTCTGTTCCTTCGTACAGCATATATCTATTTTCATAGTTTGTTAACGTTCCTGTGTTTTCAGCTGTACCAGTTAATAATGTTATTTCATATGTAGCACCTTCTTTTATAGTTATCGTTTTTTTATTGTCCCTAGAGAATATTCTATTAGTTCCACCTTCTGCTGGCCTTTCTGTTATTTGCAAATAAACACCTGTATTTGTAATACTACCGTATTTTTCTTGCCACAAAGTATAAGTTTGGCCTACTTTTAATACATTTGTGATATTTAATGGTTCAACTATGTTAGCATAATCTCCATTTGGAGTTCCGTTAACAGTTACATATCCACTTTCATTATCTCCTGTTATAGTTAAATCTTTTTGTGTTTTATAAAGTCTATCTAAATAGTTATATAAGTTATACCCTTCTCTTTTCTCCTGCTCGCTATTCCCACCAATTCCAAACTCTCTAAATCTAGCATCCGAACTATCTTGTAAGTATAAGCTTTCTCCTTCTGCTTGTCCTTCTAAGCTAGAAGCTTGCAAGTCTTTTTTTGTTGCTAACAGCTCTGCTTGTAATGCTATTCTTGCTTCTTGCAGTTCTTCTTTACTTGCTTTGTTTAACAATTCTGTATTTATATCTTCCACTGCTTGCTCTGTACGTTGTTTTACTAAGTCTATGTTGTCTTCTATTTCTATTACCTTTTCATTTACTTGTCCTGCAAATTCGCCTACTTTATCCCAGTTGTCGTTCATATAATTTTCTATATCGAACTGATTTGTATTAGTTGTTACATTGTCGTGTTTTTTAAGTTTTAAATTTGTTGTTTCACTCATTTGTTACACCTCCGTTATCAGATTTGCGTTGTAATAATCTTCTTTTACATATATAACTATGCATTTTAGTGTTTTCGTTAAATTTGAAGCAAATTGATTATGTACCATAGCTGTAATATTTTCTCCATACTTGCTATATGTGACCAAAAATTGGTCTCCATAGCCATTCTCATTCGCTATACAGCCTAAATACGTATATCCCTCTATATCACTAAAACTCCCCATTGCCACAGCTTTAGAACTTGTGCCGTTCATCGTTACTTCTTTTTCATATTTCTTAAATTTAAAAATACTATTTACCTTTGTTTCTAATGTGTTTACACTGTCCTGTACTCCACCAATTGCATTCTCTATTCCTGTTTGCATTGCATTTAAATTTGTATCATTTATCGGTGTCACGCCGTTTTCAAAATTAAAATATGACATCTTATTTCGCCTCCAGTTCTTCTACTCTTTTTTCTAATAATTTATTTTTTTCTGTTAATTCCTGTATTGCTTTATAAGCTACTGAAATCATAGAGTATGTATCTACCCCAACTTCTTTTCCTTCACTATCTATCGCTGTTATTTCACTAGAGTATCTATAATCCTTCCCAATAACAAATCCTATGTGTTTTTTATCTTCGTCGTTTTGAGATTTTAAATTATATTTGTATATTTCTGTATTATTTACGATATCTAATCCACTTTGTAGATTTTCAAAATTTTTCTTGCCATCTGCTAAAGATGTTTGTGTTAATGATGGAGTAGATATGTGGTCTGGAAACATTGTTGAAGAACCTATGTTTATAGCATCTGCTGTCATTGCAGCACTAGAACCATTTTTATTTACTCCTATTGCATCGCAAACCATATATGCCATATATCCTGTATTCTTTGAATTATCTCTAAATACTCTAACTCCATCTAATGTTGTATTTCCCCACATTTTTAGATTTCCGCCGTCTATACTAGCATCCTTTACAGTTGCATTAGTACAACTCATATTTCCATTTTCATCAACATTAAAATTGTTACTAGAAATTTTTATATGTTTACCTGAAATGTTAATTGTATTTCCAGACAATAAATTCAAAATATCATTTGCTGACAGCTCGATTTTATTAGCATTTATTCCGACCGCTTCAGCAGATTGATTAATTTTTGAAATAACTTCATTTTCATCTACCTTCTTTCTAACTTCCATATTTATTTCGTTAGCCGTTTGCGTTATAGAAGACTTCATCTCTACTTTTGATGCATATACATTTGTTAAGCTATTTTTTATTGCAAATCTTGCTTTTAGTTTTGCTGTATAATTTTTAACAGCTATTGTATTTGTTCCTTCTTGAAGTGGTATTTTTAGCTCTCCTAAATCTTCTATTGTTTCTGTTGCTTTAACTGTTCCGTTTTTATCTATTCTTCTTATTACTTTTGCTTGTCTATTTTCTAAAACAAATTCATCACATACGTCTGCATTTTGCCTTAATACATCTATTATGCCTAATTCATAAACTTTATCATTTACAACAATTCTACTATCTCCATATGGGTACAAGTCATTAGAAGGATATAAATTGTCGCTTGGATACAAATAGTCAAATACTGTATTGTTTCCATATATGTGTAGTTCTAATAAATCCCCTTCCATACAGTTTCCTAGTGCTATTGTCTTTATTCCCTCTACTGTATTTGTTACATCCTCTATTTGCTCTACTCTATTTGTTATTGCATCTATCGTTTGTTCGTGTTGCGTTAGTTTTTGTGAGTTTTCTGTTGTTTCTTCTATTAAATCTCGAATAATTCCTTCGTGTTTTAGTGCCATCCTCTCTGTTTTCAAAGCCTTTTTTTGTTCTTTTGTTGTTACTTTATATTCTGTTGTAGTAACTTCAGGAATTTTAGCTTCCATTTCTCCCAAAATACCGGTATTTATAGTTACTCTTGCACTTAAATATATTGTTTTATATGGGCTATTTTCTCGGTCTTTTACAACTAACACATCGCAGGGTTCTAGCCACATTAACCCTAAATTAGAAGCCTCACAAGCATAATATTCTAATCCTTTTATTTGTTCTAGCATATCGTCTATTAGTTCTTCTCGATTTGCGTCTAAAAACTCATTTTCATCAAATCTTATTTCGCATCTACCATTACTTGTAATGCTTTCTTGTTCTACCGCTTCTATATTGTCTTCTACAGCACCTCTGCCTAAAACTAGAGCATTGACGGGACCAAACTTGTCACCTATTACTAATTCAGACAAGTAGCTTGTGTCTAGTTCTTGTACAACTTCCCCAATTTTACAAAGATATAACTTGTTGTCCTTTATGAATATTGTGGTTTCTGTCGTTTCAGCTATTTTTTCTAAAACGTCTCTATATGTTAGTTGCTGTACTGTGAAAAAATCTTCGTTGACTATTAAATTTGCATTATAAAAGTCCGTAGAGTATAATTCTACTCCACAGACTTCGCACATTTTAATTAATAATTGTTTTAGTGTACATGGATATGTTATTTTTAAGTCGCTTTGCTTAAATCGCACCATAAAATTTATCATTTTATCATATCCAGTTACCACTAATTCTTCTTTATTTTTATCGTCTTCTACATCTTTAATGTAATATTCACCCATATTAACATATTCAAATTCATTTTCAACTAATAATCCATATTCAAATATTATATTTTTCCCTTTTATTTCACTTGCATTTTTTACCGTTATTTCTATCTGCTGCATTATAGTCTTAAAAAACTCACCGTCAAAGCTATATACTAATTCTTTTGCGATTACTTGCTTTCTTGCACATAGTTTGTACAAAGGTATTGCATTGAATATATTTGCTGGCATTAAATGTATTTCCTGTACTGTTAATTCCCCATTATTTATAGAGAGTTTTAAATCTTGTTGTTTTACTTTTTTGGACAATTCCTTAAATTGCTCACTTACTTGTTTACTCATACTTTTTGTGGCCTCCTATCTATTGCAGTTAAAACTACACTAAATTCATTCCAGTATCCCCCACAAGCCAGTGGGCTAGATTTTATTGCTTGTCCATTATAAAAGTCTTCTGTAAATAAATCCCCTTGCTTATAATTCCCCATATCTTTCTCTAAAGCAAATTTAACCCCTCCTAAAAAGGGGTGTTCAAGTAGTTTTTTTATTAAATTAAATTCACTATCTGTCACTTTTCCAAATTTTATCTCTAATGTTGTGAAGTACCCAATAAAAGTTCCACTATAATGCCCGTCTATAGCATTCCTTCCTGTTCCATCTCCCCATAAAGGCTCTGGACCAGGAACAATATCTATAATTCCTGGTATTTCTACATTGTCAACTATTAATTTTGGTTCATACATATTTAGTAGCCCCCATTCGTTGCAAATCTATTTTTATTTTTTATTTTTTCAAGTCTTTTCCTTAATTCGTGTCCATCTATATATAAATTAAACTCGAAACTTAAATTTATTAGTATTTCTACTATTTTCTCAAGCAGTTCTATTACTTTTGAATTGTTACCTAGCCCCATTTCTTGATTTGCTTTCTTATATAGGTCCATAATTTTGTCTTCTGGAGCCACAACTTCTCCTTGGTGTCTGTTATCTCCTATCATTGCTAATTGTGGAGTGTTTGCTTTTACATATCCTCCTTCTGCTAAGCGTGGTAGATTAAGCCTTCCTATTTTGCCAATGCTTACTCCTGGTATTAGATTGATTAGGTCTATTCCCCCATTGATTAGATTTATTGCTGAATTTATAGTTCTTTCTATTAAAGATATAACACCATTAATTCCTGTTTTTACAGCATTAGATATAGCATTTCCTATGCTTGTTCCTAGATTAGTAAATGTATTTTTTATGCCATTCCAAAGATTTCCAAAAAATGTACCTATATTACTAAATACCCTAGTTATTCCGTTGTAGGCATCTTGGAATTTTTGAGAGAACCAGTTTCCAACTCCTGAGAATATATTACAAATTCCATTCCATACATCTGAGACAAAGCCCCAAATTCCATTCCATATACTAGTCCATACATCAGATATTAAATTTAAAGCATACTCGATATAAGCTTTTACTGTATCTATAGCCCCAGTTACAACATCTTTAATACCATTCCATATGCCTTCAAAGAAACCACTAATCGCTGTCCATATTCCTGAAAAAATTGAACTTATGCCATTCCAAGCCTTTTCCCAGTCCCCTGTGAATACTCCAACTATAAAGTCAATTAATCCTCCTAGCACTTGCCAAATGCCATTCAATATATCAGATATTATTCCAAAAGCATTCATAAACAGATTTCCGATTGTCTCAAAAATTGGGCTTAAAATAGGAACTACGTTTTCTACAATCCAATTAAAGATTGGCACTAACCAGGTATTCCATAATTCAGATATCCCATTTATTAGCTTTCCAAAAAATTCAAGAAAACTATCAACCATAGGTTGTAAATGTTCTTTCCACAATGTATCAAATCTGCTTGCCCATTCATCTAAAATCGGCTTAATATTTTCATTCCATACGGTTAAAGCCGTTTTTAGTATTGAACTAAATCCATCTTTTATATTTTCTACTGCTGGTTTAATATATGCGTCATATACTTCCCAAAATTTTGAAAATGTGTCTTGTATTCCTTGCTTTATAGTCCCCAATATAGAACTTATAGGCTCTAATGCTCCTTGCAATGTTTGCTTTATTAAATCCTTATTAGCATTTAAGGGTTCTGTAATTATATATAAAATATCATTTCCTACTTGCCAAGCTATCTCCTTTATTCCTAAAAAACTATCAGTAAATATAGCCATAATGTCCGCAGATATTTGTTTTGCAGTATCTCCCCTTAGGACACTAAATACATCTGCCAAGGTTATAGCAAATTTTCCTGATATCTCCTGACTTCGTGAAGATAAATCAAACATTCTAACTATGTGCCCTTTTAAATCTTCTTTATTTTGGTCTAAAAATAAATTAAATCCACCTAGCAAATTGTCTGCTATCGTCACGCCTATACTTGCTACACTTCCTGCCACTCTTCCTAGATTTAACATAAAAGTATTGCTCCAGTTATTGGCAGCATTTAATACTTCAGGCGCAGTAAATATATCTTTTAAACTTTTCTTTATTCCTTCAATAGAACTTGTAATTCCTGAAAAATCAAAATCCCCAAGCCCTTCAAAAAAACCTTGTTTAAATAATCCTAGCAGTTCTTTGCTTTTTCCTATAAGGCTATCCATATATGAATTAGATTGTTGCAAATCTTTATTTCCAAAATCAAAAGAACCTAAGTCCCCCAACCCTGAACCTGCTCCTGAGCTACTATCGTCTTTATCAGTTTTTAGCACTTGCGCAGTGTCAAAAGAAGCTAAACTTTTAAGGTCTTTTGCTGATTTTTTAGCACTTTTACCTATGTTTCCAACTGCGTCACTTGCAGTTGCTGCATCGGATGCTAAATCTGCAACAGCACTTGATCCATTATCTCCCCCAGCATTTCCAAAAATCATTTCTGTAAACTTTTTAAAAGCATTTGCTAGCACTTGTAGCCCTGACAATACCCAGTTTATTCCTTTTACAATCGGAGTAAATATATTGATAAATCCTTGACCCAAAGTTGCTTTTAATTCGTTAAATCTAAGACTTAAAACTCTAGTTTGATTTGCCCAGCTATCAGATGTTCTTGCAAAATCTCCCTGAGCCAAGCTTAATTTATCCATAACAAACCTGTATCTTAATGCTACTTTCTCCTGTTCAGACATCTTAGCTGTTGTTTTTCCATATCCATTTGCCATAGCATACTGGTCTAACGCATTTTGTGTCATTACAACACCCAAATCTTTTAGACTTTCTGTTTCTCCTGTAAATACAGATTTTAATTTTGTATATGCTTCGTCAGGCTTCAAATTGTAAAATGAAGCTACATCTCCTGTCAACCCTGTTAATGTTTCGGACATTGCTAATGCTTCTTTATTAGTAAAACCAAAAGCTTTTGACATAGCCCCAAAAGTACCTACATATTTTTTTGTTACTGTTTGTCCTAACCCAAATTGAGTAATTGCATTTTCGGCAAACTTGTTTACTTCTGTATTTAAATTGCCAAATGTAACATCTACTACGTTTTGTACCTCTGCTAAATCACTTCCCAATTCTAAACATTCTTTCCCAAAACCTATTATTGCTTTTACTGAAAATGCTGTTAATGCTAATTTTCCAATGCTCTTTAATGAATTTTCTATTCCTGAGCTTTTTACTGCATTTTCTGCACTTCTTAGTCCCTTGTTAAATGGATTAGAATTTAGCAACAATGAAAGGTCAATTGCTCCAACATTAGTGCTCATACCTACTCCTCCCTTCTTTAAAGTAAAAGTAGGTATTGGCTAACTACTCACCAATAACGGTCGTGTTGCTCACTCTATCTTTTTTATCTATATTAATTTTAATTGTTTTCTTACATCGTATACATTTTATTTCGCCCTTGCATTCTTCTGCTTTTATTAAAAGCTGATTACAATTTGGGCATCTTACTTCTATCATTTGTTATCACCCTGCCATTTCTTTGAAGGCTTTTTGCATTTCGGCAATAACCCTGTCGTATTCTTCTTTGTCTATTTTTTTTGCTATTTTATTTCTGTATTTTCTTCTTATTTCTTTTTGTTCTTGCGTAAAGTTCTTTAAAACTTCGTCATCATCCTCACTACGGATTTGAACATTATTTCCGCAGTGGAGTATCTGCCATTAAGCCTGATATTAGATTACACAATTCTGCATAATCCATTGTGTCTATTTCTTTTCTTATTCTTATTCCATATTGCTTAGCAATACTTGCTTCTACTAGTGGCCAATCTTCTTCCAAATCGTACCATGTTTCATAGTCACTACTCGTGTTGAAATCGTTTCTCCATTTCCTCATAAGAAACTTCGTTTACTTGTGCTGCTGCTGCAATTATTATAATTTTCATTTCTTTTATAGTCATTTTCATTTCTTCTATATCTTTTAATATTTTCTTTCCTAAAAGCATTTCTATTGCTTTTAATACTTCACCTTTTTTAAAGTAATCTTCTGTTTTTAGCATTGTTATTGCACTACAGTCTACTTCATAAGTCTTGCCTGGTGCAATTGTTATTTCTTGTTTTTCGTGTCCTAATTTTGAACTAATATCTAAATTTGCCATTTTGGCTTCCTCCTAAATATAAATTTTGGGAGAGCTTATTTGCTCTCCTATTTTGATGCTGCCGATTTTGCTTGCGGTGTTGCTTGCGGTGTTGCTTCTGTGTATGTTGGTTTTCCATTTGACATGACATCAAATTCTAGCGGAATAACTTCCGTTGATTTTCCACCACCCCAGTTAGTAACATTTATTACTGCATTTTCAAATATTAATTTCGCTCCGTCTGGGAAAGTCCATTGTAAACAGCCTTCTGCATCTCTACCATTAGCTAACGCTTTACTTGCTATGTAATCATTTCCTACATCTCCAAAATTTCTTTTTCCAGATATAGAAATTGTAACTGATTTAGATGTCATTAATCTTTTAATCCAACCTTTTTGGTCAAACGGATTCCACTCTTCTACACCATTATCAAGTTTTATGCTAAATGTTTCCATATCAGCTATTTCTGTTAAAGCTTCCTTATTTGCACCTACTTGAAATTGGTTTTCATATACTGGATAAACTCCTGTTTTTACTGCCATTTTATTTTCCTCCTTTTCGATATAATAAATTTAATTCTACTGAAAACTTGTATACATTGTTTTCGTCTGTGCCCAAGTCGATTGGGCCGTTATATAAGCACTCAATTGAGCAATTATACTCACCTATAAAGAAAGAGTTACAGTCTAGTAACTCATAAATTTGGTTGGCCTTTTCTTCGGCCATATTGTAATATTTTGTCCATCTAAGTAATAACGTAATTGGTAATATTCCGTATGTTCTTAACTGTCTGAATTTCGAATTATCTTCAAGCTGTCGTTTATTTGCATATATTGCAATAGCCTGTTCTTGATTTTCGTCCATTTTGCCAATAAACCACTTTGGACACTCAATAATAGTCTTTAAATAATCTTTTATTTGTGCTGTTTTAATTCTCTTTATCATTGCCCTATTCTCCTTTTATAACATCGCTTAAAATACTTTATCGGCAAGTCTTTTTTACTTCCTGATATGTAGTCGTCAAGCCAATGCTGTTTTGCATTTGGGTTTTGAACTTGTTTTATGTGTATCTCAGGGTCGAAATACACCCTTCTAGCGTATGGTTTGTCAAACATTATATGTGCAACTCCTTTTATTAGCTTTTTGTCATCAACAAACATATCACTTTCGAGGTCTCCTTTATCTTTTGGAACTGTTTGACTTTGTACTAAATCAGTTTTTATCGCTTCTGCAGTATCTAGCAATGCTAATTTTGCTTGGTCGTTTATCATTTCTAATACTTTTGTATTCCACTTTATCTCCATATTACATCAACTCCAATGTTGTGTGATGAACTGAGCCGTCAGGATTTCTAGGTTTGCTTGCTTGATAAATTTCATATTTACGGTCATTAATCTTTACAATTCCGCCAGTAATCTTTTTTACTTCTTGCTTTTGGGTTTTAAACTCTACACTTGTGTTGTCTAAAATATCTACTTGCATTTCGTTAATCTCTTTTACTGTAAATGGTCTCGCAGGAATTACAGAAATATCTCCTGAAAGTATTACTTTTCCGACCAGTTCAACTTTTTTGCCCTCTGGACTAATTATTACCTTGGTTTTTTCAACAAATCTACATTTTTGATTTTTTAATTCAAAAGCAGGTAAAGGCCCACCTTCTTCAGATAGACCTTCTTGATACAATATAACGTCACACTCATTATTTAATAATCTTTTTAGGTGGTTTGGGTTTAATTTTTTAATCATAATATCCTATTTGTTAGCCCTGTTCTTTTTAAGTAGAAAAAAGCTAACTTAGACAATTTGAGTTTATCGCTCATCTCTTGTCTATCTTTCAAATTAACAGTTAAGTCCCCACCTATATTATAACTATTAAGTTCGGTATCGCCGTATATACTTTCTTCTTTTACATATTCTGCTTGCATACAAGTAGCTTTAATTATTAAATCTTTTTGTTGTTCTGTTAAATTGTCAAAACCCCTTCTTTCAATTCTTGTTAATGTAGCATTGTTTATATCTATTGAAGCTAACTCTAAATATTTTTCAATTTCATTATCTTCTAATATTTTTGAACCATATTTATTGTAGTCTTCTTTTGTTGCATAAATTTTTATCATTTGCAACACCTCTTATTTTAATTTCTTTTTAAGTTCTTCTATTTCGACCGTTAATTTCTCGTTATCGGCCACTAATTTTTCGTTATCGGCCGTTAACTTTTCATTATTATCAGTTAATATTTCATTTGCTTTTGTTAATTCTTCAACTTTTTTTGTTAACTTATCAACTTCTTTTTGCAAATCTTTAGAAGCTACTTTTTTAGTAGCTCCTACTTTATTATATCCTCTAGCTTCGTATTGAGCTAAATCCTCTTCTTTTATAGATAATATTACATTATCTTTTACTATTTTTATCATAATGACCTCCTATTCAGCTGTATATGTTTCTGTATCAACATCAACATATATACTATCAATTTTGTTATCTTTTCCGTTAGGGAATACGAATGTATCAGATAAACTTCTATCTTGATATAAGTATCCATCACCTTCAGTGTGTGCCCCTGGATTAAAGTAATAAATACTTGAAATCTTAGGAACTGTTTTTACAGTTAGCGGAGATGCAATCAAGACGTTGATTTTATGAGATGTTCCTGCAACTGGTAAGAAACCATCAGTGAAATCAAATTTATCATAAAATCTTTCGTCATCTATTACCTCTATTAATGTTACACCGTCAATATCAGTAATTCTTGATTCGATACCAAGCCCACCTTCTGCAATTTGTGTCATTTCTATTTTTCTAGTAAAGTCTGTTGATTGTTCTAATAAATCCATTATTGTAGAATTTACGTAAGCTATTAAAGCCCCTTTTGCAACGTATCTTCTTAATTTACCAGCACTTAGCATCGCTTTTAATTTTCCATATACATTTTCTTTTGTATATGTGCTAATAGATGTTTCACTATGATATCCTTCTAATTTTTGAGCTTCTGTAGCAACTTTAGAGAAGAAATAAGCATCTGTTTCTGGTACTTGTTGTGTTTTGTGAAATACTTCAGAAATGTTTTTTATCGAAGCTGTTTGATTTGTTTCATCTACATCAATTTTATCAATTAAGAATGATATGTCTCTATCGTGAGTTAATGTGAATGGAACATCTTCTTGATTATAATCTCCCTTATTCCATCCTCCTTTTCTGCTATGTGCTTTATATCCCCCTGTGCTCATTTGTGTAAAGTGGAATGTTTTCGCATTCAACCATTTAACTGCTGTAGTTATGAATGGCGATGTTAAACATCCTTGTTCCATAATTTCTAATAGGTCTGGTGACCATACTTCTGCATAATTTAATGCCATAATTAATCAATCCTTTCTTTTTTAAAATGAATTAAACCTGTTCCATCTTTTTGTAGCTACAGGTCTTTTTTGTTTTTGGTTGTTGTTAGAACCTTCTTGAGAAGCTCCAAACTTAAACCCTTTTTCGTCTTTTTCGTCTTCTTTTGCTACTTTTAGCTCTGGAAATTCTGCTATTACTGCGTTGATTTCTTCTTCAAGCTTAGTATCATTTACGATATTTCCTTCTAAGACTTTTGACATATCAACCAATCTCGCTGCTCTTTCTGCTTTTTTAACATCTACCCCTGCTTTGGCCATAGCAAGTGCAATTTTGTCAGTGTGATCAATTTGAGCTACTTCGTTCGGTTCTTCCTGCTTTTGTTCTTCTTGCTTGTTTTGAGTTTCTTGGACTTGCTTAGATGTTTTTCCTAGTTCTGCTTTTTCACTTGCTTGAGCATACTTTCTAGCTATAAATCCTTCCAACTCATCTTGATTTTTGAAAATTATTTCGCCATTTTCTCCTTTTTGTGCTACTGACTTTCTAATTTTCTCCCCCTCATCTTTTTTTGCAGAATTATTTTGCTCTTGTTTTTCCTGAGCTTTGTTATCTGCTGCAGTCTGAGTATCTACATTTTCTTTTTTTTCGTCTTCCATATTGGAACCTCCCCCGCTTAAAGTCCGTCGACTATATTTTTTCAACAAAAAAAGAGCCGATTAAGCTCTTAATTCAAAAAATGGCTTCGGAAACTAGACTCGAACTAATAATCCAGCAGTCAAAGTGCTGTGTGATACCATTTCACTATTCCGAAATATATAAAAAACACCTACTTCTATATAAGTGTTTTTAATTTTCTCTATAATATTTATTGTGTTCATTATTTCTGTTTGCATTTTTTCATTGAGTCCTGTATGTACGGTATTACTGTGTTAAGCCAATAATTTGTTGAAGTTTCTCCCCTTGACAAGCCCTTTCCTATATCTAATTTTTTAACATAGTATACTTTGTCTTTCACCAATTCTTTTCCTGTAATTTCTTTATATACTATAGAAAAATCATTAACAAATGTATCTTTACTGTATGTATATTCATTTTTATTATAGTATTCCCTGAATTTTTCCCATAAGTACTCATCGCCTCTAGCTCTTTGGGCTTCTATATAGGGCTTTTCAAAAATCTTCTGTAATTTAGATTCCATTTTCAATTACCTCCATAACTATTCTTAATGTTCCATCCGTATCTTTAAATACTTCTTGTATTTTAAATTTCGTTTCCCTTTGTAGTAAAAATTCATATTCTATATCTTTATAGCTTGTACTTAATTCGTTTATATATAGCCCCTTTGTCCCTTTTGGCATATAAATATCATATACAACTTCTCTTAATTCATCTTTAAAATCTCTAATTGATGTACTTATAAACGCCTTATCTGAGCACTCTTTTCCTTTTAGTAATTCATTTAATTCTTCTATGCTTTTATCTTTTAACTGATATTCTTTAAGACCTGTAAATTTACTTGCTCCATCAAATTCAACGTGTCTATGTACTATCATATCTTCGATTGTAGTAGAATTATTTAATGCTTCTGTTATGTTATCTATATTTTTGCTTAATCTTTCGCCCACTTTTCTTTCTGTTCGTAGACTCCTGTTTATATCATCAAAATCCATTCCAGTATAATCCGCAATGCTTAACTTTTGATTTGCATTTAATTTGTCTAATTTATTTTGATATAATTTTGTTAAAGTATCTGATTGCTCAGTTGTATATTGTTTAGCATTATTATATCTATTTTCAAAAGTATTATCAAAGTAATTACTTTTTCTATTTTTTATATTTTCTAGTTTTGCTATTTTTGTATTGCTTTTTTGGGCTAATTCTAAATACTCATCTCCCATACCCATTTTATACATCTTGTAGTTAATAACTAAATTTCTTTGGTCAGGAGTTAATTCAGATACTTCTATATCTTTATATTTATTAAAATTACTTAGCAACGTGTCTTCTTCTATTTTACTACTGTCTATCTGATTTTGCAATTCATTTGCTTTATTTTGATATTTTTCTATATTTTCAGGGCATAAACTTCCAATTGCCAATCTTTCATACTGTTTCTTTCTTTGCTGCAAATATTGCGTGTATTGGTCATTTTTGTTGTGATTATGCTCTGCTTCTGTCACTTCTTCGGGTTCATCATTTATGCCTTCATAATATGTGTGAGAACCGTGTTGACACCTAGGATGAAATAATCCACCTTCTATAGCAGTGCTTAATAGTGGATATTTTCCATCTTTTTCTATGCCACCTGACCAAACATCGTCTATGTATACTCTTCCTTGCCAATTTGCACATTTATCACAAGCCCTGCTGTGCTTAGATATATAAACTAACGGATTTCCTAACTTTTTTCGCATTTCACCTTCGCCCATTAGATTAGCTCTTTTATTTGCTGTTCTAACAGCCATATCACAATAATCTGCTATGTTTACTCTTCTTCCATCTTTGTATTCAATACAGTTAAATCCTTTTGCTAGAAAGTCTTTACTAGCCATATCTATCGCCTGCTTTACTGTTCCTGCCCCAGTACCTGCATATACCTGAGCCTTATATATTATTTGCCTATACTGGTCATCAGCCATTCTCAAAGTTGCATATCTAACATCGTTTAAATCATTTTTAGTACTTTTAATTAAAGCATCTAATTTTCTGTGATTTAGTCCAAAAAATGACCCACCTAATTGTGCATCTTCTTGTTTTATTATTCCTGCCTTTAATGCTTCTTTATTTGTTTTACTCGCACCTTCTCTAAATTGTTTTTTAATATGCTTATAAATGTGTCTATTAAATCCTTCTGTATTACTATCAAAAATTTCTGCATTTGCTTGCTTATAATCCTGTATTTGCTTTAATTTTAAAGCCTGCCATTGTGGCCAGTCAAATCCTTTTGATTTTTCGTCTTCTTTATGGCTCCATAATGTCCTTTTCATTCTTACTATTAGGTCTTGTTCTATTTCTTCCATTATTTTTTTGATATCATAATTGTCTTGCATTTAAACACCACCTAAAACAAAGACGGTTCTGGTTTTTGTATTATCCCCTGTTCTTCTTTTAGTCTTTCAATTTCTTTTTTCTTTTCATCTTCTGATAAGCTGTCACCATACATTGTGTCTACTGATTTTTCTATGCTCATTACGTTTTGTCCTGGTCTAGCTTTCGACACAGTTTCCACTGTTGCTTCGAAACTTGGGTTAGCATACTCTTTGAAATCAACCGTTGCCTCATAGTCTCCTGCTATTTTTCCTTGTGCTTTATCATATGCCTTTAAGCACGTAACTACTAACTTTGGAATAACTTTTTCAAGAACATCTAATGCTTTCCCCCTTGTGTACTGCGTTGCTTTTTCCTTTTCTCTTTGTGCATCTGCATTGTCCAATTTCTTTACATCTATTCCCAAAGTACTTGGGCTGATTAATCCTTGCAAACACAAATCTAATGCTGTTATATAACTTTGTAGCATTCCTTCATAGTCAAAGTCGCTGTTTTCTCTTGTTATTTGGCTTCCTTTATCTTCTGTGGCATTGCTTCCTACTTTGGCATATCTCCTGTCGAACGTGTTAGGTTCTAAGAAATCCCCATTTTTATTTTGTGGAATTAAATCATCAGGAATATAAGTTATTGTCTTATTATCTCTTATTGCTTCTATCCATTGACTCCACACTTCGTCAAGGCTATCAAAAGCATCTAATTTCTTTTCTAATATACTTTGACCTCTGCCTTTAAATTTTTTTGACTTATTAAACATCATAGGCACAGCCATTATAAAGCTATTATCCTTTATTTCACTAAGTTCTTTTGTTTCTTCTAATTCTTTGTAATCACTTAGTAAATGTTCATTTTTGTATAACTCACATTTAATTCCTGATTTTGTATATTTTTCAATCAATGTGTAATTTGCATTCTTTTTATTATATCTAGTTTTAAAATTAACACCAGTTATTCTGCTTCTTTTATAATCATAATCCACATCTTGACCACTACAAAATTCAATGATTGGATATTTGCTTATATCTGTGTCATAACTTATCTTAAATGCACCGTCTCCGAATATAAATGTGTCAATAATTGCTTGTTTTAATGTTTCTTTAAAATCATTTTCCTTTGCTATCTCTTCCCATTTTTCTTGTGCGTCATTATTGCCTTTTACTTCTATCTTGTTAAAGCTATCCACTATTATATCAGCAAGCATATCAACTATCATAGCTGGCAGACCTGTATGGATTTTTCTGAAATTTATCCCATTTGTGCTTATAGACGCCCAGAATTTAGCATTTCCCATTAAATCGTCGGTTTGTGTGTAGTACTGATGTAATTCAGATGCATCACCCCTATACCACAACAAATTCCTGAAACAGCTACCTTCAAACGTATTAGTTTCTTGTATTGTTATTGTATCTCCCACACTGGGTTGTATCTGTAACCAGTTTCGTATTACACTTTTTATTTTCTCGTTTACTGTTCCCATACATTATGCTCCTTTAATTAATTAAATCCTCTATATATTCTTCAAGTTCTATTATGCAACCAAATAGTTGTCTTTTCTTTCTGAACTTCCAAAATGGCAATTCATTTATAGTCATTTCTAGTGTTCTAACTATCCCTTTGTTTAGCTCCACAAAGGCAGGCATAAAAGCTCCATCTTTATCTACTTTAAATAAACCTAAATCTCCCATTTTCTAATCCTCACTTTCGTCTTTGATCAGTTTCTTTATTACTTCCCAGTTTCCAATTTTCTTTTTGTGCGGTAACCACGCATATTGACAGCCGTTTATGCTATGGTCATTTCCGTCCTCAGGTTGATTGTTTTCATCAAAACTATATTTGTCGCATTCTTCTATATAGTCTTTGCAAGTTTCAACAACTAAAAAATCACCAGTTCCCAACCAACTTTCTTGTAGTTGAACTCTAGTGATTATTTTTGTTTTCTTCCACGCATTCTCAAAATTATAAATTAAATTATTTTGCCTTTTAGCTTTTCTTGCTTCCATTATTGTTCCTTGGTCTGCATTGTCTATGTAGCATATTCTTGCAAAGCCCCATTCGTTTTTGAACTCTTCCATAAACTCTACAATCCACTGAACTACGTCACTTGGTGCAAATGGTATTGTTCTATCTTTGTTATTGTATGTTTTTTCTTTTAGCAATACACATTTACCGTCTACTGTTATTCCAATTCCTTCAATTGTTACTTTATCGTGGGTTTCTTTACTGTATGAAGTATCGCAGCCAACTGAAAATATTTTAAATTTAAGCTTTCTTGCTTCTTCTAGTGTTATTATGTTTTTAGGTTGTAAATCAAAGCACAATCCTGTTGCTTTTCCTCTTAGTCCTAAAATTTTATTTTTATACATTTTAGTTCCAATTGGGGTTGCATCTTTTTTCTCTTGTATGTCTTCTGCTGTTAATGCTGCATTATCATTAAAAGTAAAATACCAATGAACCCAACCTTTTACGTGTGGCTCTTTTAATTCTTTTAGTAATTCAGCTGGATAGTCTTTAATATACTTGTCTAGTGGTCTACTTTTATTTATAAACTCCTTATATATATCAAGACTGGGGTCATCTGGATTAGATGTGGTCATCATATATTTGCATCTGTGTGTTATTTCTCTCATAAACTCCATATTAGACAAGTTTACTTCGTCGAGATATACGCACCCTACTTGTCCACCTAAAACCTTTTTCCAGCGTTTCTTATCGCCATAGCCACATATATAAATTATCTTCTCACCCTTGTTTGTTTCATATCGTATGTGTGGCAGTCTTATTTTGTCTTTTCCTTTTGGCCAGTAATCTGCTACACCTTCAAACTGGTCTAGCAAACCATTTTCTGCATTCACCACATTCTTTTCTGCTGTTCCTACATCTTCCCCAGCTATAACGTGAAATTTCTTGTCGGAACCTGCAACCATACACATAAACTTAAATATTCCTACCGTTGTTTTTCCTGCCGCTGTTGTCCCCTCTAGGAACTCTCTTTTGCATTTAACTTGCAAGAACTCTTTATATTTTGCACTTAGTTTAAGCATTACACATCATCTACACTTTGCATTTGACTTAGTATATCGGTTATGGCATTTTTCTTTTCTTCTTTTTCTTTAACGTTTACATCTAATCTATCGTTAAACATTCCCAAATGCCTTCCAAGCAGTTCTAAAGCTTGTACCTTGTCGGCTGATTTTATTTCTATTCCGTTTCTTCCTTCTTTAATGCTTACTATTGCTTTTTTGACATTTTCTTCTAAGTCGTCTGTGTTTTTTATTTCTACTTGATTTTCTTTTACAGTTGCAAATTCTGTTGCGTTGCTAAACGCTATCGCCGCTAATTCTTGTATTACTTTCTCTTGAGTTATTTCTGTTCTTTGTTCTATTTCCTTTTGTTTTTCCGAAATATAACTTTGAATGTTGGTATTTGTTAGCAATTTACTTCCATTTGTTCTTGCTGTTAAATCTGATTTGCATTTTTTATAAGCAACCTTATATGCTCTTGTAGCATTAAGGTCTACTAAGTACTCATCACAAAATCTTTTTTGTGCATCTGTCATATAAGATTACCTCTCTTTCTTTTATTTTTTCTTAATTTGCTTTATCATTGTGTCAATTACCACTACTACTATAAAAAGTGTAAGGCTGATTCCTATTGCTCCTAAGCAAAATAAAATAACATCTAAAAATATATTCCACATTTTCTATACTTCCTTTCTTGTAACAACATCTATTATCTTAGCTCTTACATGGGCTTCCCAAGTATAATAAGCCCCTGACCTCGATACTATTTCGTCTTTTATCTCAAACACTACTTTTCTATGTTGAGACCTTAATATGCTGTTTACCTTTGCCATACTTTTCTTTGACTCGTCGCATTCATAGCCTCTTTGTTTTAAATATTTTACGGCTAATTTGTTTTTATATTCACTAACTTTTTTCTCCAAGTTATCCATTCTCTTTGCTTTTATAAACATAACTCTTCCCCTCTTTAAATTATCGAACTCATAGTTTTGTGATGTTTTAAATAATCTTTTGCGCTCCAGTATTTAAGTCCCTTTTCTTTTGCTTTATTTATGTATTCTGTTGCTGTTTGTTTTGTCCATTTTCTTGTCATTCTTCTCACTCTCCTTAAATCCTATTTGGTTTCTTTTTTCTTTCTCTAATACATACTTATTATTTTCTGTTTGAATTTCTATATAAGCTGTTTTGTAATTTGTCTTATCTATTAAATTGCTTATTTTGTCTAATATTTTTGCTTCCATTTTGTTTCTTCCTCCTGTATTCAAAACACTTTATATAAAATTTACATTGTTCGCATTTTCTCCTAATGCAATTGTTGTAATTGAATTTATCTTTCATAGCGCACACACTTTGTACATATGGCATTATTGCATTCAAATGTTCTTATTTCGCAGTCTTGTCCTTTTCTGTTTTTGCAATTCTTACAGTGCTCTTGTATATATTTTTCTAATCTTTCTTTTGTTGTCATATGTAACACCTTCTTTTTCTATAAACACTATGCAAAACGCAATGGATTTTCATAGAACGCTATTCTACTATTCTTGCAACAAGACCGAAGAAGTAATGCATTTTTTATATTGTTGCCTTCTTATTTAATGCACTCGAACCTTTTGCTCCGCCTTCCCTTTTCTTACGTCCTGCATACTATTTATAAATAATAAAATGGAAGCCCACTCTATCTTCCAGTTATAGGGCTTGGTGGAAAGACTTGGAATTGAACCAAGGCACTTTGGGCTTCAACCAAATGCTCTACCAACTGAGCTATCTTTCCATATTAGAACCCACTAGGAAAGCTCTACTTGTTATATTTTTTAAACAACTTATCAAAATAAAAAGGAGGTGCTCATAATGAACACTTTATATTAATTACCTAGTATATTAATATCTAAAATACAAAAGAGCAAACATTTAAAACGTTTACTCTTCTTAACCAGCTTTAATATTAAATAGGGTTCTTTATTTAATATTTCCAATTGTATATATAACATATTTCTAGTGTGACTTACTGTAACTTTTTGTGACTTCTTCAAATTTTTTTAATGCTATTCCGTTTGCTCTTCTCATGTATTCATAATTATAATGCATTTCACTTGCTACTGTTACTAGCGATTTCCCTTGTATGTATCTTTTTTCTAATATTAGTCTATATGGCTGTTCTACTTTGTCTAATTGTTCTAATATTTCTTTTTGTTTGCTATCTTCTTCTGTTATTTTTTGTAGTAATTCGTTTACATTGTCTAATAATATTGCTATTTTTTCTGCTATGCTATCTTCTACTTTTCTACTTCCGCTTCGGCATATCTGACAACGTTGCTGTTATGCTTGTTATGCTTTCTTCGTATCCTTCTATGTATTCTCTTCTGCCTTTTATCCATTCTTGATTGTATTTGTAATCTTTTAAATCTTTTCTGTCTTTATTCATTTGTGCCTCCTTTATTTTTTATTTCTTCTAGTGTCTCTTCTATGTAGTCTGCTAGCATACTATGTGCTAGTTTATATGCTTCGTCTTTGCTTATTTGTTGTAGTGTTCTATATCTTTTTAAGTCTTTCTTTAATTTTTCTTGTATTTGTTGTGTTGTCATTTGTATCACACTCCTACCAGGGCTTTTGGTCTGTGTTGTTTTACTGCTCTTTCTACGGATTTCTTTTTCTGGTTTTAGACTTTTTTCTTTTGTACGTTTCTTTTATTGTAGATAACGGTAATTTCTCTATTAAAACTTTATTTCTACTCATTTGTATCATCTCCGCTTCTTTACCATCTTCTTGAAAATCCGTTATGCTTTTCTAAATAATCTATTAATTCTTCTATACTATCTGTTTCACTATCTAATATAGCTGAATTTGCAGAACTCATATACTTTTTATAATCATCGAATACTTGAAATAATCTCCAATCTGCTTTTTCTAGTAAATCTGTTGCTATTGCTAAGTGAAATTTATTTGTATTAAGTACTCCTTGTATTTTTATCAACTTTTCTATTTTTTCATTCATTTTACTTTACCTCCGCTTCTTTTACAAAATCTTTCAGCTTTTGATAATCTTTATCTCTAAATTGTTTGTTTTCATAACGTAAATTGCACGATATTTCAGTTGTTTCTATTCCTAAAAATAATTCTCCCTTTTTGCTAAAACTTATTATCTTATTTTTCTTGTCTATAAAAATAAATGTTTCTTCATCGTCATTGAATATCATTCTCCTTTACCTCTCTTTCTTTCAAATTATGTTCTCCTTCTTCTTCATTTATTTTGTAACAGCCATTTGTTGCCCAAATACATAATGCTATTATTCCTATGATTATTAATAATTTTATTACTGCTTCCATCTTATTTTACTCCTGTTTCTTTTGTTAGTTTGTTTACTGCTCTTACTAGTTCGTTAATTTTATTTCTAGTTAAATTATTATAATAGTCAATATCAGTATTTAGCATATTTTCTACATCAGAGCAAGTATCGTTTAGTTCTTCTATTTCTTTGTTTTCTTCTATTACTTCTATTTCATCGTTTAAGTCTTCGTCTAAACATCGTTCTCCTCCTAACGTATTTTCATAGTCAGTTTTTATTTTATCATCTTGTTTGTTATATATATATACTTCATTGCCGTACTTAAACTTAAATCCGTCTTCTAATGTTCCGTTTGCTTTTTTATTTAAAATATCTATTATTTTCATCTTTCTACCTCCTAAATTTTATATTCTGCTTGCTCGAATTGTTCGTGTGTTACTATTGATAATAATTTAACTTCATTACAATCAATTGTTATTTTAAAATCTAACATTGTTTTATCATCAAATATTTCTGCTTTAAAATCAAATACATCTCCTTTTAAATTTCTTAGATATACTATATCTTTTATTTCTATCAAGTCTATTATGTTTTTGCTGTGTTTTACTATTTCGTCTTTTAATTTATTTTTCTCTAAAACACAAGTTAAATCTCCATATTCATCTGCAATACTATCATCTAAAATATATCTGTTATCTTCTATTTCAATAATTTTATTTATGCCTTGATTTCTTGCTAATCTTACATACTCTCCAACTTTAATTTCCATCTATTATTCCACCTTTTCTACTAATCCTGCTTGGATTAAGTCGTATATTGTATTGTCTAATTCTCCATCAAGTCTAGTAATTTTTATAATTCTATTATTATCAATTCTGTAATATACTTTGTCATCATCAGCATTTGCTAAATATACTTTTTTGAAATATCCATCAGGAAATTTTTTGAATCCAAACTTTTCTAATTCTTTTAAATCTACACTATCTTTTATTTTTAACATCTATTCCACCTCCAGTAATTCTTTTAAAATTGCTTGTTTTCCCAAATTATAATACGTATCTTTTTCAGTTATCATAGTTTCATTTAATCTATATTTTACTTTTTCAAATTTTTCTTCTACAACCTTTTTAAGTATTGAATTTTCTCTTAAATATAAGTATTCTTTGTATTGCAGTTTAGTTATTCCTATAAGTTGTCGCTCTTGTATGTTGTCTATGTATTTTTCGTTTAGCATATTTTCTTTTTGTATTGAATTTTCTATGTAGTTTAAGACTGTTTCTATTGCTTCTGTTCCATATACATAGCCTGCTTTTAATAAGTCTGTATCTTTTATTGCTTTTAAATATTTAACAGCTTCTTCTAATTCTTTATTCATCTTTACTCCTTTATTTTATAAATATCTAAGTCACACCTATTATAGGTATATTCCCTTGCTGTTTCTTGTCCTTTATCTAGCCTTATATCATATAGCCAATCATAAATTATGCTTTCATTGTTCATTCCTATTATTGTTCCTGTCTGATAGCCTGTCCAATCTATGTAAACTTTTACTCTATCTCCAATATTGAACTTTGGCGTATATTTTATATCCATTTTAGCTCCTTTACTTTTTCGTTTATTGCTTGTAGTAATTTAGTAGTAATAGTAAAATCAAAAGGATAATCGTCTAATCCATCAATAGTAAGTACTCTAATTTCTAAATATTTCTTATCAAATTCTATTCTGCTTGGTAACTCTATATCGTCATTTACATATAAAACACTTTCTTTATCTTCTCTTAGCATTTTAAATCCTTCAGCTTCAAACATCTCATCTGCTTTACTCATTGCTTGTTCCGCCTTTTGTATTTTATAGCATGCTGCTCTTACTTCCTTATATATTTCTTGTGTTGTCCATTTTTTTCCATTAGTTCTAACAGTTATTGGTAATCTTTCTTCATAGCCTGCATAATCGTAGCAATGTGCATAATCCCATCCAATAAAGTATCCTTCTAATTTTTGGCTATCCGATATATATAAATGATCTTCTTCGTATGTTATTCCACCATGTACCTCTATGTCTATATCGCTAATACCTTTACCAAAATATTTTGAATCTTCAGGTATTTTTATATAAGCTACTGGATGTGTTCCTAAACTTATAATGTAATACAATAACCCAAAACAGAAACCTGTATCTAGCACTTCTATTTTTCTATTAAATTGATATTTCATTTCTTTACTCATTACTTTCTCCCTTCAAAATTTTTAGTATTTCTTTTTCTGTTTCCCACTTTGTTAATGCTATTGTTTTGCTTCTTAGCCAGCTTTTTCTGTCTGTTGCATTCGGATTGTTTTGTATAGCATTTTCGTAATATTTTACTGTTTCTATATTGTCTTGCATATCTTTTTCTAACTTCTTAATTAGCTTTTGCTTGTCCGCTTCTAGTTGTTCGTTTTTATCTAATATTTCCATTATTTTGCTATATAATTTCAATGCTTCTTCGTTTAATTTCTCTGGTCTTACTTCTGTCATTTCTTGTATAAATTTTTCTATTTCTTCTTTACTTAACATTGTTTTTTCGTTATAAACTTTCTTTTTTACTGAAGTCAAGCCCATTAAATAATCCAATGAACAGTTAAATAATTTGCACATTTTAAGCTTTACTTCATCGCTAGGAGCATTGGAGCTGTTTTCGTAATTTGCAATACTAGATTTCCCTTTTAAACCTAGCTTTAGTGCTAACTCTCTTTGCGTTAAATTGGATTCTAATCTTAAAATTTTAATTCTATCTCCTATTAAATTATCCACTTTTTCTTTCTCCTTTCTAGCTTTTATTCTCCTTATAAATTTTATTTTTAAGATTTAATATGACATTTGAGCAATTTTCTTTCCTGTTTTGCATATTAAATCTGTTTTTTTGAGATTTATTCGTTTTGGTTTATCTAATATTCCTGCTTGTACAAATGTTACTTTCTTACACTCTTTTCTGCTACAAGTAAATTGTTTTGCACAAGTATTGCACTTATTGTTCATAATTTCATTTTCTCCTGTATTCCTAGAATTTGTTTTATTCGCTGTACTGGGTGTTCCACGTATTCGCATTCCTTTTCGCCTGTAAATAACGGTAATTCCAACTTGTTACACCCAGCACACCAGTTGTTTTTTAGTGCTTTTGCACATATTCCTGTTAGCTTTAAATATTTCATTCTTGCTCCTTCAAGTAATATTTTTTAAAATTTACTATTGTTTCATCTTTATTTTTCTTGGTTATCCATTCTGTTTCAAATTCATAGCCTTCTTTTTTTAAGTCGTCTAATCTTGCTCCTAATTGAGTTATTCCCAAGTCTATATAAGCTTCATAGCTTGTTATACTTCCGTATTTCTTTATATGCTCTATTATTTTTTCTTTTTGGTTTTTCATTCGTTATTCACTCCTTTTTTGTGGGTTCATTAAATCGTAAAACAATTTGTCTTGTTCCTCTACTGTTAACAGTTCATACTCACTTGTCTTTTTCATTTCCGAAACAATCTGAACCACCCTTTTTGGTTTTTCTTCGATTTGCTTTTTATATTTATTAAATAAAATATAATATATATTATTTACATTATTGTTTGTGTTCACTGGCTGTTCATCTGCTGTTCGTTCGCTGTTCATTTGTTGTTCATTTGCTTGTTCACTTTTTTGATATGCGTCGTAGTTAACTATTGATATTACTGTGTATCGGCTTGTTTTTTGTTGTTCAATTTGATGTTCGTTTTCAAAACACTTTAATATACGATAAATTTTATTTTCTTGAACGTGAACAGCGTCTGATAATTTACTTCTTGATGTCAAAAGTTGACCTCTTTTTACTAAAATTTTTTCATTTCCCATAAATATTTCTTTGTCTTTGTGATTTGCTTTTAAAAGTAAATATAACCATAAATGAACATATTCGCTTTTTCCAAACCACGAAGCTTCTATTAGTTTCCTATGTATCCTTATCCAACCTTCCACTTATGGTCTCCTTTCGTACAATAAAGGGCTAGTAATATTGCCTAGCCCTGTTGTTTAATCTATTTTTTCTATTTTGTTTATGTTTTTGTACATACTGAAATATTGTAGTCTTATTCCTGTTGTAGTTATTTTATACTTGTCCCCAATAGTTAATTGATTGTATAAATCTGTACTGTTGAATTTTCCTTTCCATAATAGATCTTCAATTTTATATGTTTCACCATTATCTCCCGCAACTAAATATAAATCATCATCTCCACTTCTTTTTACATATTTATCTTTTACTACAATTTCAATTGTTTCTTCATTCTGGTAATCAACTGTACCAATATATATTGCCAAGCCCATTGTTCCTAAAAATATAATTCCTAAAACAACTCCTACTACTATTTCTATAGCTCCTTTTTCACTTTTAAATTTTCTCATTTTTCTTTTCCTCCTAATATTTTTTATAAATTAATTTTTCTTTACTCCAATTTGCTCCGTAAATGCCTTTTAATTAGTTTCTATACTTGCCATTTGACATTCGCTAACTAATCCATCAATTAGAATTGACATTTCTTTTCTGTTCATTTCGCTACTGCCTTTATATACTTTGTAGTGTTTAAATGTTTTTCCGTTTAAAACGGATTCTCCTGCTTCTGCATAGTATTTAAAATATGGTTTCACATCTATATTTGCTACTACACTAACAATTTCACTTTGTCCGTATCTTTGTAACAATAAGAAGTGCAATTCTTCTTTACTTATTCTTAATACATTTGCTAATTGATTTACTAATTCCCAATAATAAGCATTTGCCTTTAGTCCTCTTTTCTCACTATATTCTTTTACTTCGTATTTCTTTTCTTTGTCTTGCTCTAGTAAAAATGTTATACATTTATTTGCTGTTCCTACCATTTTTTACTCCTGTTTTTCTGTATTTTCTTCTGTTGGAAATTGTAAACTTTGTTTGTTTGCATCTTCTAGTATCATATTTAATGCTTTCTTAATGATTGGGTCTGTTTTGTCGTTGTTGTATAGCCAATCACAATAGTTTCCATCTTTATGTACTAAATCTATTAATGTAGTTCCTTTGTATTTGCCGAAACTTAATTTCAAATTCTTTGCCTGTTCTATTGTCAATGTTGCGTCTTGTTCTTGTTGCATAAAATCTCCCATATCTTCAATATCTTGTGTGAACACTTCACTCAAACTCGCTACTTGTAAAACAGCATCTATAAAAGCTCTTTTTTTAGCCATTTTTAATATTGTATTTACTAAGCTACATATATCAGGGTTATTTATTTTGTATCTAACTCTTCCATATTTATCTGTAATTTTTTCGCTTTGTCCTATATAGCTGTCTGGAATATTGTCTACGTTTATATATCTGTATTTTTTCTCTTTACTATTACAACTTCCAACTCCCTGTGCTACTGGTTGTCCATTTCTAAATAATGTACATCTTATGTTATAACTAAAAAATTCTTTGTCGTAATCTTCAGTTGTTTGTAAAAATTCATATTCTGGATTTAATCCAAATAGCATACATATTTTTTCTCCTCCCGGTTTTAATAATGTTGGTTTACTAGTCCCCGGTACTTCTCCAAAATCGTGCCCCTTTTTTAATGTTTTTTGAACTACGTTTTGCATTTGTTGTATTTTTGCCATTGTGTTTGCTATATTGTCAATTTCTACTGTTTCTATAATGCTTAAAGCATTTATTTCATTACTCATTTATGTTCCCTCCATAAAAATTATTTTTATTATCTTTTAAATCTAAATAATTCATTGTTACACCTACTTTATTCTTAAATATGTACCTACAACTACTTTTGTTCCCGGTACTACTTTTCCACTTTCTTTTGTATCTTTTGCTATTGCTGTTTTATCAATTTTTGTTTCTTGAACTATTTTCTTGTATTTATTTGGTATTTCTTCTTCATCTAAAATCTCTACACTTGCCTTAGGACTTTTTTGAATACTTATTGTTCCCAACTCTGTTTCCACTTTTGGAAGGTCTAACCTTTCCATATTTTCCTTTACATATTTTTTAAATTTTTCAATTTTATTTTGTTTTGATTTCTTTATATCTTGTAATCTTTTAATTTGTGTATCTATCGCATCTATAAAAGCATTTTCATTTTGAAAATAACCGACTATGCTTGTACTTTTATTTTGTAATTCTAATGCTAATTCATTCCCTAGTTCGTTATATTCTTCTTCCGTTAATTCTCCATCTTGTACTTTGTCCATTAATTCTACAAATTTGTTTGTTATGTTATATAAACTTAAATTATTCATTATTCTTCACTTAACCTTTCAAAAATTTCATCTTCATATATTCGGCCATCTTCTTCATAAAGATGTTCTAAATATTCTTCACTGTCATTTTCTATATATAAATCTTCTATTACCATTTTGTTTTCTAACATTCTTATCCCTCTTGTTTTAAAATATTAACTTTTCTTTTTAATTTTTCTTGGTCTTTTTCCAATCTATCAATCGTGCAATATTCTTTAATTCTTTCTTCTGCTGTTCCTTCTTTTACAATTATTTGTCCTGTTTTTCCTTTTAGCTCATAGCTAACTAAAATATACTTTTCCATTTTTTCTCCTTTGACATCTGCACTTTATTGTGTTAAAATAAAAGTACAGATGAATTTATATATATCTTGTTTTTGAACTAGTATGTTTGGCGACTGTCTAGTTCATTTTTTATTTTGTTAAACGTTATAAAGTAATTTTCTTTTTTTGTATCTGCGTTTTTTATTAAGATTTCTATTCTGTTTATAAGCAATCTCTGTTCTTCGCTTTCAAATCGCAGTTCTTTGTTTTCTTCGTAAAGTGTTTTATTTTCTTTGTTCAGTTCATTTATCTTTTTGCTTTGTTTTGCTATTGTCTCTAAAAACATATTCTCCACCTCCTATCTGTAAACTGTTATGCAGTTATTTAATATGTATATTGCTAAATTGCATATTGTAATTTCTACAACTGCAAATGCTAATAACTTTGTTACTGCTTTTCCCACAAAAGCATAAATCTTGTTCTTATCTAGTTTTCTTTTCATTTGTTTATTTCTCCTTTCTTTTTCTATGCTGATTTTTGTAATGACTTTGGTATGTATCCGTATTGATATAGCCAAAATCCTGCACGTGATATGTGATAACTCCAAGAATTTGTGTCCTGGTTAAATACTGCACTTCCGAAAAGGAAATCTTTTTTGTTGTAAGCCAATTCTTACAAATTGTTCTCCTTTATTCATTATTTTAGCTACTTCCTGTACTGTCATATTCTCTTTTACCTCTTCATTCTCTTCCAACTTTTCCACCTCCTTGTATTTTTTGTGATAGGTCGCAATTATTTTTCTAATTTTTGTTTTTGTAATTTTCTTTTCATACTTCCTCCTTTTTGTTTGTATTCTTTAAGTAGACTTTTAAGATAAAAAAATTTTATCTATATTTGCCTTTGGAAAAATATTTTTTATTCTTTCCATTAACTCAAAACTTGGATTTCTTTGTCCGTATTCTATCGCTTTATAATGTGAAACTGTTATGTTTAGCTCTTTTGCCATTTGCTCTTGCGTTAAATTTTTACTTTGTCTAAAGCTTTGTAATTTTTCTCTTTTCATTTCTCTGTTACCTCCTTGTCTGCTCATAGTATACTCTACTTTTAGAAGACTGTCAAGTAGTTTTTTAAAAATTTTTTCCTTTTGTTTAATAAAATCCTTCAATCTCTATCTGCTCTAAGAAAACTTTTTTATAAAAAATATTGAAAAGTATACTTAAAGTATGCTATAATATAAAACATAGGAAGTGAGAATATGAATAGAATAAAAAAATTACGTGAAGAATTTGGATACACTCAACAAGATTTAGCAAATAAACTTAATGGTTCTAAAAGTGTAATTGGATTGTACGAAAGTGAAACACGCAAACCAAGCCTTGAAATTTTAGTTAGATTATCTGAAATATTTAATTGTAGTATAGATTATATTTTATGTAAGACAGACATAAGAAATCCGCAAAAAATAGACATAAACGAAATGGACATAGCATTTGCTAGTGGAATAAAAGGGCTAAATAAAGAAAATCAAGAAATTGCTAAAAATATAATAGAAGGATTGCTCGCTAAACAAAAAGCAGAAAACAAAGAGGATAAATAATGGAAACTACATCTTCATATAACATTTTAGAAGAAGAAAATATCAACTATGCAAATCACGAATTATTAAATAGCCGTGGTATGATAGCACACTATAAAGATATAACAGCAATAATAGTAGATGAAAAAAGGACAACTACTACCGCTTCTACAAACACTACTTTAATACAAGAACTTGGACATTATTTTGCGGGAGCTTATTACAAAACTAATTCTCCCTATATGTTAATAGATAAAATGGAATATAAAGCAGATAAAAAAGCTTGGGAAAAATTCTTCCCCTATGAGCAAATTAAAGAACTAATGAAAAGAGGATTAACGACAGTAACACAACTAGCCGAATACTTTGATGTTGAAGCAAATTATATGGCTAGATGTGTTAACTATTATTATAATCAATACAACGGATTTAATTAAAAGAAAGGATGATAAAAATGGAAGAACAAATAGTAAAATTTAAACCCACGCACAGTTTGGATTGTTTGAAAGTTGACAGTATAAATAAAATGTTTAAAGTCAAAGGGCAGACTAGTGATGCTTTTAAAAAAGATAAACACAGCATTGCAAAATCTATGCTTGCTGTTGGTAGCTGGGGAATATCTAAAATAATTGAAAAAGCAATGAAATCTTCAAAAGAAAAAATTTATAATTTTTCGGACTTACATAGCTTTGAATTATTAGAAGATGACACTTCTGTTACTTCAGGAGGAGCTGGATTGGCTTTAGCTGCAACAGCTTTGACTGGTAGTTATGTTGCAGGCGCTGTCGGTGGAATTGTTGGAAAAAAGAAAACAAAAAAAGTTGTAGAAACTATGATTGTAAAATTAAATGTAAATGATTTTGACTGTCCTTGCATTATGATACCACTAATTACAAAGTCAACAAAAACTAATAGCAAGGATTACAAAGAAGCTTTTAATACGGCTCAAAAAATAATATCAATGCTTGATTTAATCACGCACAACACATAATTTAGAAAATCAATTTGACAAAATTAAATAAATGTATTAAACTTTAAATACATAATAGAGAAAATAAAAAAGGAAAATGTGTATTAGATTTGCGACCTATCACATTTTCCCAACAAGCAAACACCCTTGAAAGTGTTTACATTTGTATTATATATTAATGTACTTCCATTTTCAAGTGTTTTTGCAAAAAATATTTAGAAAATGGAGGTACTTTTTATTATGGAAAAAACAATAAACAAAAAATATAAATATGGTTCTGTTATACATTTAGTAGGAAACAGGCTTTGTCCTTGGGTAGCAAGACTTACATTAGGGTACAATGTAAATGGCTATCCAGTATATCACTTTCTAGGCTCGTTTGAAGAAGAAATAGACGCACACTTAACGCTAAGAGATTACAATAATAATCCTTATGAACTTTTTATAGATGCTAAAAAATATAATAGCATAATACAGTTTTCTAAAATTCCTTCTAAACTTACTATAAAAAGTAAAAATGAAGTTATCGACAGAACAAATTATACTTTTAAACAAGTGTGGGATGCATTTGAAAAAGCATATATTCCAAATAAAAATGAAAGAAGAAGGATGCGTGAGGAACATATAAAAATAAAAGGCAAACTGGGACTTTCTAATTCTATGGGGCTTATTGCCGCAGCTAAAAAATTTGAACCTTTATGGAATGAGCGATATTCTTCTTTAAAAAAAGATGATTTTCAGGATATAATATATGCTACAGAAGGCAAGAAAACTAAAATTGTTGATATGCGTAATTTAATTTGTAAAATGGATGATTATGCACTAGAAAAAGATATTATTAACAAGGGATATGGAACGCTGTTGGATTTAGAATATGACGAAAGTGAAGGGGAACGTGTGCCGTTTACTTATGGAGAAATTAATACTTTGTGGGAATTAGAAGGTAATTTAATCGTCGACATTTTGCTTATTTTATTGTACACAGGAATGAGAATAGAAGAATTATTATTTATGAAAACAGAAAACATACATTTAGTTAGTAATTATATGGTAGGTGGATTGAAGACTAAAAATGGCATAAATAGAATTATTCCTATACATTCACTAATAAAACACATAATTGAAAAATACTACAATGAAAATAATCAGTTCCTTTTCACATTAGAAAATGGAAAAAGGCTTACTTATGATAAATACAGATTGCAATTTAAAAAACTTATGGAAAACTTAGGATTTAATCATACTACACACGAAACTAGGCATACCGTCGAAAGCGAATTTAACAGATTAATGGATTTAAAAAGCGTAAATAAGAAATGCGTGGATTTAATAATTGGACACGTTAATGGTAACGCAGGAGAACGTGTTTATACTAAAAAATCCATAGAAGAATTAATAGACACAATAGAGCTATTAGACTATAATAAAAAGACTGTAACAACTTATATAAAAGTGTGCAGTTAGTATCTAATTAGTAACACAGGCTAATTTTACAAAGTGTCAAAAATGCCGTATTTCCTTAGAACAATAAAGGTTACGGCATTTTTAATATTTCACATTGCCAACGACAAAATTCGACAACCTGCCATTGGGGACGTATCTTTTTGGCAGATTCCTGCCATTTAGAACCGTCCCCGTTGGCAATAAATTGCCAACGGGGACACTCCTTCTATTTACAATTATTTTTGTATTCCATAGTTTCCTGTTGAGTAATCTTTAAAGAAATTCACTTCTGGTGGACAGTATGTGCAAATTATGAAACAAATTAATAAAAATCCGACAATTATTCCTGATAGAATTTTAGTAAGTATTGTACTTTGCTCTTCTTTTTTCATTATTTTGTATGCAATCCATTCTCCTATGATTATACTAAATATAAATATTAAGATATCTATTAGTAAAAAGTTAGTTCCTATTATTCCTGTGTATGTAAAGAATGTAATTGTTGTAATGCATATGCTTGCAAAAATTCCTATTGTTTTTGCTTCTATATAATTGTTTGCAATTTCTTTTACAAAGAAGAATTCAATTATTGCTGCAATTAGCATTGGATAGAATAATAGTTTTAGATGTTCCCATACGCTTTCGTTTACTGCTGAAAAACTTCCTATAAAAGCATTTTCTCCTGTCCAATTGTATAAAAAGTGTAGTATTGTACCAAAAAACAAGCAAAATATTATTGAAATAATTTCTATTTGTAATAATTTGCTTGTTTTTACTTTTTCCCATATTTTTTGTATTTCTTCCATTTGGGCTACCTCCTTATTCTCATTTATATGCGTATAAGGAAGCTTTTATTCTTATATTTTTGTGTGGATTTCACCTATTTTTTCTTGTCTATATGAATCTATTTTGAATTCACTACTTTGGTCAAATTTTATTATTATTGTTTTTGTGTAGTTATCTTTGCTTGGTTTTCCTATTTCTTTAATTGTCATACTTGCTTTGTATTTTTTAAGTGTGTCAAATGTGTTCATAAATCCCATTCCTGTTCCGCCTTCTTCGGCGTGGGTTGTTGCTGGCTTTTGACCTAGGTGCTTTAGGGTTTCTATTTTGAATTCTATTCCTGTGTCATATATGTATAGTCCGTAAATCCCGTCTATTAGTCCCATTCTTACTAGTATGCTTTTGTTGGTGTTTTTTGAGTGATTTATTGCTATTATTGCATTTTTGATGTGGTCTGCTAGTAGGATTTCTAAGTCTTCTTTTGATATGTAGTTGTTTGTCATGTGATATAGGTTTCCTCTTATTTGTATTTGGTAGTTTATGTTGTTTTTCTCGCTTTCTGCTTTCATGTATTTTAGTATGTTGTCTATTTCTGGTATTGTTGTTTTTACTATTGTTGTTGTTGTGCTTTGCTTTTTTATTTGTTTGGATATTTCTTGTATTTTGCTTGCTATTTCTATTTCTTCTGCTGTTTCGCTTTTTTGTATTAGTTCGTTTAGTTTGTGTTCTATTGATTTTTGCCTGTGTGCTATGGTGTGACTTGTTTTGCTGAAGTTTAGGTTTTCTTGTTCTAGTTCTTTTATTTCTTCTTTTTTGTTTTCTAGCTCTTCTTTGGTTTCTTTTAGTTCTTGTATTAGCATTTTTTGCTTGTAGTATTGTTTTATTGATTTTTGGATTGTGATGAACATTATTATTGAGAATATGATTAATGCTACTCCAAAACTTCCGGTAATTTTTATTTGATAGTTGTATAATGTTATTATTAAGAATAGTATAATAATACTTATGTTTAATACTAATACATTAAAGTATTCATTTACTAGTTTTTCTTTGAGAAAACTAAATCCTTTGTTAAATCTTTTTATTTTAAAGAACATATAAAGTAATGTATAGTAAATTGCAATTATTATCGTAAAACTTATATAGTTATTTCTTATGTTCATAAAGTAATTTGGAAAATAACTTATTGCTACTGAAATTAAAAATATAATATAATTTAAACTTAGGCATATTGTAGTGGTTAAAATGTAATATCCAATGTTGTCCTTATCTGTTCTTGCAAACGTTATTGATAATAATATTATTAGACATAGCATTGAATTCATGAAATTAGACTTGTATTTAATAAATTCACACAATATTGATATGGCAAGTAAAATCAATATTGACGTTATATTTCTATTTGTATTTTTACTTGCGCTTGTATTCTTTACTACTGCATAGTATGTTCCTAAACTTATACAAAATAACTCGAGAATATATATAATAACATTTATTTCTTCTAAACTTTCACTATATTTCATATTTTACTCCATTTTATATATTGTAAATATTATATAAAAAAATAGAAAGATAATCAATATATAAATATTTATATAATTATCTTTCATTAATAACAGTTATCTTATTATCCAATCCAACGGCTAATCCATCTCCAAAAGTCTTCCCACATACTTCTCACCACCTTTTCCATTAAATTATTAACACTTTGTTAACAAAAAAATACCATTTATTCATTACAAACAAACGGTATCCAATAATAGAAAAAAATAGCAAAAAGCAAAAAAATCTAGTAAAAAACTACTAGATTATCTTTTTTATCTTATCCACATAATAATAAATAAACTCCATAGGCGTCGGAATACCAGTCTCATAATTAACCCTCGCCGTATAATGTTCCAGCAAATCCTCTATCGAAGAAACTCTCCATGCATGAATAATCGCATTCTGTATCCCATTAGTTATCGTATTCCCTGACTTTTTATGAACCTTAGTCAAATGTTGAATAACATTAACATCACTCTTCTCATTTTGAATCAAATACAAAATTGCATCATGAATATATTGTCTCCCCTTCAATTTTGCAGTAACACCAATCAAATCCAATTCATGATAGATACACTCTGAAATTCTGCCTTCCTTATCTTCCATTTCTTCCTTAAAAGCTTCTACTGTATTTTCAGGTGACGTATCTCTTAATGCAAGACACTTATTAAAAACAGCATTACTAGAATAATTCGGATGGTCTTTGTACATTATAATGTCTACACCTTTTCTATGTAAAATTTCATATGTCCTCTTTGAATTCACATGAGTTGTTACAATTATTATTGGCATATATTTTAAATTCAATTTATTTAAGTTGTCTAAAAATCCTAAGGAATCTGTATTACCCGTTGTACTGTCATTTAGCTCTAAATCTAAAATTATACATTCTGGGCGTTTTGCTTTTACATATTTAATAGCTTCTATATCTGAATCAGTTATTCCTACTATTTCTATTCCGTCCTTACCTTTTGCACAACTCATAAGATTATTGCAATCAGTAACATCATCTTCTACAATCAAAATCGACATTGGCTTAGATTTCATATTATCACTCCTCGAATCCCCTATTACAATATACCACAAAAACTCATAAAATACTATATTTAGACAAGATTTTTTTCTATAATATCACCGTTTTTTTAGTGTAAAATGAACGAAAAGTTTCTAAGGAGTGTAAATGAAATATGAATAGTAGTAGTATGATTGATAAAGATAAGTTGGAGCAAGTTGAAAGAGGAAAAAGAATTAAATATATTAGAGAAAATGAATTGCATATGAGCAAAACCAAACTCGCTAAAGAAATTGGCATCTCTGGTCAATTTTTAGGTCTAGTTGAAGATGGCAAGGGTAATTTGGTTTACAAAAGTATAAGAAAGTTAAGAGATTTAAGCGGGCATTCTGCTGACTATATTTTGTTTGGCCTAGATGATAAAACTCTTGAGAAAACTAAATTATGTGTGGATAGATTTTCTGAAAGTGATATAAAAAACGCCTTTGCTTTAATAGAAAATATTACTTTATTTATAAAAGACGTATAACTTTATTAAACAAAGGAGTGTCCCTATTGGCAATTTATTGCCAACAGGGACGGAGGAAAATGGCAAAAAATTGCCAAAAAGGACCGTCCCCAGTGGCAATTTTGTATTTATTATATTGATTTGAATGTATTGTGTTGACTTTTTGCCTCATTTTTGGTACAATATCCTTTATATGTACTAAAAAATGAACTAAGAGGTGAGTTATTATATGTTTACAAATTATTTAATTTATTTGAATACTTTGCCAAAAGATGAAAAAGTTGAACAAATTCTTATTTTACTATTTTTCTTAGCTGCTACTATATTTGTATGTAGTTTTTTAGAGAGAAATAAGAAAAATCATTGAACATTATAAATTCTTTTTATATAATATTGTTATAATTGAATATGGAGAGTGTTATAAAAATGATTGATATAGAACTTGCAAAAAGGGAATTTGATAAATATGTTTCAAATTTTAATCCTAACGAAGGTAGAATTAAGTTAAAAATAGAGCACATAAAAAGAGTTGCTGAAATGAGCAAAAAGCTTGCTATGAATTTGAATTTAGATGAAGAAAATATTAGGTTGGCCGAGGTAATCGGTCTATTTCATGATATTGGTAGATTTAAACAAGTAGAACTTTTTAACACGTTTAGCGATAAAGACTCTGTAAATCATGCTGAATTTAGTGTGAAGACTTTATTTGATGATAATTTGATTGATAATTTTAATATTGATAAAAAATATTATGATATAATAAAATCAGCTGTTTTAAATCACAATAAGCCTAGAATAGACCCTGCTTTAACAGGCGATGAATTGTTACATGCAAAAATAATTAGAGATGCTGATAAACTTGATATTTTTTACACAATTTGTGAATATGATTTTGAAAGTATCTTTTGGTATCCTGAATTTAATTGTGAGAGAATTAGTGATACCATTATGAATCAATTTATAAATGATCATTCAATTAATTATCCTGATATAAAAACAAATGCTGATGTAATTCTTTGTTTTTATGCTTATATTTACGATTTCAATTTTGATTTTTCTTTGGGATTTTTGAAGACTAAGGATTATTTAGAAATGTTTGCTAATCGTGTTAAGCAGAATTTCAGCAGTGAAATTGTTGGTCAACAGGTAGATGAGATTTTAAAGATTTCTAATGATTACTTATATAGCATTTTTTAGGCTTGAATTAATTCTAATTCAAGCCCTTTATTATTTCATAAACCTTGTGAATTGGAAGTCCTACCACTGTTGTATAATTTCCATTTATTTTTTCTATAAAAACCGAAAACTCACCTTGAATTGCATATGCACCAGCTTTATCCATAGCTTGACCTGTTTTTATCCAATTTTTCATTTCTTCTTCACTCATATTTTTTAGTGTAACTTCTGTTATATCATAGTCGATATATTCTTGATATTCATTTTCTTTTTGGATTAAAATGGCTATTCCTGTTATGACTTTATGTTTTTGCCCATTTAGCTCTTTTAATATTTTTAATGCATCTGCTTCATCTTTTGGTTTGCCATATATTTTTCCGTCTTTTATTACCATTGTATCTGCACCTATTATTGCTCTTTCTCCTTCTGTTTCATCAAATACAGTTTTTGCTTTTATATATGCTAACTTCTTTGCTTGTTCTTCTATTGTTAAGTTTTCCTCAATTACTTCTTCTGCATTGCTTACTTTTATTTCGTATTCTAATTTTAATAAGTCTAATAATTCTTTTCTTCTTGGTGATTTTGATGCTAATATTATTTTCATTTTCTCTTATTCCTTTTTATTGATTTATTCTGTGTACTGGAAGTTTGTTTTCTTTTAATATGTCTTTAATTATCTTGGGTCTTATGTCATATTTGTCTAATTCATTTATGTCTAACCATTCATATTTCAAATAGTCTCTTCCTTCTATATTCTTTATTGGCTCTATTATTTTTTTGTCCTCTTCATCTATGAATTCCGCCTGGTGTACAAACATTATCTCATGGTATTTTTTCTCATTTGCTTCGAAAAAGTTTTCTATTGTTGATATGTATCCTGTAATTTCTATTTCTTTTCCTGTTTCTTCTAAAATCTCTCTTTTTAATGTGTTTTCAGAGTTTTCCCCTATCATTACTCTTCCACCTAATAGTGCATAATGTTCCTCTCTGTTGCTTTTGTGTAGCAAAACTTTTCCTTTATGTATTATTATACCTGATGCTCTAACGTTTAGCAGGTATTCTCCCATATCAACTGTGATATCCATTTTATTTTTCTCCCTTATTCTTTAATTTTTTATATCCCCAGTATCCGCCACCGCCTAGAAGTCCTAATGTTATAATTCCGCCTATTGGATTTGATTCTTCTTGATTATTAGTTGATGTGTTATTTGTGTTATTACTATTTTGGTCTGCACTTGTTTTTATTGTATTTGTTGTATTGCTTTCTTTCTTTGGTGTTTCTTTTATATTAATTTTTATTGTGTTTGTTTTCCCATTAGAAGTATTTGCTGTTATCTCTACTGTTCCAGCTTTTTTAGCCATAATTTCTCCTGTTGAACTAACTGTTGCAATGCTATCATCACTTGATTTCCATGTAATGTTTTTATCTGTTGTGTCACTTGGTGTTATTGTTGCTGTTAATGTTTGACTTTTTCCCGCTTCTAAACTTTCTATATTTTCGTTGATTTGTATTCCTGTTGCAATTACAGTTTTTGGTGCTTCTGTTGTTGTTTTTGTAGCTTGTGTTGTTCCGCTTTTTGTTGTTGAAGAAGAACTTGGTGTACTGTTTTTTGTTGATTTTGTAGAACTGCCTGTTCCACTTGATTTTGAGTTTGATGAGTATGGACAACTTCCGTTAGTGTGTAAGTGTGCAGGATTTCCTCCGCAATGATAATGATAGCTTCCTAATCCACTTTTGTTTTTGTTGTCTTTGTGTCCTCCACTTGAATCTGTTCTTCCTGAGTGTGCATATGTGTTAATTCCTATTAATATTATACTTATGGTAAGTATTACGTTTATTATTATTTTTGTTTTCCCTTTTTTCATTTATTTTCCCCTTTATTTTCTTGAATATTAGTCCCTTATTTTTATATTAGTTTTTTCCATTGCTCTTCTTTAAAGCCTATTAGTATTATTTTGTCTGATATTAATAGTGGTCTTTTTATTAGCATTCCGTCACTTGCTAGTAGTTCTATTTTTTCTTTTTCGCTCATTGTTTCTAGTTTGTCTTTTAGTTTTAGTTCTTTATATTTTAACCCACTTGTGTTGAACCATTTTTTTATGTCTTGTCCACTTTTTTGTATCCATTTTTCTAGCTCTTGTGCTGTTGGTGTTTCTGTAATGATGTTTCTTTCTTCTGCTTTTATGTTGTTTTCTTGTAACCATTTTTTTGCTTTTTTACAGGTTGAACATTTTGGGTATTCTATGAATGTGCTTTTCATGGTTTTTCTCCTTCTTTTATTTTCTAACTTTTTCAATGCTATTTCATATTCTTCTTTTCCAAAATCTACTGTTGGCACTATTTCTTTGTTTTGATACATTTCTATAAATTTTTCTATTGTTACCCACATAAAGTCTGTTGCTTCGCCGTCTGGAAAAGTTATTTCTTGGTCTTTTATGTCTCTTTTAAATAGCCATAAGTCTTTGAAGTCTGCTGGTTTTTTGTCGCTTCTAATTTCTTTTAGGTATATTGCTTCTCCTTCTGGAAATTGAATTCCTAATTCTTCTTTTAGTTCTCTTATTATTCCTTCTAAACTTGTTTCTCCTGCAAGTATTGATCCTCCGTTGCATTCCCACATTTCTCCAAATTTTTTGTGCTTTGCTCTTTTGCTTATTAGTATTTGATTTTCTGAGTTTAGTATTATTCCTGTTACTACTATGTGGTATTCTCCTTGTTTTAGTTTCTGATAATTTTTCCTTTCTATGGTCTTTCCTGTTTTTCTTCTTTTGCTATCGTATATGTCCCATTTTTCTTTCATTTTTTCTTGTGCGAAATATTTGTTTTTCTATTTCTTGACCTCCTTTCTGTGTTTTTTTCGTTTTGGTTTATTATACTATTTTTGTTGCTTTTTGTCTATTGGCTTATTTTGTCATTTTTTGGGGATTGTTTTTGAGTTTTTTTATATCGCTACTGGGATAATCAAAAAGAAACCTAAACTATAATCGCAAGATTTACATTCTACTATATTTAAATTACTACTTTTAAAATTTTATGATAAAATATATGAGAATTTATTTACATTCTACTATATTTAAATTACTACTGAAATCTTTGCATAGTAGATTCTTTACTTCATTATTTACATTCTACTATATTTAAATTACTACTTCAAACAAAAGATATATCCGATTTTGTTGCCTTATTTACATTCTACTATATTTAAATTACTACCTTTAATAGTTCCAAATAAATTTATATAATTTTCATAATTTACATTCTACTATATTTAAATTACTACTAAATTATTTTTAAATATCATATCTGAGTCTTGCCCTATTTACATTCTACTATATTTAAATTACTACTATTTTTTTATCAAATCTTACCACTACTTTTGTAAGATTTACATTCTACTATATTTAAATTACTACCAATTTTTCCCAAACGACGTTTGGATTATATGTATATTTACATTCTACTATATTTAAATTACTACCGCATTTTATCTATGAAAACCAGTTTAAAAATAGATTATTTACATTCTACTATATTTAAATTACTACTGTAAATGGTTCATACATATCAGGTATATTAAATGTATTTACATTCTACTATATTTAAATTACTACTTTCTAAGTTTAAAGATGAATGTTCTCAACTTCCTAATTTACATTCTACTATATTTAAATTACTACTATCAACACTGTCTTTATTAATTAATATCATTAAATTTACATTCTACTATATTTAAATTACTACTAAAAAATGAACTAACTAAATTAGTTGATGAAAAATTTACATTCTACTATATTTAAATTACTACAATTCTAGACAAGACAATTTGCTAGGAATTTCAGAATTTACATTCTACTATATTTAAATTACTACGATATGCTGCATCTGCAAGTCTTTTTACTTCTTCATTTACATTCTACTATATTTAAATTACTACTGATTTACAATTTATTGCTGATAATCTTATACAAAATTTACATTCTACTATATTTAAATTACTACCTGTTGCATTTTTTTGCAAACAACACTGAATTAAGCTATCATTCTAGCGTACTTATCGGATGACCCTTCTGTATCTGTTCTCAATTTATTTTTTTCTTGTATATTCTCTTCATTAGCTAAAGTCATTACTAATATATCTTGAGGTAAACTAGTAAATCCATCTTCTCCTACAAATCCTAAATTTTTTCCAAGTTCAAATTTTGTTTTTGGTGTGCCATCTTCTAATAAGCTTAAAATTCTAACTGCAGGTGAATAACTTAATAAAGCCTCTTCTAGTATTTCACTTCTTTTTTCTTCTTCGCTATTAGAGAACTCTAATCCTATTTCTGTAATTTCAAAAGTATCATCATAATAATTATATTTTATGAATCCTAAACATTGTGCCCATCTAATAAAATTATCAGCAGGCCAATCACTTATAAAAGGTCTTTGCTGCCCTTTTACAGTAGCTTGTACTATTCCATTACATCTTGCAGATGATCTTGGAGAAAATGCAGTTCCTACTAAATCTCCATACTTTAGCTTTAAAGGTCTTGAATTTAAAGCAATTAATAATCTTTCTCTTCCATCTCTTTCTTCTATTAATTTAGCTATTTTGTTTTCAACTAGCTCTTTATGTATCTGAGAACTTTCATTAAAAATTGAGACTACCCTATATAGTGCATTAAAATCGCTTGGATCTTGTACCCAACCAAAAGTTCTAAAACCTCTTTTATCCACATCTTTTATTTCTATCAATTTATTTCCCCCTTAATAATTGATTATTAATACTTCTTTGCTTTTTCCTTTTTTCGTATTATAACTTGAATTTGAATAATCATTGTCCAAAGATATAATCTTATATTTTTTACTCCATTCTTTAAGTAGTTTGTTTTCCTTTCCTTTATGTTCTATAACATTAGATAATGCAAACTTTATGTTTTTTTCATTTGCTTTATCTAAAAATTTATAAAGTTTTAATTCTTCTTCTTCCTTCCAATCTTTAAATCCTCTATTTCCATCATTGTATGAGCCCGTTGTTATTAGATATGGTGGATCACAATATATAAAATCATTTTGTCCTAGATTTTCGATAGGCACTTTATCAAATTCTTTTGATAAAAAATCTATATTCATATTTTTTAGTTTATCAGAAAATAATATCAGATTATTTTTCATCTTTTCTGAAAATTGACTTCTATTTCTTCCAAATGGGTTATTATATTCTCTATTATTATTAAATCTAAATTGATAATTAAATGAATAGCATGTTAGAGTATATAAATCTATTGGATCTTTTGTTTCATTATAATGAATTCTAAATTTCTTATATGCTCCTTCATTTTCCTTACTTAGTCCAAAGCCTTTAATATTTGTATTTATCCTTTCTATTACACTTTCTACTGGACTTTTATATAATTCTTTATATAAATCAATTATAAAATCATTTATATCATTACATATTGTTCTATTACTTTTAACATTTATCCCTACATTAAATCCTCCAGAAAACAAGTCAACAAATGTATTTATATCTGTTGGAAAATATCTCATTAATTGTGGTAATAATTTATATTTTCCACCTATATAGTTCAATGGACTTTTAATATATTTCTTGTGACTATCTACTACATAGTTTTCAGAATCATAAAAGTATTGTTCCTCATCTTCCATTAACGCTACTGGTGCTGTCTCCAAAATAGGTATATTAATATAAATATTATTCATATTAACTTTTTGGTCTTTTTTTATGTAAAAAATATATTCATAGTGTTTTTCCATTTTTTTTGTTAACTTATTTTGATATTGCTTATAAGGTATTTTATACAGTTTATATGTATTTTTTTCTCCATACTTTTTTAATATATGTTCTATTTCTTCTTTTTTTAGTATACCTTCTTGATTATAACTCATAATAATATGTTTAAATTTTGCATTACAGATTAACTCTTCTAATTCACTATATACTTTAGATTTTACACAATAATTTGATTTTTCCTCAGTATAACTTCTTATTCCCGTTTTTCCATTTATCTTTGGTTTATCATATCGTGCTATAGTTTCTAGTAAATGATAGTTAGGAAGATATTGTCTAGAATTATATGGTGGATCAATATACAAAATATCTCCAGTTATTTTTTGTATTAACTCATTTGCATCTTCTCTATAACATTCGTTTTTCTCATGATTATCTATAACATTAAGCCTAATCATTTCAAACTTTTTAAAAGCTCTTTTATCCCATTCTTTTAAATATGCTCCATATGTACCTGTGATATTTGAAATAAATGGAATTCCTTCTATTAATGCTGCCAATAAATAAAAATATTCATTTTCATTTATTATCTTCTCTTTTTTCCACTTTTCAATTGTATTTCTTATATAATCAATTCTTTTTGCATTTTCCGGTGTTAGATACATTCTTTCACAATTATCATTTGGTGAATAATTATCACATATGAAAGTATTAAATTTTTTATTCTTAATACTTACTGTTTCTAAATAATCTATTACATTTTCAGTATTTAGCTTGTTTTTTAATTTTCCAAAGTTTGGTACTTCATTATTTGATATTGTCGCTTTTTGAAGTACATATGAAAAATATAGAACATCATTTGAAATTATTTTAAATCTATTTTTAAAAAATCTAGCTACTGATGATGTACCTGAAAATAAGTCACAAAATACTCTTTCATTTCCGTCACAGTTTTCTTTTATTACTTGATTTATATTCTTTAATAAGTTAGTTTTGTTTCCAATATATCTCATTTTTCCTCCTTTGCATCCTAAAACATCCTCATTCTATTATAATACATATTTTTTTTCAATACATTTCACCAATTTTTAATTTAATTTTTCCAAAAAAAATTATCATAAGGATAACCTGCCTCAATATATAACTCTGTCAATTCCATTTTGTACTTCTCTAATAATTCTAAATACTTATGTTTAAATACATTTTTACAAATCCACTCAACACCTTTACTAGAAATTACAACTTTATTATTAACTAAAAATTTATATTCTCCTATCCCACTATCACACATTTTCTTTATTGCTTTTCTAACAGTAATATCTTTTCTATTGAAATATCTAGATAGCTGTTTTATGTCCATATTTTCATTCCACCAATTTTCATTATGTTCTATTTTTATCAACTCTTCATGTTGTTTTATTCTAAGTTTAAAAAAATCTATATCAGCATCTATTAAAGATTTTTCTTTTTGAAAATATATTTGAGTTATCCAGTAATACCCTTCAACCAAAACAAAATATTTTCTACTTCTAATTTTTTCACTTCTCCATCTGCAAGTTGAATGTTTTTCTACCATTACATCTATAGATTTTCTTAAATCCATATGTAATATTTCTTTTCCATGCTTAGTTGTTATTCCTAATGCATATAATCGATTTAAAATTTTATTGTACGATAGAAAAATACTATCTAAAATCTGCTGTGAATCTGTATACATATTTCATCATTTCCTTTGTGTGCAAATATCTTAATGATAGTTTACGAAGCATTAAGATTTAGCAAAATTAATTTTGCTCGAATTTAGGTAGTATTTTTTAGTACCTAATATTCGTCAGCCTGGTGTCTTGACACCCTTTTTGCTGTTTAGGGCAAAATGCCCTAATACCCTTTTAGCTCTCCGAGGGACTTTTTTAGGTAAAAATTTTATTAATTTTTATCAAAATATTTTCAAAAAATCTCAAATTTCTAAACTAAAAATTTGAACTTTTTTGCTTTACTTTTATAGCAAAATATACTATAATAAATTTAGATTTTGGATTAAGTTAGCATTTAATTTTGTCGCTTGCGCTAGCTTTTTCTTTTTGATTTTTATTATATCTTTTTAGTTCAATTCCATAACACATTTGATATAATTTTTGAATGATTGCATCCGATAATTCTTTGTCATTACTTTGCTTAAATCTATGTAATAATCCTTCTTTATCAAACTTAGTTGTTATTATAATTGGTAACTTATTTTCATTTCTATTTTCTATAATTGTATATAGCTTGTCCAATGCCCAACTGCTTATTTTTTCTGTTCCTAGATCATCTATTACAACCATATCTATATTAGAAAATAATTCTATCAATTCATTTTCTGGCTTTGAATTATCTTTAAAAGTTCCTTTTATTATATCTAACAATGATGTTAATCTTCCCATTAAAACTATTTTACCTTTTTCCATTAATTCATTTGAAATTGCTGCTACTAAATGTGTTTTTCCTACTTCAGAATTTCCAGTAATAATAAGTCCATTTTCTTGTTCATCATTGATACATTTTTTAGCATAATCTTTTGCAATTGCTACTTCTTTTTTATTAATATCTGTTACTTTCAAATTCTTAAAATTATAATCTTTTAGCATTTTACTAATATAATTTTGAGAATAGAATTGACTAATCATTTCTGTATAGTGTTCTCTCTTTTTCTGCTCTTGAATTCTAAAGTCTACATCTTTCCAATAGACTTTTGATTCTTTACAAGTACATCTTTCATATTCAATTAATTTTGAAGATACATTAGTATATAGATAATCTAGACCAATTGGCTTTAACTCTTTTCCACAAAACTTGCATTTATTGTGGAAATCCTTTTGACAATTTTTATATTTTGTATTCTCTAAATCCATTATTGTTCTCATTCTCCTTTCTTGTATTTTTTTCTTGTGTATTATCCTCTATTGCATTATTTTCCGTTATTGTAACGTTACTTTTTTCTTTTTCACTTTTCAATTTTTCACGATATCTTTGTTGTCTTATTCTATTTTGCTCTTGATATTTTTCGTTTGTTTCAACACTTTGGTACTTACTCCAATTTTTAATTTTGTATGCTCCTTCTTCTATAATTAGCATATTTAATTCTTGAAATTTTTTAATAATTTTCTCCATTTTTTTCTTAGACTTTCCCATAATCTTTGAAAAATTTTCTATTGTTATTGGTGTATTTTTTCCGATTACTAGCTTTCCTCCACTACTACATTCCATAGCAATAGTTATTAACTGAATCCATACTCTAAAATATGTATCTCCATCAGTTTCTTTTAGTAATATTTGAATTTTTCTGTTTGAAAATATTTTAATTTCTAGTTTTAACCATTGTAAATTATACATATCCTCCTTTCCCCACTTTCCTTACAATCTAGCTTATAGATTGTTGTTCCATTTTTTCTAAATATTCATCTAGTGCTTGTACTCTAAATAAATATTTTCCACCAACTTTTGAGCATGGTATTTGTTTTCTTCTTACTAATTGATTGACTAACCAATAAGATATTCCTAAATACTCTGCTGCTTCTTTCATTGTTAGTGTAGTTCTTTTAACTTTTTGTAATTCCATAGCTTTTCCCTCCTTTATATTTTCTAGAAGAGATTTTTACCTTTCCTTCCCTTCTACTTATAACCCCACAACATCTCCAAAAATAAGGTCTTTTTTTAATTTTTTTATATTTTTTTGTAATTTTTATTTATTCTAGTATTTTCAACGGTTTCCAGAAGTATTTTTACAAAAATAATTGCATTTTTCTTTATTTTTTTGTATAATTTAGTTAATTTGTTAGCAATTTTATTTATTTAATTATATTGCAATTTGTATTTTAGGAGGGGATTTAGTGTTAAGAGAAAATATTATTCCAGTAAAAGATGGCTTTAATATATGGTTAACAAAGAAAAAAGAAAAGAGTTTTATACAACTTCTGTAGTTTTGTATAAAACAATTTTTAATCATGTCTCTAATAATAAATTTCCTAGTATTATTCTTAAATCAGATGAACATATTGGAGAAATCTATTTTACTTCATCTAATCTTAATTCTCCATTTGAAGAAAAATATGGTACATTCCTACTTAAATTTTTTAATGCCAATTTTTCATCTTTTGAAACTGCTTATAATACTTTCTTTTGTTTTTATGGATTCTCAATATTAGAAGAATTTTATAAGGACATTCCTAAGGCACAATTATTTAAATCAACAGAATACTTTTATGAAACTTATGAATCAATTTATATTAAAATCAAGCGAAAATTAAAAGAATTACAATATTTAATGAAAAGATGCATTGACTATATGTATAATATAAATAATAACTTAGAAGATAAAAATTATTTGCCATTTGAAAAATATCTTGCATATATAATAGAGAATAACCTTTTTAAGTATTCTACCAACATTGATATATTCTATTATCAGCAATTTGCACATGATACTTTAAATATTGCTGTTGAATCTATAGCACCTAAAATAGTAAGAGAACATTTAGAAAATGGAATAATAGATGTAAATGATAGCCCCGTTTTTCATACATCATATCTATCTAATCTCCTATATGTATCGTTGTTAGAAATTGCATCAAATAAGGATATAAAAATTAAAGCTTGTAAGAATTGTGGCAAATACTTTATTTCTAGTAAAAATACTGAAAAATATTGTGATATTGCTTACTATCAAAATGAACAAACTTGTAAAATAATTGGTGCTACTAATTCTTATATCAAAAAGCGAAAATCTGTAGAGGGAATAAAATTTTATAGAAATAACTATCAAAGAAGATTAATGCAAGCTAAAAGATCTGATGATGAACAAGTTAAACTAGCTTTTGAAAATTGGAAATCACTTGCTAAAGTTAAATTTAAAGAATTTAATAATAAAGAAATTTCTGAAAATGAATTACTTGAATGGATGGTTGAAAATAAGGATAATTAGAGACTCTATACATAATAGATACAATTTACAGACCTATTATTCAATGCAAAATAAGAGCTAAAATAGCTCTTATTTTTATAATATATTGTCAATTTTACTTTTCCAGATTTCATTATGTATAATCCTATCCACAATGAAATCTGAATTTAAAAGTTCAACTTTTGTAAGCATAGATGCAGATTTCCATTTTTCCTTTTTTACAACATATGTTGCATTTCCGTACTTTTGAGTTTCTAAAACACATATGTCGTCAAATATAAATACTAAATAATCTTGAAATCCATTTATCCCAACATATTTTTCTTTTGGTTTTTTATTTATTAGAGTTGTAATTCTATATGATTCAAAACTAGCTCTTTTCCTCTTTTCTCCTTCTTTTGGAGGATAATATTTTCTATGTCCTAATATATCCCAGATTTCTTCTCCTTGTGGTAGTATTTCCCAGTTACAGATATTAAATCCTTTTCTTGAGATATATTCTTTAAAATCTTCATCTAATATTTGGCAAAATCCAAATTTTTCTAGTAATATATTAATTGCAATTAAAACTTTATTATGACTTTTTTCAAGATCATTTAATTCTAAATCTGCATAAATTAAATTCTTTTCGTCGATAAAAACAAAATCTACTTCTAATGGCTCAATAAAATCCTTTTGATATACCTTTCTATATACATCTACAAAATCATACATATCCTCTAAATCTCTACCATTATATTGTTTCCAATGCCACTCTATAGTATTTATATATTTGTTTATTTTTGGCAAATCTTTATTAGTTATATACTCACCAACTGTATTTTTTTACTGGACTTTCCCCATTTTATATCTGGTCTGAATTTTCCTGTTCCTCTCTTTTTTAATTCTTCTGGTACTAGACTATCTTCTAAGATTACACCTATCTTCTTTTTTTCTAATTCTTCAATTTTTTCTAAGAATCTTAAACTTCTTATTCTTTTTCCTTCTATTCGCATATAGCACACCTCTATCCTAAATTATTGTTTTTATTGCCATCCGGCTTTGAAACTGGAGTATCTATATTGTTTATCTTTCTAACATAATACTCTTCATAGTTTCCTTTTTTTATTTCTTTTACAAATTGATTTCTAGTCATTTCATTTCCATTTGTACAATCTTTAAATCGTTCATTTCTACCAGAATCATTTTCTAAAATGACTTTAACTCTATGTTTTTTCATCTTTTTTCACTTCCATCTGCTCTATAATTTACCTGTTTACAAAAAGATTTTTTAGTGCTATAATGCTTATCGTAGGCTCGCATCTACAATTTTTACTATAGCTCTGGTATCAAAGCTTTTTTCTTTTTGCATTTTTATTATACGCCTTTTTGTTCGTTTTGTCAATAATATTAAATTTTTTATTCATTATTTTTATATTTTTTGAATAAAATTAAGTAAATTCGTTAAAAATATTTAATAAATCATTTAATATTTGTTGACTTTTCAAAAAGGTGGGTGTATAATTATGTCACAAAAAATAATAAATATATGGAGTGAAAATATGAATATTAAAAGAATTAAAATTGATGGATTTAAAAATTTAAAAAATATTGATTTAACTTTAAATAACATCACTAGTTTATTATCTATAAATAGTTATGGTAAAACTAATACTCTAACAGCATTAAAATTTGGGTTTGATTTTATTGTTTCTAATAATGAAAACAAATCAGTTCAAATGAAATACGCCCCAGGAGTTCCTGTTAATAAACATAACCTAGCAAGTACATTTTCTTTCGAAATAGAATCCGAGTTGAATAATGAAGAGATTATTTATGGTTATTCTTTTGCATGGGCAAAAAGTAAAACAAAACCTAAAATTTTAAAAGAATATTTAAAAATTAAAGAACCTAGTGAATCTCAAAAGTATACCTTTTATATCAAGAGAGAAAACACGGAATGTTTTTATAAACCTTCAAAAACAGCTTCATGTAATAAGCCAATTATGATAGAAGAAAATGGATTAATCTTAAATAAGATTCAAGCATATGACGAATTATTTTATATAAAAATAATTAATAGTTTAAATCAATTAAGAATTTTTATAGATCATGATTTTGATGCTGTAAGGCCATTTAGTATAAAACCTATATTTAATGGTGAACCTTTTAATTATGATTTAAGTAGTAAAAATAATATTCCAACTATTTTATATGATATTAGAAGAAAAAGAATTGAAAGATACAATTTAATAATTAATACTTTTAAAGATATTTTTCCATCAATAGAAGAAATCGATGTAGTAGAAATTCCTATAGTTTCAGAGAGAAATAATAATCAAGAAAATATTGAACCATCAAAAGTAGCTGGTAAATTTTATGCTTTAATAGCAAAAGATAAAAATTTATCAACTGCAATTGAATTCAGTAATATGTCTGATGGAGCTAGAAGAATTTTAAAAATTCTTACTAATCTAGAATTAGCATCACATAGAGGATGTTCTATAGTAGCTATAGAAGAACCAGAAAATTCACTAAATCCTAAAGTTTTACAACAATATTTAATTGCATTAAACAGTTTCGCAAAAGATATAAAAATAATTATAACAAGTCATTCTCCTTATTTAATAAATTATATAAATCCTACTAATATTTATGTTGGATTACCAAACGATAATGGCATTGCAACATTTTCTAAAATAAAAGATAGGTCTGTAAATAAATTAATGAACGACGCAAATGATTTAGATTTACATGTAGGTGATTATATTTTTGATTTGATGAGTGGAGATTCTGATGACTTGGAAACATTAATTAAATATACGGAGCAATAAATTTATGAAAAAATGTGTAGTAATATATACAGAGGGCGAAACTGATGAAGAATTTTATGATAAAGTATTAAATACTATAAAAAATAAAATACCAGATAAAATTTTTAAGGTTGATGCATTAAAGAAATCGTGTATAACTGGAATTGCAAAATTCCAGAAAAAGTTGGTAAATAAATTTGTAAAAGAAATTGTTAGAAAATATTCAAAAGATCACGAAATAATAGTTTTTCTTTGTTATGATACTGATGTATTTCAATTTGGAGCACATCCTCCTGTTGATAGAGCAATGCTTGAAGCTGATTTAAGAAGAAATGGTGCTTCTGATGTAGTTCATATAAAGGCCAATAGAACTATTGAAGATTTCTTTATATACGATATCGATGGGATAGCCAACTTTTTAAAAATACAAAAGCCAAAAAATTTAAAAGGTTCAACAGGATTAGAAAAGTTAGAGAAACTATTTTTAAAAGCTAATAGAATATATCAAAAAGGTCACAAATGTTCTGGATTTATAGAATCTCTAGATATGGATATTATCTTTCCTAAAATATGCAATGAAATAAGGCCACTTTGTGTACAATTAGGATTAGAAATAAATTGTAATTCTTGTAGAAAATATGTCTCGAAATGAGACATATTTTTTATTACATTTCATCTAGTATTTTTATATCTCATATATATTCCTTTATGAATTTTAGTGTAATCTTTGAAACCCGCATAAAATAGCTAAAAAAAGCTGGCATTTTCTTAAAACTAATATATAATACCATATTACATACCCCTCCCACCCATAGGCATACTTGAAAGGAGGTGAATTAAGTAATGGCTGGGAGTATAGAAAAAAGAGGAAA
>CASSLW010000009.1 GCA_949443285.1 uncultured Clostridia bacterium
TTTTCATTTACAAACAAAATAAAAATTTGGGACATTTTCATTTACTAGTCACAGATAAGCGTTAAATTTTGAAAAAAACATTGACAATAATGTAAAAATATGATAAAATTGGTAACTGTAATCCGCTTAGTCAAGGTACACAAACATTAACAACAAGTTAATTACCTTTATTTAAGGATTAGCGAGTATACAAATAAGGGAGGTGCATTTTAAATGTACGCAATAATCGAAAGCTGTGGAAAACAATACAAAGTAGCAGAAGGAGACGTAGTATTTTTTGAAAAACTAGATACAGAGGAAGGAAAAAAAGTAACATTTGACAAAGTAATCCTAGTATCAGAAGAAGGAAAAGTACAAGTAGGAAATCCATATGTTAAAGGTGTAAAGGTTGAAGGAAAAGTAGTTTCACATGGTAAAGCTAAAAAAATCATAGTATTCAAAATGAAAGCTAAAAAGAACTACAGAAGAAAACAAGGACACAGACAACCATACACAAAAGTAGAAATCACAGGAATAAAAACAGCTGCAAAGAAAACAGCAGCAAAAGCAAAAGCTGAAGCTACAGAAAAAGTGGAAGCATAATTTATTTAAAACATAGATTTTAAAAGAGAAAACATAAATAAAAACGAAACCGAAAGGAGTTGAGAAACATGGCTCATAAGAAAGGTCAAGGTAGCAGTCACAACGGTAGAGACAGTGAGTCTAAAAGACTTGGTGTCAAAAGAGCTGATGGACAATTTGTCTTAGCAGGAAACATTCTAGTAAGACAAAGAGGAACAAAAGTACATCCAGGAACTAATGTTGGAAAAGGTAGTGATGATACACTATACTCATTAGTAGATGGAATAGTAAAATTTGAAAGAAAAGGAAGAGACAAAAAACAAGTAAGTGTCTATCCACAAGAACAATAAAATAACAAAAGGTCAATCTGAAAAGATTGGCTTTTTTTGTATAAAAAACTTGTAGATACAAGCACTATATGATATAATCCAAAGGAAAAACAAAACAAAAAAAGAGGAAAAATAATGGAAGACAAAATAGACATTATCTTAACGACATATAACACTAAAATAGAATACCTAAAAAAACAGATAGACAGCATATTAAATCAAACATATACCAATATAAAATTATTAATAAGTGATGACAACTCAAGCGAAAAAGAAGTACAAAAAATCCTTAAAGAATATGAAAAAAAAGATAATAGAATAAAAGTATACATACAAGAAAAAAATATTGGATATATAAAAAATTTTGAATTCTTATTAAAACAAACAGATGCAGAATATATAATGTTTTGTGACCATGACGATATATGGTATGAAAACAAAGTAGAAGAAAGCATCAAAAAACTAAAAAGCGAAAATGTTGATTTAGTATATTGCAATTCAACACAAATAAATGAAAAAGATGAAATTATAAAAAAAGATTATTTTAAATATAAAAACGTACCATTAATAAAAGGAAAAAATAATCTTGCAATATCACGTTGTATAGGAATAGGTTGTTCACAAATAATAACTAAACAAGTTAGAGATAAAATGCTACCATTTACAGAGAAAGTAATGGCTCATGACTGGTTGGCAGCTTTTATAGCAAATGAGAATAAGGGAATAGCTTATATAGAAGAGCCATTATTTGGATATAGATTACACAATACTAACGTGTTTGGTGGAAGAAATTTAGCACAGAATTTAGCAAGATGGAAAGATGAAAATGGCAAGACTTATAAATCATATTTAAAATATAGAAAAGAAAAGGTAATTGATAAAGCATACCTAGATGGGGCTAAAATGTGCAAACAATATGCAAAAAATGAAGCTAATAAGAAGTTTCTAACAGAAATTATTCATTATTATGAAAATTTGGAAAAAAGCAAATATGTGAATTTTCATATTTTTAAATATTTTAAGTTTTTGGCTGGAAAAAATCTTTTTAAGAAAAGCATTAAGGAAATAGTGATTTTTCATTTTCCGATAATCGGATTTTTGGAATTTGTAAAATAGAAACTTAATTAAACTAACGTGCAAAATATCGATACATTGACAAAAACAGCAATTGAATATAGAATAAGAAAGTACAAAAAGAGTGTGAAAAATAATGAAACAAGATAATAAAAATAGTATCAGAAAAATTAGTATTATATTAATAGCAATAATATCAATTATAATAGCAATTAGTGTACTTGGGAAAACAACACAATTAACCCAATTAAAAAACAACACAAATACACAAATGATGGGATATCTTATAAAAACTGACAATGGAAAGCTAATTGTAATAGACGGTGGATTAAAAGAAGATGCTCCGAATTTACTAAGCAAAATAGAGCAAGAAGGTGGAGAAGTAGAAGCTTGGTTTCTAACACATCCACATATGGACCATGTGGGAGCCTTTCAAGAAATAGTAGAGACATCAGATATTAAAATAAATAAAGTATATACAACTTTAAATGAATTAAGTTGGTATGAACAATACGAAGAATATAGAAATCCTAAGACAAGAGAATTTTTTCAAACATTAGAAAATGAAAAAATAAAAAATAATTTACACGAAGTAGAGCTTAACGAGAAAATAAAAATTGACAACATAAATTGCGAGATATTAGGAATAAAAAATCCTGAATTCACAGATAATGCAGGAAATAACTCTAGTATGGTAATAAAAATGAAAATACACAATAAAAGTGTATTATTCCTAGCAGATACAGGAGTAGAAAGTGGACAAAAGTTACTAAAAAATCAAAAAGAAAAATTAAAAGCAGACATTGTTCAAATGGCACATCATGGGCAAAATGGAGCTGAAAAAGAAGTATATGAACAAATAAAACCTAAAATCTGTTTATGGCCAACAGCAGAGTGGTTATGGAATAATGACCCAGGCACAGGATATAATACAGGAAATTGGAAGACAATAGAAACAAGAAAATGGATGCAAGATTTAGGTGCAACAGAAAATTATGTTGAAAAAGACGGAGATATAACAATTAATATCTAAATGGAAGGAGAGAAAGTGGTGTAAAACCACGATAAAATATGGAATTTATTAAAATACTTTTTAAAAATAGAAAACTAGCATTTTCATTAGGAAAAAATGACTTTAAAAATAGATTTGCAAATACAAGCTTAGGTAGCGTTTGGGGATTTTTACAACCATTTGTATTTATGTTTACATATGTAATTGTGTTCCAATATATATTAAAAACAGGAAGTGCAGGAAATGACCCATATGTTGTATGGTTTATACCAGGTATGGTTATGTGGCAATGTATTAATGACACAGTAATAAGTGCAAGTAATTCTATTAGAAATTACAGCTATCTGGTAAAAAAAGTAGTATTTCCAGTGGATATAATACCTGTGATTTCAATAATAGCAAGTGGATTTGTAGCAATATTTTTATTTGTAGTTGCAATTGCAGTAGGAATAATATTTAAATATGTACCAAACTTTTTACAAATAATTTATATAATTATAGCAGCATATGCATTTTTAATAGCATTTACAAGATTTACATCAGCAGTTACAACACTAGTTCCAGATTTTTCACAATTACTAACTATAGCAATGCAACTATTTTTCTGGTTTACACCAGTTGTATGGAACTTATCAATGCTTTCTAATCATCCTTTGATACTTAAAATTATGAAATGTATGCCATTTAACTATTTAGTATCAGGATTTAGAGATGCATTTATTTCAAGCAATATAGTAACAGAAGGTCATGGAATATATACAATTGTTTTTTGGATAATTACAATAGTAATGTTTGTATGGGGAAACTATACATTTAAGAAAAACAAAAAAGATTTTGCAGATGTATTATAAAAATGAGACGTGGAGGAAAGAACTAAATGAATGATAAAGAAAAAATGGATGATGTAGTAATAAAAATAGAAAAATTATACAAAAATTATAAAATGTTTTCTGGAAGAAAAGACAGACTACTAGAAACAATTTTGCCGAAATATCAAAAACATACAGAATTTATTGCAATAAACAACTTAGATTTAGAAATAAGAAAAGGCGAAGTGTTAGGAATTTTAGGTAAAAATGGAGCCGGAAAATCAACTTTATTAAAAATGATAACAGGAGTAGTAACGCCAACATCCGGAAAATTAGAAGTAAAAGGAAAAATAAGCTCATTACTTGAACTTGGAACTGCATTTAATATGGAATTAACAGGAGAAGAGAACATTTATCAACATGGACAAGTAATGGGATTGACTAGAGAAGAAATAGAGCTAAAAAAGCCAGAAATTATAGAGTTTGCAGATATTGGGGACCATCTATATCAACCAGTAAAAACATATTCTTCAGGAATGTTTGCAAGACTAGCATTTGCATGTGCAATAAATGTTGATCCAGATATTTTAATTGTAGATGAAGTGTTATCAGTAGGAGATATGGCATTTCAACTAAAATGTTTCAAAAAATTTGAACAATTTAAGGAAAGTGGAAAAACTATTTTATTTGTTACTCATAATGTTTCAGATGTTATAAGAAATTGTACTAGAGCAATAATTATAAATGAAGGTAAGAAAATATATGATGGAGATGTAAAAAACGGAGTAGAAAAATACAAAAAAATCATAGTTAAATTAGACGAAGATAGAGAAATAATAGACAAAAAAGAAGCACTAGAAAAAGAACAAATAAAAGACGTAGAAGCAAAAAAAGTAAATATACTAGAAGGAGAATGGAAAAAGAATTATTCAATAAATCCTAATATGATAGAATACGGAAATGGAAAAGCAGACGTAATAGATTTTGGAATTTTTGATACAGAAGGTAATGTTTTAACATCAATAGAAAATGACAAAGAAATAGTATTAAAATCAAAAATAGTATTTAATGAAAAAGTTACTGACCCAATCTTTACAATGACAGTAAAGGATTTTAAAGGACTAGATATGATGGGAACAAACACTTTACAAGAAAAAATGATTACTGGAATGTATGAAAAAGGAGACGTAGTTGTTGCAGAATTTAAGCAAAAACTAAACTTAGCTCCAAATAAATATACACTATCATTTAGTTGTACACATTTTAATAGCAATGGAGAATTGGAGGTATTAAGCAGAAAATACGATGCATTATTAGTAGAGATAACATCAAATAAAGATTGTGTTGGACTATGTAGATTAGACTCAGATATAACCATAACGAAAATGAAAGGGGAAAAATAAATGGTTCAAAATATATTAGAAACATTTGAAACCAACATAATAAAATGGTATCCGTTCAAAAATGATGCAGCAATCATACAAATAGGTACTAACAAAACAATTGAAAATGAATTAAAAAAAGTTTTAAAAGATGTGAAAAGTATATCAAAAATTGATGAGTTAGAAGAAAACACAAAATATGATTATGCATTAATATATGGCTATGAAAAACAAACAGATACAATTGAAAAGACATTAAAAGTATTGAATGAAAATGGAAAATTACTAATTATAGGAAACAATGAATTTGGAATCAATAATTGGAGCAAATATGACAAAGTCTTAGAATTAGAAAAACATTGTGAAAAGTTATCTACCATAAAGAAAATAAAGGAAACAGTAAAGAAAAATGGGTTAGACGAAACTAATACATTTTATGTTTTTCCTAATTACAAATATGCAGAAATAATCATAAACGAGCAAGAAAAAATAGAAAAAGGACATATTGAAAGATATTGTCCAGAAATAGACGAAAACGAAATAAAAATATTTGACGAAAATAAAATTTTAAAAAATATTATAGTAAATAACCCTGAAATGATAGAATTTTTTGCAAATTCATACTTTATAGAAGCAAGCAAAAAAGAAATAGATACAGACATAAAACTAGTATCATATAACAATTGCAGAAAAGAAAAATATAGATTAATAACCATAATAAAAGAAGATATAGTAGAAAAAATGTCAGCAACAGTAGAAGCAAAAGAACATATAAATAATATGAAAGAAACAATACAAAAAGTAAAAAATAGTGGCATTGAAATACTAGATTATGAAAAAGATGACAAAATTTATAGTAAATTAATAAAAAACAATAAAAAATTAGATGAAATAATTAATGAAAATTATGATAATTTAGAATATATAATAAATATTCTAAAAGACATTGAAAATATTTTATTAAAAAATGCAATAGAATATGCGGAATGTAAAGATAAGGTAAATTTAAGAGGAGAAAATGAAGAAAGCATAAGCAAACTACACTTTTTACAGGAAGCGTTTTGGGATATGATACCTAAAAATTGTTTTTATATAAATGAGCAATACACTTTTTTTGATCAAGAATGGAAAGAAGAATATTTGCCAGCAGAATTTTTAATATATCGAGCTATAGTAAACTCATATGACTTAGTAAGAAATGTAAATATTGATGAATTATTAGAAAAATTAGGAATTTTAGAATATAAGGAATATTTCCAAAAGATAGATGAAGAATTAAGAAATGAAATAATAGACAAAGAAATATTTGAAGTGATGTATTTAAAAAATATAAAAGCAGTTGACAATCTAATAAATGATCAAAAAATAACTAATAAATGTAATGAACAAATAAAGGAAGACAATAATAACAAACAGAAATATATAATAGAACTTGAAGAAGACAACAGAAAAAAACAAGAATACATAGAAATGCTAGAAAAAGACAGAACAGCGAAACAAGAATATATATCAAAATTAGAAGAAAAAGCTAATAAAAAATTTCATTGGAGAGGAAAATAAATATGTGCATAGAAAAGGTACTACCAAGAGGTTCTAAGAGAAGAGAAGTTATGAGAAATATCTATTCAAAATATTTTCAAAAATATAATGAAGAAGAAAGAATATATAAAAAATGGATAAATAAAAATGAGCCTAACAAAAAGATGCTAAACGAACAAAGAAAAGCGAAATTTGAAATAAACCCCAAAATAAGTATAGTGGTTCCAGTATACAATACACCTGAAAAGTTTTTTAAAGAGCTAGTAAAAAGCTTAAAAAAGCAAACATATACTAACTGGGAATTGTGTTTAGCAGATGGTTCACCAGAGCCTATAAAATATATGCAAGAATATCCTAAAAAAGACAGTAGAATAAAATATAAAATAATAGGTGAAAATAAAGGAATTTCTGGTAATACTAATGAAGCACTTAAACTTGCAACAGGTGAATTTATAGGCTTGCTAGACCATGATGATTTATTACCAATATTTTCATTATATGAAGTTGTAAAAGCTATAAATGAAAATCCAGAAGTAGAGTTTATATATTCTGATGAAGATAAATTGGAAACAGCAAAAGGACCAAGATATGGAGTATTCTTTAAACCAGATTTTTCTCCATACACATTAAATAGTGCCAATTATATTTGCCACTTTAGCTTGTTTAAAAAGGAATTAATGGACAAGTTACAAGGCTTTAGAAGTGAATACGATGGAAGCCAAGACTTTGACATAGTAGCAAGAGCATCTGAATTAACAAACAACATAGTTCATATACCAAAGGTACTATATCATTGGAGAGCACATAGAAATTCAACAGCTCAAAATTCAGACTCTAAACCATATGCTTTTGAAGTAGGAAAAAAAGTAATAAAAGACCACATAAAAAGAAGTTTAGATGTTGATGTAAAAGTAGAAGATGGGTTGACACCAGGAAGTTATGAACTAATATATGGATTAAAAAGTACACCAAAAGTTAGTATTATAATTGATGTAAGAAACGCTACAAAAGAAGAAAAAGAAAATTTGTTACAAAAATTAGAGAGTACTACATATGAGAATATAGAAAAAATATTAGTAGAATCTGAAGAAAAAGATTATGAAAGTATAAATAAAGCAATTCAAAAATCAACAGGGGAATATTTTATAATAGTAGATAAATATTTGGAGAAAATAGATAAACGAAATTATATAGAACAATTATTAGGAATTTGTCAAGATGAAACAGTAGGAATTGTTGGAACAAAATTATATAACCAAAATGATACAGTAGAGCATAGTGGAATTATTCTAGGAATGAATGGAGCAGGAGACTTTTTATATAAAGGAGCGCCAAAAGACGCAGGAACATATATGCAAAGATTATTAATAATTCATAATCTTACTTGTGTATACACAAAATATGCTTTAATTAATAGAAGATTTTTTGAAGAAGTAAAAGGTTTTACAACAGAATATACAGGAAGATTAATTAGTATTGATTATTCTTTAAAAATGCAAGAAATAGGAAAACAAGTTGTTATAAATCCTATAATAACTTTCTGTGTTAACAAATTATCTGACGAAGAACAAAAAGGAGAATCTATAGAAAAATTCAAACAAAAATGGAACAAATATTACATACAAGGAGATAGATTCTTTAGTCCTAATTTAAGCAAAAAAGAAACAGGATTAGCAATAAAAACAGACGAATAATAAAAAAGCGAGGGAAATTTAATGAAAAATATTGATATTATCATACCAGTATATAATGCATACGAATATACAGAAGAATGCATAAAAAGCATTCTGAAGACTACGGATTTAACAAAGCATACACTTGTATTGATAAATGACAAAAGTCCAGATGAAAAAATACAACCAATGCTTGAAAAATACAAAAATGAAAACAAAGAACTAAATATTGTAGTGTTAGAAAATGAACAAAATATGGGATTTGTAAAAACAGTAAATAAAGGAATGCAATATTCAAAAAATGACGTAATCCTATTAAATAGTGATACAGAAGTAACAAAAAATTGGATTGAAAAAATAGAAAAATGTGCATATTCAAATCAATATATTGCAACAGTAACACCACTTACAAATAATGGAACAATTTGTTCTGTGCCTAATTTTGGAATTGACAACGAATTACCTGAAAATATGACATTAGAGCAATACGCTGAAATGATAGAAAAAATATCAAAAAGTCGTTATCCAGAACTAACAACAGGAAACGGATTTTGTATGTATATAAAAAGAGATGTAATAGAAGAAATCGGGCTATTTGACGACGAAACATTTGGAAAAGGATATGGAGAAGAAAACGATTTTTGTTATCGTGCATTAGACTATGGTTATAGTAATGTTTTATGTGATGATACATTTATATATCATAAAGGAACCCAAAGCTTTAAAAAGGAGAATATGACAGAATCGAGAGCAGCATTAATAGAAGAACATATGAAACTATTAAGAGGGAAACATCCAATATATGTAGAAAAAACAGATCAATTTATTGCAAATAATCCAATAAGAGATATCCAAGAAAATATTCAACTAAATATTTATATCTATAACAAAAAAAGAATATTATATTTAGTAAATGAATGGGAAGAAAACTTAGATATGACAGGAGGAACATCTTTACATATTAAAGACTTAATATTAAAAAACAATCAAGAAAATATAGCAAGTTTTGTATTAGCACCAGACAAATATGATTTAGAAAGAGTAAAATTATATTTATATACAGACAAAGTTGCAAAAGAAATAGCTAATTTCAAAACAGATATGTTCAAATATGGACAAATTCACTGTACTAATAAAAGATATTATGAAACAATGGAAATGTTATTTGATGTATTCAAATTTGACATATTACATGTTCATCATTTCTTATATCAAACGTTTGATGCAATTGAAATTGCAAAACAAAGAAATGTTTATAGTATTATGACACTTCACGATTTATATATGATATGCCCATCAATAAATATGGTATACAAAGATAAATTTTGCGAAATAGACCCCAAAAAAGATTGTGCAAAATGTATGCATGATAGACTAGGTGTAAATAGTGATATTGTAAGCAGTTGGAGAGAAAAATGTGAAAAGGTATTACAAAACTTTGACAAACTAATTGTGCCATCAGAAAATACAAAAAAACAGTATGAAAAAACATATCCAAATTTGAATATAGAAGTAGTAGAACATGGCGTAGAAATAGTGAAAGTAGAAGAAAAGCCATATAAAGAAAAAGATACATTTGATATTGCATTTGTAGGTGCAATGGCAATTCATAAAGGAAGCAATATTTTAAAAGAACTAATTAAAAAGTCAAACAATAAGAAAATAAGAATTCATTTATTTGGAAAACCAAATGATGAGGTTCTAAGTAAAAATACAGAAAATTATACTAACCATGGACCTTATACAAGAGGTGAATTACCACAATTATTAGTAAATAATCAAATAGATTTAGTATGTATATTAACAACATGGCCAGAAACATATTCTTATACTTTAACTGAAAGTTATATGGCAAAAGTGCCAATATTAACATTCAAATTAGGAGCAGTAGGAGACAGAGTAGAGAAAGATGAACTAGGTTGGACAATTGAGCCTAATTCAACATCAGCTCAGATACTAGAAAAAATACAAGAAATAATAAAAAATAAAGAAGAATATCAAAAAGTAAAAGAAAATTTCAACAGATATGAATTCAAAAAAGTAGAAGAAATGCAAGAATATTATAAAAACTTATATGAAACAATAGAAACTAAAAATCAGCCAGCAAATATATATGAGTTAATGGACTACAGAAGTAAGATTAGAGAAGCAGAATTTAATCAATATCAAGCAGATTATGGACATGTAGTACATAAATATGAAAAAATGAGAAACACAAAAATGTGGAAAATAGCTAAAAAGCTAAAAGCAAAATTAAGGGGAAAATAAAATGGAGAAAAAGAAGAAAATATTTTATATAGATTTTATTAGAGTAATATCTATGCTAATGATAGTAACTTATCACTTTTTTGCACATTTCTCAGAAAATAATATAGTAGGAGCTAATATAATATTTTCAAACGGAAAATGGGGATTAATAGGAGTAGCATTATTCTTTATGATTTCAGGAGCATCTTTGATGTATAACTATAAAGAAAAGTTAGAAATAAAGTCATATGCTAAAAAGAGATTTATAGGAATTTATCCGATGTTTTGGATAGCGTATATATCAATATTTATATACATTTTCTATTGCTCTAAACAAAGTGCATTTGTTGGCTCACCTTTAAAATTAATAATATCTTTATTTGCAATGGACGGATATTTAAGCTCAATACTACCAACATTTTACCTAATAGGGGAATGGTTTTTAGGTTGTATAGTTTTAATATATGTACTATTTCCAATATTAAGAATTATAGTTAATAAATATCCAAAGTCAACTATTATAATAGCTACAATTATAAATTTATTAGTTTTACTATTCTATAAAAATGGAATAATACCAATAAACCAAAATTTAATTGTATCTGTATATAGTTTTATACTAGGTATGTACCTAATAAATGTAAAAGAATTCAAATTATGGCAAGCAGGAATAGGTCTAGTTTTAGCAATAGCTGGATATATGCTACCAGCAAGCAATATGAATATTCAAGTTTTATTTGCTAATTTTGCAGCATATAGCTTATTCATAGTTTTGGCTTATATTGGTCAAAAGATAAGTAATTTAACTATTCAAAAAATATTTTCAATAATAGGAAAGTATTCATATGCAGTATTTTTAGTACATCATTATATAATTATGAAAATAGAAAATACATTTCAAAATCGAACATATGGAATTTTTGGTACAATGTTATTATATTTTACAGTATGGTTTGTAATAATAATATTTGCAAAGATTTTGTATATGGCAAACAAAGGAGTATTAAATGTCTTTAAAAATGAAGAAAAGAAAATAGAGAAAGGAGCATAAGGTATATTTGAATTATTAAATATATCATACGAAGAAAATGGAAAAAATATCAGTAATAGTTTCTTGTTATAATGAAGAGGAAAGTTTACCACTATTTTATGAAGAAATGGAAAGAGTAAGAAAAAAAGATTTTGAAAATGAAACAGAATTTGAATATATCTTTGTAAATGATGGCTCAAAAGACAAAACATTAGAAGTAATGAAAAAATTAGCAAAAGAAGATAGCAAAGTTAGGTTTATATCTTTTTCTAGAAACTTTGGGAAAGAAGCCGCAATGCTAGCAGGATTAGAAGCAGCAGAAGGAGATTATATAACATTAATGGATGCAGATTTGCAAGATCCACCAGCACTTTTAAAAAAGATGTATGATACAATAAAAAAAGAAGAATATGACCAAGTAGGAACCAGACGTGTGACAAGAAAAGGAGAACCGCCTATTCGCAGTTTTTTTGCAAGAATGTTCTATAAATTGATAAATAAAATGTCAAATGTAGAAATGGTAGACGGAGCAAGAGATTACAGACTAATGACAAGACAAGTAGTGGATAGTATAATAGAAATGCAAGAATATAATCGTTTTTCAAAAGGATTGTTTAGTTTTGTGGGATATAAAACTAAATGGTTAGAATATGAAAACATAGAAAGAGTAGCAGGAGAAACTAAATGGTCATTTTGGAAGCTATTCAAATATGCAATAGAAGGAATAACAGCATTTTCAACAACGCCACTAATAATATCTTCTGTTGTAGGATTACTATTTTGCTGTATTTCATTTTTATTAATAGTATTAATTATTATAAAGACATTAGTTTTTGGAGACCCAACAAGCGGTTGGCCATCAATGATATGTATACTATTCTTTGTTAGTGGAATACAACTATTCTCATTAGGAATTATTGGACAATACCTAGCAAAAACGTACTTAGAAGTGAAAAAAAGACCAATTTATATTATAAAAGAAACAGAAAAAGATTTGTAAAGGAGAGAAAAAATGATAGATTTTAACGTGCCACCATATGTTGGTAAAGAAAAAGAATACATAGAGAAAGCTATAAAAAACAAAAAAATATGTGGAGATGGAGAATTCACAAAAAAATGCCATAAATGGATAGAAGAAAAGACAAATTCAAAGGCATTACTTACAACATCTTGTTCAAGTGCATTAGATATGTCAGCAATACTTGCAGATATCAAGCCAGGAGATGAAGTAATATTGCCTTCATATACATTTGTATCAACAGCAGATGCATTTGTATTAAGAGGAGCAACAGTAGTATTTGTAGATATTAGACCAGATACAATGAATATTGATGAAAAACTAATAGAAGATGCAATAACTGAAAAAACAAAAGCAATAGTACCAGTACATTATGCAGGAGTAGCCTGTGAAATGGATACAATAATGGATATTGCAAAAAGACATAACTTAGTAGTTGTAGAAGATGCAGCACAAGGAGTTATGAGTGAATATAAAGGAAGACCATTAGGAACAATAGGAGATTATGGATGTTACAGTTTCCACGAAACAAAGAACTACAGTATGGGTGAAGGTGGAGCATTACTTGTAAAAGATAATGACAAATTTGAAGAAGCTGAAATTATAAGAGAAAAAGGAACAGACCGTAGTAGATTTTTCAGAGGACAAGTAGATAAATATACTTGGGTGGCAGCAGGTTCATCATTTTTACCAAGTGATATAAATGCAGCATATTTATATGCACAACTAGAGCAAGCAGATGAAATAAATAACAGTAGATTACATGCTTGGAACTTATATTACGAAAATTTAAAAGATGTAAAACAAATTGAATTACCATATGTTCCAAAAGAGTGCAAACACAATGCTCATATGTTTTATATAAAAGTAAAAGACATGGAAGAAAGAACAAGATTAATAAAATTCTTGAAAGAAAATGAAATAGCAACAGTATTTCATTACATCCCATTACATAGTGCACCAGCAGGAATTAAATATGGAAGATTTCATGGTGAAGATAAATATACAACAAAGGAAAGTGAAAGATTATTAAGACTTCCAATGTATTATGGTTTAAAAGATGAAGAAGTATTAAAAGTTTGTGATAAAATTAAAGAATTCTATAAGAATTAGGAGAATAATTATGAAAGAAAAATTAGTTATAATAGGAGCAAATGACTTTCAAAATCAACTAATACTAAAAGCTAAAGAATTAGGTTATGAAACACATGTATTTGCTTGGCAAGACGGTTCAATAGGAGAAAAAACAGCAGACTATTTTTATCCAATTAGTATAGTAGAAAAAGAACAAATACTAGAAAAATGCAAAGAAATAAAACCAGTTGGAATATGCTCAATAGCATCAGACTTAGCGACAATAACAGTAAATTATGTAGCAGAAAACTTAGGACTTCCTTGTAATCCAACAGCTAATACATTGCACTGCACAAACAAATATGAAATGCGCAGAAAAATGAAAGAAAACAATGTAAAAACACCAGGTTTTGTGAAACTAAGCAATGACCCAAAAACTTGGAAAATAGAAGACCTAAAATTTCCTATAATAGTAAAACCAACAGACAGGTCAGGAAGTAGAGGAATAACAAAAGTTCTAAATAAAGAAGAGCTAGAAAAAGCAGTACATTATGCAACAAAAGACTCTTTTGAAAAAATGGCAATTGCAGAAGAATATATAGAAGGAGACGAATACAGCTGTGAATGTATTTCATATAAAGGGAAACACCACTTTCTAGCATTTACAAAGAAATATACAACAGGAGCTCCAAACTTTATAGAAACAGGACACTGTGAACCATCAGATATAAAAGAAGAAAAACAAGAAGAAATAAAACAAAATATATTTAAAGCACTAACAGCATTAAATATACAAAATGGAGCAAGCCATACAGAATTTAAAGTAGATGAAAAAGGAAACTTTGGAATTATAGAAATAGGAGCAAGAATGGGCGGTGACTGTATTGGGTCAGATTTAGTCCAAATATCAACAGGATATGATTTTGTAAAAATGGTAATTGATGTAGCAGTGGGAAAAGAACCTAATTTTACAAAAACTACAATTCCAACAAAAGCAGTTATTAAATTTATATTTACAAAACAAGACCTAGAAGAAATGGAAAAATTCCAAAAAGAAAATCCAAAACAAATTTACAGAATAAGTGAAATGGAATTAGAAAATTTAGGCAAAACAACAGATAGTTCAAGCAGAATAGGGTATTATATATATACACCTGAAAAATAATTCTATAAAAGGAGAAAAGAAAGTATGGAAAAAAAGAAAATAATAGTTTTAGGTTCAGCGGGAAATTTAGGAATGTATTTTATAGACTATCTAAATGAAAAATTAGATATGGAAAAATACGAAATAATAGCAACAGGGACAAAAGATGAATATCCATTTGAATTTTACAAAGGCAAATATGTAAAATTAGATATAACAAAGGTAGACGATTTTGAAAAATTACCAAAAGAAAATGTACAAGCAGTTGTCGATTTTGCAGGAGTATTACCAGCATATTTATCAAAAGATGACCCAAATAAATATATAGATGTTAATATAAAAGGAACATTAAATGTATTAGAATATTGCAGAAAAGTAAAAGCAGACAGAATTATATATACACAAACTTGGGCAGACTTAAATGGCTATTTAAAAGAAAAGAAACCATTAAAACCAGACTTATTAAGAAAACCAATACACACTGGTGACCACGCAATATATACAGTAACAAAATGTGCAGCAGTAGAATTAATAGAGTGCTATCATCAAATGTATGGACTAAAAAACTTTATTTTTAGATTACCAAATATATATCTATATTCCCCAGAAATGTATTATTATGTGAATGGAGAGAAAAAATATATCTCTTATAGATATATAATACAAAGAGCAATGAAGGGTGAACCATTAGAAATGTGGGGAAATCCTGAATTAGGAAAAGACATTATATATGTAAAAGACTTATGCCAAATGATTTTTAAATCTCTTTTTGTAGACAGAGAAACTGGAACATATAATGCAGGAACAGGAATAAAAACAACAATGAGAGAACAAATAGAAGGAATAGTAAAAGTATTTTCTCCAAAAGAAAATCCATCAAAAATTATTGAATGCCCAGAAAAAAAGGATTGTGATGATTTTGTTATGGATATTACAAATGCAAAAGAAGAACTAGGATATGAACCAGAATATGATTATATTGCATATCTAGAAGATTACAAGAAAGAAATGGAATTAAATAGATTTACAAAAAAATAAAAGGTGGATGAAAATGAACGAAGAAAACAAAAAAATAAGCTTTATAATACCATGTTATGGTAGTGAAAAAACAGTAGGAATAGTAATAAAAGAAATTGACGAAGTAGTTAGCAAAAATCCTAAATATGACTATGAAGTAGTTGCTGTAAATGATAAATCTCCAGACAATGTTTGGGAAGTATTAAAAGGAATAGCAAAAGAAAATGAAAAAGTTAAAATAATAAATTTAGCAAAAAATATGAATAGACCAGGAGCTTTAATGGCAGGAATGTCAAAAGCAACAGGAGATTATATAATATTAATGGATGATGATGGACAATGTCCAATGGAAAGTTTATGGGAACTAATAAAACCATTAGAAGAAGGACATGATGTATCAATTGCAAAATATCCTAGTTACAAACAAAGCTTATTTAAAAGTTTTGGAACAATAGTAAACAGAAAAATGACAGAAATTATAATGGAAAAACCAAAAGGATTAAACTTTACGAACTTCACAGCAATAAAAAAATATATTGTAGATGAGATATTAAAATATGAAAATCCATATCCATATATGACAGGACTTTTATTAAGAACAACAAGTGATATTGTAAATGTACAAATGGAAGAAAGAGAAAGAATAACAGGAAGTACAAACTTTACATTTAAGAAGATGTTAAACTTATGGATAAATGGTTTTACAGCATTTTCTGTAAAACCACTAAGAATATCAACAGTAATAGGTTTTATAATAGCTGTAATAGGATTTGTATATGGATTATTTATAATAGCAAATAAATTATTCCTTCATACAAATATAGCACAAGGATATAGTTCTACAATGGCAGTACTATTGTTTATTGGTGGAATTATAATGCTTATGCTAGGAATGATAGGAGAATATCTAGGAAGAATTTATATATGTATTAATAATTCACCACAATATGTAATAAAAGAAATGTTTAATATAAAAGAAGGAGAAAAAAATGAAGAAGATAAATAAATATGTATATTTACACTTATTGTTATTTTTCTTTTCATTCTGTGGAGTGTTTTCAAAACTAGCATCTGCAAATGAATTTTTATCATTAAAATTCTGTATCTTTTACGGAGTTTCAATTATGATTTTAGGAATATATGCACTTCTTTGGCAACAAATACTAAAAAAATTCTCTTTAACAACTGCATTTTTTAATAAAGCAGTTACAATCATATGGGGAATGTTATGGGGAGTATTGTTTTTTAAAGAAGCAATAACAATAAATATGATAATAGGAACAGTAATTGTATTAGTAGGCGTAGGATTGGTGGTGAAAGATTATGAATAAAGTATTAATATATTCAGGAATATACATTTTAGGAGTAATCATTTCAGCACTTGCACAAATATTATTAAAAAAATCAGCAGATGTAGAAAGAGAAAGTAAACTAAAAGAATATTTGAATTTTAAAACAATATTTGCATATAGTATATTTTTTGGAGCAACATTATGCTCAGTATTTGCATATAAATATGTACCATTATCTATGGGACCAATTTTAGGAACAACAGAATACATATTTGTTGCAGTACTTAGTTACTTCTTGTTAAAAGAAAAAATAAGCAAAAAGAAATTATTAGGATTAATAACAATAATTGTAGGAGTATTAATTTTTTCACTATAATAGATAAAAGGAGAAAAACATGTTTCAACTAACAGATAAAAGTAAGAAAATATTGAAAAGAGTTGGAGTGGCAGTATTTATAGCATATATATTTATATTATGCTTTTCTGTTGCTATATCAGTAAAATATAATTCAGCTCCAGATGAAATGATGAAATACGATGTGTGCAAATACGTATGTAACAATTTAAAATTACCACATGGAGGAGATGAAAGTATAAGAAATGAAATGTTTGGAATTTCTTATGCATTTACTCCAATATTAGCATATATGTTTTCAGCAGTATTTATGAGAATAACGATGCTATTTACACAAAATGAATTTGCATTAGTTGTAGCAGCAAGAATGATAAGTGTTGTAAGTATAGTTCGGATATGCAATAATGAATATTAAAATATCAAAGAAATTATTCAAAGAAAAAGCATATCAGTGGCTATATGTAGCATTTGTAACATTTTTACCACAACTTATATATTTAGGAACATATATAAATAATGACTCATTAGCTTTATTTTCAGCTTCAATCATAGTATATGGATGGCTTTTAGGTTTAGAAAGTGATTGGAATTGGAAATCATGTATAACTATGGCAATAGGAATTGGAATTTGTGCATTATCTTATTACAATGCATATGGATATATACTATGTAGTATTATAATTTATTTTGCAAGTGGTTATATAAAGAAAATGAATATAAAAGAATTCCTAAAAAAAGGAATTGCTATATTTGCCATTGCATTTGCAATTGGTGGTTGGTGGTTTATAAGAAGCTATATAATATATGATGGAGATTTTATAGCATTTAATGTTCAAAGAGAATATGGAGAAAAATATGCAGTAGAATCATATAAACCATCAAAGAGACAAACACCGCAACATATGGGAGTGTCTTTAGGATATATGTTAGATAATATGCAATGGACAGAAGTAACAATACAAAGCTTTATCGGACAATTTGGATATATGCACGTAATTATGAATCCGAAAGTATATACTGCATATAAACTAATTGCAGTAGTAGGAGCAATAGGAATTGTTTTTGGCTGGATAAAATCATTATTTAAGAAAATAATGAAAAAAGAGCAAGAAGAAAATATAGACAAAGTAAAAAGAAAAGAAAAAATACTGTTTAATATTATAATGATAATAGCCCTTATCATACCAATTATGCTAAGTTTATATTATTCGTATTTTGCAGATTTCCAAGCACAAGGAAGATATGTAATGCCACTAATAATACCATTTATGTATTTCCTTGTTATAGGAATGAAGAATTTATTTGACACAATAATAAGAAATGAAAAAGTAAGAAATATATTAATATGGATATCAATAATTGTATTAGCAATTATGCCAGCAATAATAATAATTAAATATATAATTCCTAATTTGCACGTATAAAGGAGAAATAGGATAAATTATGGACAAAATAAAAGAACTATATATAAAAAACAAAGAAATAGTAAATTATCTAATATTTGGAGTGCTAACAACCGTAGTTAGTCTTGCAACAAAATACCTATTACTATTTACAATATTAGATGCAAAAAATAGTATACAACTACAAATAGCAGTTGTAATATCATGGATAGCAGCTTGCCTATTTGCATATGTAACTAATAGAATTTGGGTATTTGAAAGTAAATCTGAAAAAATCATATTAGAAATGTTTAAATTTTTTAGTGCAAGACTAGCAACATTAGGAATGGAAATGTTAATAATGTTTGTGTTTGTAACATTATTAGGATTAAATACTAATATGTGGGTTATAGTTTGGACATTAGTATCACAAGTACTAGTAATTGTGATGAATTACGTTTTAAGTAAAGTTATGGTATTTAAAGATAAAAAGCACGATATGGAAAAATAGATATAGGAGAATATATAGAGAAATGACTGATAAAACCAAAAGAATATTAAAGAAAATAGGAATAGCATTATTTGTAACTTATATATTTATTTTATGTTTTTCTGTTGCAGTATCAACTAAATTTAACTCAGCTCCAGATGAAGCAATGAAATATGATGTGTGTAAATATGTATGTGACAATTTAAAATTACCACATGGAGGAGATGAAAGTATAAGAGAAAAATCATATGGGATTTCTTATGCTTTTACTCCTATTTTAGCATATATGTTTTCAGCTTTATTTATGAGAATAACAATGCTTTTTACACAAAACGAATTTGCATTAGTTGCAGCAGCAAGGATGATAAGTGTTGTATGTATAGTGCGGATATGCAATAATGAATATTAAAATATCAAAAAAGCTGTTCAAAGAAAAAGCATATCAGTGGTTATATGTAGTACTTGTAACACTATTACCACAACTCATTTATTTAGGAACATATATAAACAATGATTCATTAGCCTTATTTTCAATTTCAATAATAGTATATGGTTGGATATTAGGGTTAGAAAGTGATTGGAACTGGAAGTCATGCATAACTATGGCAATAGGAATTGGAATTTGTGCACTATCTTATTACAATGCATATGGATATATTTTATGTAGTATCATAATATATTTCGCAAGCGGTTACATAAAGAAAATAAATGTAAAAGGATTCTTAAAAAAAGGAATTGCTATATTTGCTATTGCGTTTGCAATTGGTGGTTGGTGGTTTATAAGAAGTTATATATTATATGATGGTGATTTTATAGCATTTAACATTCAAAGAGAATATGGAGAAAAATATGCAATAGAAGAGTATAAACCATCAAAAAGAGCTACACCACAGCATCAAGGAGTAACCTTGAAGTATATGTTAAAAGATATGGAATGGATAGACATAACAGTGCAAAGCTTTATTGGAAGATTTGGCTATATGAATACAATTATGGACGAAAGAGTATATACAGGATATAAATTAGTTGCAGTAATAGGTGCAATAGGAATTGCATTTGGATGGATAAAGGCATTACTTAAAAAAATAATAATGAAAAAAAGAAATCAAAAAGAGAAAGTAAACAAAACAAAGAGAAACGAAAAAATATTATTTAATACTTTGCTAATAATTTCTATGATTATAACAATAGCATTAAGTTTATATTATTCATACTTTTCAGATTTTCAACCACAAGGAAGATATATAATGCCAATAGAAATACCATTAATGTATTTTATTGTTATAGGAATAAAAAATTTGTGTGATGTAATAATAAGAAACAAAAAAGTGAAAGATATATTAATATGGATAGCGATAACTATATGGTCAATTTTACCACTAATAATAATATGTAGATACATACTTCCAAAATTTCATATATAAAAATAATAAAGAAGAGGTAATATAAATGTCAAAAGTATTAATAATTATACCAGCATATAATGAATCACAAAATATAGAAAAGACAGTAAAAGACGTTATAGAAAATACTGACTATGACTATGTGATAATAAATGATTGTTCCAAAGACAATACAAAAGAAGTATGCGAAAAAAACAACTTTAATATAATATCACTTCCAATAAATTGTGGACTAACAAGTGGAATTCAAATAGGTATGAAATATGCATATAAACATGGATATGATATAGCAATCCAATTTGATGGAGATGGACAACATCAAGCAAAATATCTAAAAGAATTAGTAAAAGAAATAGAAAACAAAAATTGCGATATAGCAATAGGGTCAAGATTTATAACAAAGAAGAAGCCTAAAAATATGAGAATGCTAGGAAGTAGCTTATTAACAGGAGCAATAAAATTAACAACACTAAAAACAATAAAAGACCCAACATCAGGAATGAGAGCATATAACAAAAAAGCAATAGAAAAATTCATACAAAACGCAAGTTTAACTCCTGAACCAGATACTTTAGTATATATGATAAAAAAAGGTTTAAAAATAAAGGAAATTCAGGTAGAAATGAAAGAAAGAGAATTTGGAGAAAGTTACTTAAATCCGATAAAATCGATGCAATATATGGTAAATATGTTCTTTTCAATATTATTTATAAGAGCAGTTACAATAAAAAATAAGTAGGAGATAAAAAATGAGTATAACACTAAGAATTATATTAATAATTGCTTCACTAATTTCAAGTTTTTTATGTATTAAAAGAATAAAGCAATCAAAGTTAAAAGTAGAAAATTCAATTGTTTGGATGATTGGAAGCATAATATTAATACTAATGAGTATATTTTCAAATGCAGTAGAATGGCTGTCTAGTAAACTAGGATTTATGGCACCAGTAAATTTTGTATTTCTAATAGTAATAGTATTTTTACTAATACAAACATTTATTAATAACATAAAAATAGCAATGTTAAATGAGAAAATAAAAGATTTAAATCATTATATAGCACTTGAAGAATATGAAAGAAAAAGTAAATAATTATTAGGAGAAAAGTATGGAAAAGTATGATTATTTAATTGTTGGAAGCGGACTATTTGGAGCAATATTCGCATATGAAGCTACAAAAAAAGGAAAGAAATGCTTGGTAATAGAAAAAAGAAAAAATATTGGTGGAAACATTTATACCGAAAACGTAAAAGGAATAAATGTACACAAATATGGTGCACACATATTCCATACAAGTAATAAAGAAGTATGGGACTACATAAATCAATTTGCAGAATTTAATAGATATACAAATTCACCAGTTGCAAATTATAAAAATGAATTATACAACTTGCCATTTAATATGAATACATTTAATAGACTTTGGGGAGTAATTACGCCAGCTGAAGCACAAGCAAAAATAGAAGAAGAGAGAAAACAAGCTGGAATAGTAGAACCTAAAAATTTAGAAGAACAAGCAATTAGTTTAGTAGGAACAACAATATATCAAAAACTAATAAAAGGATATACAGAAAAACAGTGGGGAAGAAAATGTACTGAATTACCAAGTTTCATAATAAAAAGATTGCCAGTAAGACTAATATTTGATAACAACTATTTCAATAACAAATATCAAGGAATTCCAATTGGAGGATATACAGCAATAATCGAAAAAATGTTAGAAAATGTTGAAGTAAAACTAAATTATGACTATTTTGAGCATGAAAATGAATTAAAGAATATTGCAGAAAAAATAGTGTTTACAGGTCCAATTGATAAATATTATGATTACAAATTTGGAAAATTAGAATATAGAAGTTTAAAATTTGAAACACAAGAACTAGCAGTAGATAACTATCAAGGAAATGCAGTTATAAATTATACAGATTATGAAACTCCATACACTAGAATAATAGAACATAAGCATTTTGAATATGCAAAAAGTCTAGGAAACGAAGAAGATGAAGAAGTAAGCAAATTTACAATAATCACAAAAGAATATCCTATGACTTGGGATGAAACAAAAGAGCCATATTATCCAGTAAATGATGAGAAAAACAATTTATTATATAATAAATATAATGAATTAGCAGAACAAGATAAAGATGTTATATTTGGTGGAAGATTAGGAACATACAAATATTATGATATGGATAAAATTATAGAAGAAGCTATTAATTCATTAAAAAATGAAAAAATAATATAAAAGAGGATAAGAAAATGAGTGAAAAACCAAAAGTTAGTATTATAGTACCAGTATATAAAGTAGAAAAATACTTAAGAAGAAGTATGGATAGTTTAGTTGGACAAACACTTGATGGAGTAGAAATAATATGTATAAATGATGGTTCACCTGACAACTGTTTATCAATATTAAAAGAATATCAAGCAAAATACACAGATAAAAATATAGTAATAATAGACAAGCAAAACGAAGGGGTTTGGAAAGGAAGATTTGACGGAATTCAAAAAGCAACAGGAGAATATATTACATTTGTCGACTCAGATGACTATATTAAACTAGATTATGCAGAAAAATTATATATAGCAGCTAAAAAGAACAAATCAGACATAGTAGTTTCAGGATATTATAGAGTAGATGTTGAAACAGAACATGTGTATTCAACAGAAATGACAGGATTTTCTGGTAAAAAAATAAATATGGATGAAAATCCAGAAGATATATTAACAATAAATACAGCATTATGGAACAAATTGTATAAAGCAGAAGTATTAAAAAATCTAAAAAATTTAGAAAATCCACCAAGAATATTAGATGATATGATGTTTTTATTGTTAGCATATCTAAATACAAAAACAATTTCTTTCATTGATGACCCAATATATTATTATATGGTCAGAAATGATTCTATAATGGCACAAATAAAAAAAGAGCAAATAGAATCAACACAAAATGCTATGATACGAATAAAAAAAATGTACAAAGAAGATGAAAACGGAAAAAACAGACTAGAAGTAATAGATGCAATGGCTTTTCTACATTTTGGAGTATCATTAATGTTTAGAATGTCATCAGACAAGAAAAACTTTAAAAATGTATTAAAAGAAAATAGAAAATTTTTAGATAAAGAATTTCCCCTATGGAGAAAAACAAAATATTTGAAAATTTGGTATTGCATATCACATAAATCAAAGAATTTAAAAGTTGCAATTATGAAAAAAGTATATCTATTACATATGTTTAGAGTTTTTTTAGCAGTATATAAATTTGTATTGAAAACATTTAATATAGATATTAAATGGTAGAAGGGATATCAAATGATAAAAAAGAAGGAATTTATATGGAATACTGTAGGTAGTATGGTGTTTTCAGTATTTAATGCAATAACATTAATGTTTTGTACAAGATTAAATGGAGTAGAAATTGCCGGAATATTTTCAATATGTTATGCAACCTGTTGTATTTTAAATGCAATAGGAGATATGGGAATTAGGATTTTCCAAGTAACAGATACAAAAAGAGAATATAAATACGAAGATTATTTCTATTCCAGAATAGTTGCAATAGTTTTGATGCTTATTATAGGTGCAATATATGTAGCTATAACAGGTTACTCTAATGAAAAATTATTTATATTTGTAATATTAATTTTAATAAGAGTATTAGATAATTTTAGCGAAACATTTCAAGCAGAGTTCCAATTAAATGACAGATTAGATTTAGCAGGAAAATCACTATTAATAAGAAATTCAGTAGAAATGTTAGCATTTATAATTTTTAATAAAATAACTAATAACATATACATTTCTTTTGGAGCTATGCTCCTTTTTGGTGTGTTTGTTTTAATTTTTTATGAATATAGGAATATAAAAAAATATGTAAAAGAAAGATTGAGTTATAATTATTCAAAAGTCAAAAAAATTGTAATGGAATCCATTCCGTTAGGAATATCAACATTATTTAATATGTATGTAATAAATGCAGTTAAATATGCAATAGAGAAATATGGAGACAATGAAATGCAAACATATTTCAACATTTTATATATGCCTACATTTGTAATAAATTTAGTTAGCCTATTATTAATAAAACCATTTTTAAAAGTATTTGGGGAATATTGGAACAATAAAGAATATGGAAAATTTATAAAAATAATAGTGAAACTAGATTTAATATTATTATTATGCACACTTGGAATTGAAATTGTGTGTATGTTTATAGGAATACCAATTTTAAATATGCTATATAAAGTTGATTTAACTGAATATAAAATGCAATTATTATTAATGGTATTGTCTGGATTATTTTATGCAATGGCAACAGTAATGTTCTATGCATTAGGAACAATGAGAAGACAAAAAAATACAACAATTGCATATATCATAACATCAGTAGTTTCAATGCTAGTATCTTATACATTAGTAAATAAATATAGTATGATAGGTGCAACGCTTTCAAATGTAATTATAATGTTTTTCTTACTTATTGCACTTACTGTATCTTTTATATTTTATTATATGAGGCAAAAAAAGGGAATATTACAGGAAAATTAAGATTTGATTACATAATTGAAAAAATATTAAAAAAACTGTAAATTTATGATAAAATAGATTACGAAGGAGTTGATAAAATGAGAAAAATAGCAACATTAATTACAATTGTATTTTTATTTACAATATTATTTAATAACTTTGCACTTGTAATTGCTTCATATGCACAGGATGAAAGTATGCAAGAAAAAGAAGTAATTGATGATATTAACCTAGAAGAACAAGAAAAAATAGAAGATGAAGAAGAAAATATAGATATAGAAGAAACAGATAACTTAGAAGATAAAAATGAACTTACACAAAATAATGTAGAGGAAAATGATACAAATAAGCAAGAAAGTAGTATTGAAACAGAAAATAAAACAATGAACAAAGTAAAAGCTAAAATATCTACAAAAACAATAGAAGACGGTATATACGAAATAGAAACAGCATTAGATAGTAATAAAGTATTAGACGTACTAGATGCAAGTAAAATATCAGGTGGAAATGTTCAAATATTTACTAGAAATAATGCAGAGTGTCAAAAAGTGCAAGTCAAATATTGTGAAGACGGATACTATACATTAACATTCTTGCATTCAAATATGTTATTAGATGTATCAAATGCAAATACAGCCAATCATACAAATGTATGGCAATGCAGACCAAATGGAGCAGATGCTCAAAAATGGGCAATCGAAGATTTAGGAGATGGACACTATCATCTAATTTCTAAAATAAGTAATACATATCTAACAGTAGCAGGAGGAAAAACAGCAAATGCTACAAATATAGAAATAGATGCAGAAAATGGTGGACTTTCTCAAAAATTCAAATTCAATAAAATAGAACCAGTAAAAGGCACAAAGACGATAGAAAACGGAATATATGAAATAGAAACAGCATTAGATAGCAATAAAGTATTAGACGTACTAGATGCAAGTAAAATATCAGGTGCAAATGTTCAAATATTTACTAGAAATAATGCACACTGCCAAAAAGTAGAAGTTAAATATCAGGGAAATGGATATTATACATTAGCGTTTATACATTCAAATATGTTATTAGATGTATCAAACGGAAATATAGTAAACCATACAAATGTATGGCAATGTAGGCCAAATGGAGCAGATGCTCAAAAATGGGTTATAAAAGATGCTGGAAATGGATATTATAACATAATATCAAAAAGAAGTAATACATATCTAACAGTAGCAGAAGGAAAAACAGCAAATTGTACAAATATAGAAATAGATACATACAATGGAGGAGTTTCACAAAAATTTAAGTTTAATAATTTAGCACAAACAAAGGGAACACAGACAATTAAAGATGGAATATATGAAATAGAAACAGGTGTAGATAGTAATAAAGCACTAGATGTAGTGAATGCAAGTATGATATCAGGTGGAAATGTTCGTATATATGATAAGAATAAAGAAGATTGTCAAAGAGTAAAAGTTAAATATATGGGAGACGGATATTATACACTAACATTTGAACACTCAAAGATGTTATTAGATGTATCAAATGGAAAGATAGAAAATCACACAAATGTATGGCAATGTAGACCAAATGGAGCAGATGCTCAAAAGTGGGTTATAAAAGATGCAGGGGATGGATATTACTACATAATATCAAAACAAAGTAACACATATTTAACAGTATCAGGTGGAAATGTGGAAATAAGTACAAAAATTGAGGGACTTTCACAAAAATTCAAATTTAATGATGTTAGTAAAATATATGGAACACAAACAATCGAAGATGGAATATATGAAATAGAAACGGGTGTAGATAGTAGCAAAGCACTAGATGTACTAGATGCAAGCATGATATCAGGTGCAAATGTTCAAATATATCCTAAAAATCAAGCTAAATGTCAACAAGTAAATGTAAAATATGTAGGTTCAGGATATTATACATTGACATTTGTACATTCAAATATGTTATTAGATGTATCAAATGGAAGAGTAGAAAATCATACAAATGTATGGCAATGTAGAGAAAATGGAGCAGATGCTCAAAAATGGATAATAAAAGAAGCTGGAAATGGATATTACTACATAATATCAAAACAAAGTAATACATATTTAACAGTAGAAGGCGGAAAAACAGCAAACTGTACAAATATAGAAATAGATGAAAAAAACGGAACTATGGCACAAAAATTTAGATTTAATAAATTTGATGAAACATATGGAGAAAGAACAATAGCAAATGGAGTGTATGAAATAGAAACAGCATTAGACAGTAATAAGGTATTAGATGTTTTAGATGCAAGCACAATCTCAGGTGGAAACGTTCAATTATATACTAGAAATAATGCAAATTGCCAAAAAGTAAGAGTTAGATATCTAGGAAATGGAGGATATTACTCATTAACATTTATACATTCAGAAATGTTATTAGATGTATCAAATGGAGAAACAGCAAATCATACAAATGTATGGCAATGTAGAGAAAATGGAGCAGATGCTCAAAAATGGATAATAAAAGATGCAGGAAATGGATATTACAACATAATATCAAAACATAGTAAAACATATCTAACTGTAGCAGGCGGAAATACAGCAAATTGTACAAATATAGAAATAGATGCAAGAAATGGTGGAGCATCACAAAAATTCAAATTTAATCCAACAAGAGCTATATATCCAAACTATTCAAACTTTGAACAATTAGATGAAGCAAGATATCCAGGATATAAAGCAAGATTAAGACAATTACAAAGCAAATATCCAAATTGGACAATAAAAATAAAATACACAGGACTAGATTGGAACACTGTAATAGACAACCAATATGGATTTAGTAGCAGTGGTTCACCAAGAAGCTTAACACAATCACCATGGCTAAATGAATGGAAATCTAGTGAAGATGATAATAAATATGATGTAAGTCAAACTTGGTATAGAGCATCAAAAAAAGGAATTGCTTATATGATGGATCCAAGAAATAGTTTAGAAGAAGAATGGATATTCCAATTCCAAAACTTAGGGTCATCATCTGGAACATATGAAGATATATATAAAATGGTAGAAGGAACATTTTTAGATACAGACTCATGCATAAAAGCAATATTACAAGTTGCAAAAGAACAAAATATCAGTCCATTCCATATTGCATCAAGAATATTACACGAACAAGGAAGTGACGGACGTGGGGTAATGAATGGATACACATATATGGGAAGAAAAGTGTACAACTTATACAATATAGCAGTAACAGGAAATACACAAGCTGGAATAGTTGCAGGTGCAAAATATGCATATGAAAGACAATGGTTTACACCAGAGGCATCAATTAAAGGTGGAGCAGAATTTTTAAGTAAAAATTACATAGCTAAAGGACAATCTACATTATACTTCCAAAAATATAATGTGATAAATAGTCCATTATATGAACATCAATATATGCAAAATATAAGGGCTGCAAATGATGAAGGAAATAGGGTATATAAGTCATATAGAGCTTCAAACTTGTTAGATTCTAGATTTGAATTTACAATACCTGTATTTGAGAATATGCCAGTAGAAGATGCACCAGTGCCTAGAAGATAATAAATGAAAAGTACAAGAAAATATCTTGTACTTTTTGCTTTTAAATGATATTATAGTGAAAAAATGTGGCAGAAAGGAAATCGAAATGGAATTTATAAAATGCATATTAGCAATAATATTTTTAATGTTCTTATTTATAAGAGCAGGAATATTAATAAAAAAAATCATAAAGAGTAAAAAAGAAGAACTGTCAACAACAATTCTGTATGGATTTTTTACAATAATTGCAGTATTTGAAATAATAGCAATACCATTTAATATATTTAACCTAAAAACAAATATTTTATTTTGGATAGAACTAATAATATGGGGATTAATTATATTGCTATCATTTATAGTAAAAAGAGCAGACAATAAATATAAACTAAACTTAAAAGATAAGATAGAGAATTTAAAAAACAAAAAGCTAGCAGAAAAGGTAATTATAGCTATATTTGTTTTATTAGTTGTATTTCAAATTGGAAATTCAATGTACTTACAAAGAAGTGATGCAGATGATTCTTTCTATGTAAGTTGGTCAGAACAAGCAAAACAATTTGAACAATATATGGAAACAGAACCATCAACAGGACAAGAAAATTCTATATTTCCAAAAACATATGTTATGAATTCATGGGAGATATTTAATGGATTTATTGCAAAAATATTTGATGTAAGTGTGCCAGTTTTGTTACATACATTTTACCCAATGTTAATAATAACAATAGCGTATATTTCATATTTTCTATTGATAAAAAGAATAACAAACAATAAAAATCCATACATAATGGCAATAATATTTGCAATATTAATATTATTTGATGGAGCATCAGCAAGGTTTAGAGGAAGTACATTATTAGGAAGGTGTCACCAAGGAAAAGCAATAGTTTTAAATGTAATAATAACATTTATTTATTATAAACTATTAAATTATAAAGAACTAAAAAAGGAAGATATTATAATACTTGCAATAGCAAACTTAGCTGCAATAGCTTTAAACCCAATAGCAATATGGCTAATACCAATAATATATTTCTTGTTTGCAGTTTATATGTTGATAAAAAAAGACATAAAAAGTATATTCAAATTAGTAGCAATATTAATTCCAAACTTCTTGACATTGCCTATATTTGTAATTTGTTCACTAATGGCATCATCAGGTGCAGTTGAAGTAACAAATATATTAAGTTATAAACATATAATAAAAGATTTCATAAGAAGCGGATATTTATATATTGCATTATATGCAATTAGCAGTATTGTTGTACTGATAAAGGGAAATAAGAAAGCGAAGGCATTAATAGTATTTATACCAATGATTGCATTTATAACAATATTAAATCCATTAATATCAAAATATATACAAAAATATGTTACATCATCAGCTACATATTGGAGATTATTGTGGATTATACCAATGGAAATAGGAATAGCGTATGCAATTTATCTAATATGTGAAAATATAAAAAATGAAAAAATTAAATATATTGTATTAACTTTAGAAATAATAATATCAATTACTTGCGGTTCATATATGTACCAAGAAAAAAATCTTTTTTACAAACATGAAAATGCAGAAAAGATAGATAAAAATATAGTACAACAAACTAAATTTATAGAGGAACATATAAAGGATAGAGCAATAGTTGTAGCTCCACCAGAGCCAAGGCATGGAAGCAATATGAGACAAATAAGTACAAAAATAGTTCTGTTCTATTCAAGAATGCAATATGTAAATATGATGGATAATTATAAAGAAAAAGAACGTGTATATTGGGATATGTATGGTAATAAAAACGTTGAGGCACTATATGAATTAATGGAAAAGTGGAATGCGCAGTTTATCATTTTAGATAAAGGAGACGAATTAATACAGAAAGTAGATAATAATAAAGCACAAATAGTATATGAAGATGAAAATAATATTATATTTTGCAGAAAATAAAGTAAATGTATATAAAAAAGTGCAAGAACCCCTTGTACTTTTTTCAGTTAAATGATATGATAGGAGCGTAAATTTCGAAAGGAAGTGTAACAATGAAAATATTAATAACAGGTGCAAACGGAATGCTTGCAAAAGAAGTAAGAGAAAAATTTGAAAAAGAAAATGAACTAATATGCACAGACGTTGCAGACTTAGATATAACAAACGAAGAAGCGGTAGAAAAATTTGTAGAAAAAACAAAACCAGAATATATAATAAACTGTGCAGCATTTACAGCAGTAGACAAAGCAGAAACAGCAGGAGAAATAGTAGAAAAAATAAATGGAGATGGACCAGCAAATTTAGCAAAAGCAGCAAAAAAAGTAGGGGCAAAACTAGTACATATTTCAACAGATTATGTTTTTGGTGGTGACTTAGATGTTTCAAAAGACTACCAAGAAGATGACGAAAAAGCACCAGTAACAGCATATGGAATAACAAAATTACATGGAGAAGAAGGCATAGAAAAAAATATGGACGAGTACTACATATTTAGAACAGCTTGGCTATATGGAATAGGTGGAAACAATTTTGTAAAAACAATGACAAAATTAGGTTCTAGTAGAGACGAAATAAATGTAGTAGCTGACCAACACGGAAGTCCAACATATGCAAAAGATTTAACAGAAATAATATATCAAGCAATAGAAAAGAAAATACCATATGGAGTATATCACGCAACAAACCAAGGATATACAACATGGTATGACTTTACAAAAGCAATACTTGAAAAACAAAATATTCAATGTAAAGTAAATCCAGTAACAACAGAAGAATATATAGAAATGATGAAAATAACACAAGCAAAAAGACCATTTAACTCACAATTGTCAAAAAGCAAATTATTAGCTCAAGGAATTGAAGTTCCAAATTGGGAAAATGGACTAGATAGATATTTAGAAGAAGAAAGGGCTGAACAATAAATGAAAAACAGAAAAGGAATAGTATTAGCAGGAGGAAGTGGAACAAGATTATATCCACTAACAATAGCAATATCAAAACAAATAATGCCAGTATATGACAAGCCAATGATATATTATCCAATATCAGTTTTAATGGAAGCTGGAATAAGAGAAATATTAATAATATCAACACCAAGAGATGTAGTAACATTCCAATCACTACTTGGTGATGGTTCAAAATGGGGAATGAAATTCGAATATAAAGTACAAGAAAAGCCAAATGGACTTGCAGAAGCATTCATAATAGGAGAAGACTTTATAGGTGATGACGATGTTGCAATGATATTAGGAGATAATATGTTCTATGGTTCACACTTACCAGAAATATTAAAAAGAGCAAATGCAAGAGAAGAAGCAACAATATTTGGATACTATGTAAAAGACCCAAGAAGATATGGAGTAGTAGAAATAGACAAACAAGGAAATGCAGTGTCAATCGAAGAAAAACCAGAAAATCCAAAATCAAACTATGCAGTTCCAGGACTATACTTCTATACAAATGATGTTATAGAAATAGCAAAAACAATAAAACCTTCAGCAAGAGGAGAACTTGAAATAACATCAGTAAATGATGAATATATGAAATTAGGAAAATTAAAAGTAGAAAAACTAGGAAGTGGAATGGCTTGGTTTGATACAGGAACACATGATGCCCTAATTGAAACAGCAAGCTTTGTACAAACAATTGAAAAAAGACAAGGAATTCAAGTTTGTTGTCCAGAAGAAATAGCATATAAACAAGGTTGGATAACAAGTGAACAATTACTAGAATTATCTAAAATATATATGAAAACCGAATATGGAAAATACTTAAAAGATTTGGCAACAAATGGGTTTGGAGAAGAATAATTTTAGAAAGGAAAATAACAATGGGAAAATTTAAAAGAATAGATACATCAATTGAAGGCGTATGTATAATAGAACCAACAGTATTTGGAGACAACAGAGGATACTTCATGGAAACATACAGTAAGCCAGACTTTGAAGAACTAGGGCTAAACTATGACTTTGTACAAGACAATCAATCAAAATCAAAAAAAGGAGTATTAAGAGGACTACACTTTCAAAAAGAAAATACTCAAGCAAAACTAGTAAGAGTAATAAAAGGAGAAGTTTTTGATGTAGCAGTAGACCTAAGACCAGGAAGCGAAACTTATGGAAAATGGGAAGGTGTTATACTTTCAGAAGAAAACAAGAAAATGTTTATGATACCAAGAGGTTTTGCACACGGATTTTTAGTATTATCAGATGAAGCAGAATTCACTTATAAATGTGATGATGTATACAATCACGAAGCTGAAGGTGGACTTGCTTGGAATGATAAAGATGTTGCAATTGATTGGCCTATGGGAGATATGAAAATTGAAGATTTATTGACATCCGAAAAAGATGCAAAATGGCCATCATTAGCAGAATTAAGAAAAACAAATCTATTCGAAAATTTAAAATAAGGAAGGTAAAGAGAAATGAGTAAAAATGTATTAGTAACAGGAGCAGCAGGTTTCATAGGAGCAAACTTTGCAGAACACTTTGTAAACAAACACCCAGACTACAATGTAGTAGTATTAGACAAATTAACATATGCAGGAAATATGGACAACCTAAAAAAAGTAATGGATAAAATAACATTTGTACAAGGAGACATATGTGACTTTGAATTTGTATTAGACTTATTCAAAAAATATGACATCAACGGAGTAATCCACTTTGCAGCAGAATCACATGTTGATAACAGTATAAAAAATCCATTTGTATTTACACAAACAAACGTAATAGGAACACACACACTATTAGAAGCAGCAAAACAAATATGGGGAGAAGGAAGTCAAAACAAATTTGTACACATATCAACAGATGAAGTATTTGGTTCACTAAAAGAAGACGGATACTTTACAGAAAAATCACCAATAAAACCAAGTAGCCCATATTCATCATCAAAAGCAAGTTCAGATTTAATTGCACTTGCATACAAAGAAACATATAAAATGAATGTAAATGTAACAAACTGTTCAAACAACTATGGACCATACCAACACAACGAAAAATTAATACCACATATGATTAAATTAGCCCTAAAAGACGAAAAACTACCAGTATATGGAGAAGGACTAAACATTAGAGATTGGCTATATGTAGAAGACCACTGCGAAGCGATTGACTTAGTATTCCACAACGGAGTTTCAGGAGAAAGATATTGCATCGGTGGACACAATGAAAAGAGAAATATTGAAATTGTTAAATTAATTCTACAAAGATTAGGAAAATCAGAAGATTTAATTGAACACGTAGAAGATAGAAAAGGTCATGATTATAGATATGCTATTGACCCAACTAAGATTAGCAAAGAATTAGGATGGCTTCCTAAAACAAAATTTGAAGATGGAATTGTTAAAACAATTGACTGGTATTTAGAAAATCCAGAGTGGTTAAATTAAAAAAAGCGCTTAGGCGCTTTTTTATTTTGCCATATTAAATCCACTTAAATAATAATTTCCAGTAGTGCTATCCAAATCAAATTAATATTATTACAATTATATTACAAATGAGATAAATATTGCCAATTTCGACTTGTAATGATATACTAAAATTGCAAAATAAGACGAATTATGTAACAAAAGAAATAAATTAAGGAGGCAAAAGATGAAGGAAAAAATATTCTTAAAAAATTCAATTATAATAACATTAATATCAATAACAATATTTAATCTAATAGTCTTTTTTATGCCAAATAAAGTGCAGGCATCAACATACAACCAAGTAACAATAAATGCAAACAGCAATAACAATAATGGAATAGACGCATTTCCAGAAAGCTATCAAATAATGTTAAAAAAATTGATAGAAGACACAGGTCACACAAACTGGAAATTCAAGCCATTTTATACAGATATAGATTGGGATGAGCTAACAAGTGCAAACAACGAAAATAAATGCCTAAGAAATACAATACATCAAAGTAATGGTGCGTGGTTATGTCCTTGCGGTGGCCAAGGAGATAGTGGCTACTATTGTGCATCAAGAAGGATAGTAAATTATTATATAGACCCAAGAAACTTTTTAACAGAAACAACTATATTCCAATTCTTAGATTTATCAAATCAAACAGTAATACCAATTGAGCAAATACAAAAAGCAGTACAAGGAACATACCTAGCTGGAAGCGTAAATGGAGTATCATATGCACAAATGATATATGATGCAGCACAGGCATCAGGAGAAAATGCATTAAGCATAACAGTAAAAATATTTCAAGAGTTAGGTAAAGGTAAAAATTTGCCAAGTATGATAAATGGAAAAGACAATACATATCCAAATACATATAATTTCTTCAATTATGGAGCATCAGACGGAGAAGGAAACACACAAAGAGGACTAGCATATGCTTCAAGAGCTGGGTGGAACTCACCAAGAACAGCATTAATAGAAGGTGCCAAGTTAATAGCAAATTCATATGTGGGAGTAGGACAAAATACAAAATATACATTCAAATTTGATGTAGTAGCAGATAAATCAACAGGGTTATATTGGCATCAATATATGACAAACATACAAGACCCAACAAATCAAGCAAAAATGCTATTTGATGAATATTTAAATAATGGGTGGCTAAACAATGAATTAACATTTGTAATTCCAGTTTACAAAAATATGCCATCATATGTAAAATTACCAAGTAGTTTAACAACAAATGACGGAACATTATATTTTATAAGTTCTAACTATTATAGCGTAGCAATAAGAAACGGATATAGTTCATCAGCTACAACAATAGAATATTTAAAAAGAAATACACCAGTATTGATGTTAAATTACAATGAAGGCAATAGTGGTTGGTCTAAAGTAAAAGTTAATGGTAGAGAAGGTTATGTTTCAAATGATTATTTGACACCAGTTAATACGAAAATAGATACTTATCAAGTGCCAAATCAACCAGGAGGAGAACAAACGCAACCTAAACCACCAGTTTCAAGCGTAAAAGGAGATGCCGATGGAGATGGGCAAATAACAGCAAGTGATTATGTACTAATAAAAAATCATATAATGGAATTTAATTTTCTAACTGAAGAACAAAAAACTAGAGCAGATTATGACGGAGATGGACAGATAACAGCAAGTGACTATATGTTAATAAAAAACGAAATAATGAAATAAAATTAGGAGTAAATAATGAAAAAATTTTTTAATAAATTTATAATAGCAATATTTTTTACAATATCTATAATATTAATACCAAAATTAGCTGAAGCGAATTCATTTTCAGTGTCAGCATCAAAGAGTAGCTTGAAAGTAGGAGAAACAGCAACAATTACAGTATCTACACCATGCACAGGAAGATTTAACATAAGTTGTACAAATGGAAGTTTATCAACAGATAAATTATGGTTAGAAAATTCATCAGGAACTGTAAATGTAACAGCTACTCGGTAACGGGACAGCAGTTACATTTACACCACAAAATCCACTTTCTACACAAAGTGGGGAAAAAGTAAGTTTAAGTGCAAAAACAGTAAATTTTAGTAGTGGAAATTCAGGAAATAGCGGAAATTCTAGCAATAACAGTGGAAGTACAACTACTAATACTGCATCAAGTAATGCAAAACTATCAAACTTAGGAATAACACCAAACGACTTTACAGGATTTAAAGCAGGAACAACAAAATACAATGTAACAGTACCAAATAACGTAACATCAGTATCAGTATACGCAAAAGTACAAGCGCCAGGTGCAAAATATTCAGTAAGTGGGCCATATAAAAACTTACAAGTAGGAACAAATGCAATAAAAGTTACAGTAACAGCACCAGATGGAAAAACAACTAATACATACACAATATATGTAGCAAGACAAGCTTCTAAAGACGAAGAAGTAACACCAAATGTAATAGATGAAAATAACGAAGAAGAAAATGAAGAACAAACAGGAACAGAAAACCCAGAAGAAAATCAAGAACAAGAAGCATTAGGATTGCTATCAATAGCAATAGACGAAGAACACGAAATATACCTAAATCCGGAATTTAAAACAGACATATACGAATATACAATAGAGCTAAAAGAAGATTTAACGGAAATTCCTTTAAAAGCAATTGCGAATAGAGAAAATGCGAAAGTAGAAATAAAAGGAAACGAAGACCTGAAAGAAGGCGAAAATGTAATAACAATAATAGTTACAGATGAAGAAACAGAAGAAACTGTAGAATACAAAATAACTGTAAAAAAAGGAATAATTGCTCAAGAACAGACCGCTCAAAATGAAAACAAGAAAAGTGAAGAAACTAAATGGCTAATAATAGCAGTAGCAACAGGTGCAGTGGCTGTAATTGTTATAATTATAGTATCTTGTATATTAATAAAAAGAAGAAGAAAATTCGAAAATGAATTTGGCGTAGAATATGATGAGGATGAATATGACGAATATTATAATGGATATACTGGAGAAAATATCAAGCTAGATAGTGATATAGATACTGAGAATATACAAAGTGAAGAGTATAATAATCAACAAGAAAAAGTTGTCAATGAGAAACCAAAATTAGATGAAGTATTTGGAAAATCATATGTAGAAGAATATGAAGAAGAAATGCAAAAAACAAAAAGACGCAGAAAGGGAAAACATTTTTAAAATCTATTGACAAAAGGTCATAAATATAGTAAAGTGAAAATGTAACAAATAGTGACAAAATCCGACACTTTAAGTAAAGAGAGGACAAAAGCATGAAAAACAATCTAAAAGTAGAATTTATGCCTAAAGAGCGGAAAATTGCACTAGGGGAAGAATTTGAAATAAGAGTTCAAATTCCAAAAGAAGTAGGAAAAATTGAAACCTGCAAAGTACTATTTAACAGACATGGAGAAAATCCATCAATAATACAAGAATTACAAAAAACAAAAGAAGAAGAAAGGACCGTAAAATATTGTACAAAGGTACAGTTTAATAAACTCGGGGAATACTTCTTCTTTTTTCTTGTAAAGATTGATGGGAAAGAAAAAGCAATCAAAATAAGTAGGGAAACAAACCAAGCATTTATCACAGAAGGAGAATCACCATATTGGCGAGTTCTTATTCACAACAAATTTACCGTACCTGAATGGGCAAAAGGAAAATTAGTCTACCAAATTTTTGTAGACAGATTTAACAAAAGCCCAAACTATGTTGCAGAAAAGCAACAAGGTCGGAAATATCGTTTTTGGGGAGAAAGTGTTAATTGGGGAAGAGATGAAAATGGACATTTCCACAACAATGACTTTTTTGGCGGAAACCTGAAAGGAATTGAAGAAAAACTAGACTATTTGAAAAGTTTAGGAGTGGAAATTCTATATTTATCACCAATTAATTTAAGTACCTTAAGATACGATAGGTATGCAGCGACAAATCATATGGAAATAGACCCAGAAGTAGGAACGTTTGAAGATTTAAACAGACTACATGAAAAAGCTATAAGCAAGGGTATGTATCTTATTTTAGACGTTGCATTTAACCACTGTTGCAGTGATAATCCTATTTATTTAGATGCGGAGAACAATCCAAATTCTGTTTATAGAGACTGGTTTAGTAGAGATGAAAATGGGAACATAAGATTTTGGTATGGCTTTAGTGATATGCCAGAATTCAACTTATGCAACCCAGATTATCAAAACTATGTGTATGGAGAAAACGGCGTAATTGCTAAATATTCTAAATATGTAGATGGATTTAGATTAGACTTAGCAGAAGCCCTACCACCATTTTTCTTGGAAGGAATTCGAACCAGAGCTAATGAAGAAAAAGCAAGGTTTATTGTAGGAGAATATTGGGATGATGTAGAACTGGAAGTTTTAGGAACAGGACTAGATGTACCAACATGTTATCCAATAACAAATGCAGCTTTGAAATTCTTAGCTTATGGAGAAAGCGGATACTTAGAAGCAAAAATGCAAGAACTGGTGGAAAACTATCCTCAAGAAACACTGGATAGCTTACTTTTCTCACTATGCACACATGATATCATAAGAGTTATGACTATACTTGCTAAAAAGCAGTATATGAGAACAGGAATTATGGATATCTGGAAAATTGATGAACAACCATCTCCTTGGCATAAAGGATATAACTACTTCGATACTGATGGTTTTAGAAGTTTTGAATTTGAAAACGAAAACTTAAATTACGAAGAATATCAAAATGCCAAGAAATTGCTAAAGGTAGGAATTATGCTTCAATATTTTTTCTTAGGAAACCCCTGTGTATACTACGGAACAGAATCAGGACTTTATGGTTGGAAAGATCCATTTAACAGAAAATGTTATAATTGGGGACAGGAAGACCAAGAACTGTTGACATTCTGTAGAGAAATTGGAAGATTTAGAAAGAAATTTATATCAAAAAATTGCAATCCTGAAGTATTATATAAGGATTCTGAACTGTTTATTTTTAAAAGAGAAAATGAAGAAAACTCTTTGTATGTTGCACTTAATAGGAGTGAAAACACAAGAAATATAACAGTGCCAGATGAATTTAAAAATGGGAATGAAGTATTTGCACTAAACGGAACGACCAACTATTTGTTACCATATGGAGGAATTGCAATTCTGAAAAGTAATGCGTAAGAGACTAGAATATAGTCTCTTTTTATTGCAAAATATCATAAAATATAGTATAATAAGCAAAGTAATGATGTTTTTGGGGACGGAGCAAAAAAACATCAAAGAAGGAGAGATAAGTTATGGGCAAAAAGAGAATAATAACAGGAGATAGACCAACAGGGAGATTACACATAGGTCATTATTTCGGTTCACTTAAAAAAAGACTAGAAATGCAAGAAAGTGAAGAATATGACCCATATATACTAATAGCAGATGTTCAAGCATTAACAGACAACTTCAACAATCCAGAGAAAGTAAGAAAAAACATTAGAGAAGTTGCAATGGACTATCTATCAATTGGAATAGATCCAAATAAAACAACAATATACATACAATCAATGATACCAGAGGTTGCAGAACTAACAGTATTTTACTCAAACTTAGTAACAATAGCAAGACTACAAAGAAATCCAACAGTAAAAACAGAAATAGCACAAAAGAAAGAATTATTTGGAGAAAGCGTAACATATGGATTTTTAGGATACCCAGTAAGTCAAGCAGCAGATATAACAGCATTTGAGGGAGAACTAGTACCAGTAGGAGAAGATCAATTACCATTAATAGAGCAATGCCATGAAATAGTAAGAAAATTTAACAGTATATATGGAGATGTATTAATAGAACCACAAGCAGTACTATCAAGTGGAAAAAGAATAAAAGGACTAGATGGAAACGAAAAAATGGGAAAATCACTTGGAAACGCAATATACCTATCAGATAGTGAAGAAGAGATCACTAAAAAAGTAATGAGTGCAGTGACAGACCCAAATAGAATAAAAAAAGACGATTTAGGAAATCCTGATGTATGTATGGTTTCATATTATCACAAACTATTTAGTACAGAGGAAGAAGTAAAAACAGTATGTGAAGAGTGTAGAGCAGGAAAACGTGGGTGTGTAGCTTGTAAAAAGCAACTAGCTAAAAATATTATTGAAGAATTGAGACCAATTAGAGAAAGAAGAGAATATTATGAAGCACATCCAGAAGAAGTGGATAAAATACTTATTGAGGGAACAGCTAAAGCGCAAAAAGTAGCAAAAGAAACTATGAAAAAAGTAAAAAAGGCAATGAAATTGGACTATTTCGGGTGATGTTTTTGGGGACGGAGCAAAAAAACATCATTCATAATAAAGAAGATAAATAAATAATAGATAATAAAGTTTTGATGTTTTTTTGCTCCGTCCCCAAAAACATCAAAGAAGGAGAGAAAATGTTTACAGATTACACAAAAATAATAATTAAATCCGGAGACGGCGGAAACGGAGCAGCAACATTTAGAAGAGAAAAATATGTTGCAGCTGGTGGACCAGACGGTGGAGATGGTGGAAATGGCGGAAATATTTATTTCCAAGTTGACAAAGACAAAAATACATTAATAGATTTTAGATATAATAAAAAGTTCAAAGCAAAAAATGGTGATAATGGAAGTGGAAGTCACTGCAATGGAAAATATGGAGAAGATTTATATGTCAAAGTGCCAATAGGTACAGTTGTAAAAGATGTAGAAACAGGAAAAGTAGTAGCAGACCTATCAAAACCTGGACAAACTGAATTAATTCTAAAAGGGGGAAGAGGTGGAAGAGGAAACTCACATTTCGCAACAGCAACAAGACAAGCTCCTAGATTTTCAGAGGATGGAGAAAAAGGAGAAGAAAAAGAACTAATATTAGAATTAAAATTGTTAGCAGATGTAGGACTTTTAGGATTTCCAAATGTAGGAAAATCAACATTTTTAGCAACAGTAACAGACGCGAAACCTAAAATTGCGAATTATCATTTTACAACAATAATACCAAACTTAGGAGTTGTAAAAACAAAAGACGGAAATGGTTTTGTAATAGCAGACATACCAGGAATTATAGAAGGCGCAAGTGAAGGAGTAGGACTAGGAATTCAATTTTTAAGACATGTTGAAAGAACAAGATTACTATTACATTTCTTAGATGTATCAGGACAAGAAGGAAGAAATCCGGTAGAAGACTTTTATGCAATAAACAAAGAACTAAAAAAATACAGTGAAAAACTATCAACAAGAAAACAAATAATAGTAGCAAATAAAATAGACGTAATACAAGACGAAACATTATTAGAAGAAGTAGAAAAATTGGCAAAAAAAGAAGGACTAGAATTATACAAAATATCAGCAGCAACAAAAGACGGAGTTCAAGAATTAATTGACCACGTAACAGAAGTGCTAAAAACATTACCAAAAGAAGAGTTAGTAGAAATAGAAGACAAAGTAGTATACACATTAGAAGACAAAAAAGACGAATGGGAAATCAAAGAAGAAGACGGAATATTTATAGTAACAGGAAGAGCAATTCAAAGACTAATGGGAAGAGTAAACATAGAAGACAATGAATCAATGTACTACTTACAAAAATGCTTAAAAAATATGGGAATAGACGCAAAATTAAAAGAAATGGGCGTATGCCAAGGCGATACAGTAATACTAGACGATTGGGAACTAGAATGGTACGAATAGAAGGAGTAGTAATATGAGTGGTGAAAAAAGAAAAGATTATTTAGGATGGGATGAATATTTTATGGCGATAGCTAAACTATCAGCAATGAGAAGTAAAGACCCATCAACACAAGTAGGAGCATGTATAGTAAGTAATGACAATAGAATTTTATCAATTGGATATAATGGAGCACCAAATGGATTTGATGACGAAAGTTTCCCTTGGGGTAGAGAAGGAGAGAATTTAGATACTAAATATCCTTATGTATGCCATGCAGAAATGAATGCAATTTTGAATTACAGAGGTAGCAAAAAAGATTTAGAGCATGCTAAAATTTATGTTGATTTGTTCCCTTGCAATGAATGTGCGAAAATAATTATTCAATCAGGGATTAAAGAAGTGATTTATTTGTCTGATAAATATGCTACTTCTGAAAACAATATTGCTTCAAGAAAATTGTTTGATGAATGTGGAGTGAAATATAGTAAAATAAATACAGATAATCATAGAGAAATTTTAATTGAGATTAAGTAATATATTTTAATTGTCAATTTCATATGAATTATTTAATTTTTAGAAGATGAGGTTTTATAGTGACCTTGTCTTTTTATTTTTTGATTTTTAAATTCTTAAGGAGAATAGTCACTGAGCTGTAATCCAAAACAAATAGAGACAACCTATTACTTATTTACATAAATTTAACTGAAATGATAAAATTGGAAGTAGTAACAAAAGAAAGGGGCTTTGTAAATATGAAAAAGCAAAATGAAGGTATTACATTAATAGCACTTGTAATAACAATAATAATTTTATTAATATTAGCGCGGAGTGACAATAGCAACACTGACAGGAGATAATGGAACAATAGGAAAAGCAGGGGAAGCAAAATTTAAAACAGAATTATCATCAGTGGCAGAAGAATATGAGTTATACTTAAGTGAAAGATTTTCAAAAGATAGAAGTTTTGAAGAAGGAGCTTTATATGCAGGAAAAAATGCGCTAATATATGATTCTGTGCAAGAAGAAGGAAACATATATACAGTTTTAAAAAATTCAAACAAGAAATATGTAGATAATTTTGAAGTAATAAAAGGAGAATTATATTATTTTGCTCAAAATGAACAAGAGAAAAAATGGGCGCAAGATATAGGAATAAAAGTAAGTCCATATATAGTAATAGATGGAGAATTAATGTCATCTAATACAAATTTAGATTTAATGGACGAAGCAACAGGGACAATAGTAATTCCACAAAATGTAACCAAAATTGGAGATGGGGCATTTAGGGATTTAACAGGATTACGAAGTATAGTAATACCAGGTACAGTAAAAGAAATAGGAAATGATGCATTTTCAGGAAATCCAACTTTAGAAAATGTTGTAATAGAAGAAGGAGTAGAGAAAATAGGAGAATATGCATTTGCATATTGTTCAAATTTAAAAAACATAGAATTTCCAGAAAGTGTAACAGAAATAGGCATATATTGTATGTTGGCTTGTAAAAGTCTAGATAATGTTGAACTTCCACCAAATATAACAATCATTAGAGGAGGAACTTTTGAGCAATGCACAAATTTAAAAAATGTAAGACTTCCAGAAAAGCTTAAATTAATAGATGGTTTTGCTTTTGCATATAATCGAATAGAAAAAATAGAGATTCCAGATACTGTAACTACAATGTATGGTAGCTCATTTGTCAATTGCAATCAATTAACAGAAATAGTATTAAGTGAAAATTCAATATATAAATATGAAAGTGGAATATTGATGAAAAAAGATGGAACAGATATATATTTCATTTCAGATAATGTTCTAAAAAATACAACAACATTTTATATACCAGAAGGAACAAAATCTTTTAATATCTATATTTCTAATTATAACAACATAAAAAAATTAGTAATTCCAGAAAGCTTTACAAATATATCGGTAAGTAGTTTACCAACAAGCATAGAGGAAATAGAAGTTGATGAAAATAATAAATCATATATTGTAAAAAATAAATGTTTATACACAAAAGATGAAAAAACAATAATTGCTTGTTTTTCTAAAGAAAAAGATATAATAATTAATGAAGGTCCTCAAATTTTAGGTGATAAAGCTTTTGGGCTTGCTAATAATGCAGAAAATATAAAACTCCCAGAATCATTGAAAGGAATTAATGCTAATGCATTAGCTAGTTTAGGTAAATGTAAAAAAATAAACATTGGGAAAAATGTAGAAAATATCAACCCTATATTTATGCTAAATAAATATGATGTAACTGTTACAGTAGATGAAGCTAACCCATACTATAAAGTTAATAATAATATTCTTTATAGTAAAAATGGAGAAAGACTAATATCAGTATTATCTAAAATAGAAGGAGAATTTATTTTAGACAACAGTGTCAAAGAAATAGGAGACAGGTCTTTTTTTCAACAAGGTCAAATTACATCAATTATAGTACATTCTAATGTAAATAAAATAGGAGTAGAGGTATTTTATAGATGTAATAATTTAAAAGAAATAAAAATAGATAAAAGTAAACTTTCAAATGGAAGTGAACCAATATCAGGTGCACCTTGGAGCTGCCCATATGGCTTAAGAGCAGTATTTTGGAAGGAATAATGTTGATACTAAATTGAAACCATAAATAAAAACCCTTAAAATATGTTATGTGTAATAAGTACAAAAATATATTTTAAGGGAAATTTTTATTTATGAAAATTTGCCAGTAATTATAAATAATTTAGATTTTTTATAATTTTAATCAAGTTGTTGATTTTCTTTTTCTTCTAACTGTCTTTGAGCTTGTGGCTTCTTCAAATATAAAGGCAAAACCTCATCAAGTTCTATTCCAGAATTGAATTTAGACAATCCAGCTAAAGCTAAAGCTTCAGAATTCAAAATATTAAATTCACTAGATAAAAATTCAGCATTCTCAAAAGTCTGTGAAATTTCAGTTTTATAAACCTCAGTACCGTCACCAACAAAAGCAATTTGAGCATTATCTAAAGTATCACAAGAATAGCTATTTAAGATTGCCAAAGCAGCTTCAACACTTTCAGCCTGTGGTTCAATTAAAGTTTCTAAAGCGTCATTTTTCTTCTCATATAAAGCAAAATAGCAATTATCATTTTTACAATCAATCATGCTACATACATATTTACCAAAAGACATCATCCCAAAAGCCAAAGTTTCTAGTGAGCTAATTCCAACACTTGGGATGTTTAAGCTGTCAGAAAATGCTTTTGCAGTAGCAACGCCAATTCTAATTCCTGTAAATGAGCCAGGTCCGATGTCACAAACAATTAAGTTGATGTCAGTTGGATTTAATTCAGCCTTTTTCAAAGCTTCGTCTATCATTGGCATTAAATTTTCTGAATGTGTTCTTCCGGTATTTGTGTCTAATTTGCATATTAAATTTTCATCTTCCAAAATTGAAACTCCGCATACATTACTTGATGTGTCTATACTTAAAATTTTCATACTAAAATCTCCTTTGAGCTAATTTCTAGAATTCTCATATCTTCGTTTTCATCATCTTTTTTGAAGACAATATGAATATAATCTTTAGGAAGGGCATCTTCAATCAATTCGCCCCATTCGATTAAGCAAATACCATTTTCAAAATATTCTTCTCCGCCAATTTCGTAAAATTCTGAAGAGTCTTCTAGGCGATAAACGTCAAAATGATATATATTTATATTATCTTTATTGTATTCGTTTACAATTGTGAAAGTAGGGCTAGAAATTTCATTTTCTAAACCATAATAAGATAAAAATCCTTCCACAAATTTAGTTTTACCAGACCCAAGTTCACCAGTTAAAACGACAACGTCTTTATGTTTTAATTGTGAAGCTAGAGACTTTGCAAAATTCTTTGTATCATCTTCATTTTTTGATATAAATTTATAGTGTTCCATAAATTCCCCCTGTATAAATAACTGAACTACAAACATTATAATATAAAAAAATAAAAAATTCAATGAAAAGGGTTGATAAATTTGAATACTTGTAATATAATCGTAATACATTTGTAATAAAAGAGAAATAAAAACGTTGAGGAAGGATGAAAAGCATGTTTAAAATGGGGCAAGATATCGGAATCGATTTAGGAACAGCAACAGTAATAGCTTATGTAAAAGGAAAAGGAATAGTATTAAGAGAGCCATCTGTTGTTGCAGTCAACAACATAACAGGAGACGTCCTAGCAGTTGGACAAGAAGCAAGAAAAATGTTAGGTAGAACACCAGGAAATATAGTAGCAACAAGACCATTAAGAGACGGAGTAATTTCAGACTACACAGTAACTGAAAAAATGCTAAAATACTTCATAAACAAAATATGCGGGAAATTTATCTTTGCACCAAGAATAATGATATGTATACCATCACAAGTAACAGAAGTAGAAAAGAAAGCTGTAATAGACGCAGCATCACAAGCAGGTGCAAGAAAAGTATATTTAATAGAAGAGCCAATTGCAGCAGCAATAGGAGCAGGAATAGATATATCAAAACCATGTGGAAATATGGTAGTAGACATAGGTGGTGGAACAACAGACATAGCAGTAATTTCGTTAGGAGGGTCAGTTGTAAGTACATCACTAAAAGTTGCAGGAGATAGATTTGACGAATATATCGTAAAATATATCAAGAAAAAACATAATATGGTAATAGGAGAAAGAACAGCCGAAGACCTAAAAGTAAACATCGGATGTGTATTCCCAAAAATCCAAGACACAGACATGCAAATAAGAGGAAGAGACCTATCAACAGGATTACCAAAAACAATAACAGTATATTCAAGTGAAATGCTAGAAGCACTAATAGAACCAGCAATGATGATAGTAGATGCCGTACACAGTGTATTAGAAAGAACACCACCAGAATTAGCAGCAGATATAAGTGACAAAGGAATATACATGACAGGTGGAGGATGTTTAGTAGACGGTCTAGACAAATTATTACAAGAAAAAACAGGCATAAATGTAATGATAGCACAAGACACAGTATCATGTGTAGCATTAGGAACAGGAAAAGCATTAGACAATTTAGACGCATTAGAAGGAAAAGCAAGAAGATAATAATATATATAAACAATGAAATATCGCATTAGAGTATTCTTTTGCGATATTTTTGAGAATATGCATTGAACGAAAGGAACGAAATAAAAAATGGAGAATAAAACAAAAAATGTAGCTTTCATAACGCTTCGGATGCAAAGTAAATCAATACGAAACAAATGCAATGGCACAAAAGTTTATAGAAAGTGGATACGAAATTACAAATCAACACGAAAAGGCTGATATATATGTAATAAACACATGTACAGTAACAAATATGTCAGACAGGAAATCAAGGCAAATGCTTCGTAGAGTTAAAGAAATAAACAAAAATGCTATTGTAGTTGCATGTGGTTGTTATGTACAAGTAGCAAAAAATGAACTAGAAAAGATAGAAGAAATAGACCTAATTTTAGGAAATAATGAAAAAAAAGAAATTGTAAAATATGTAGAAGAATATATGCAAAAAGAAAAAAGATTTACAGAAATAGAAGACGTCATGTATAAAAAGGAATTCGTCGACTTTGGAAATGTAACATATACAGAAAAAACAAGAGCTGTAATAAAAGTACAAGACGGTTGTGATAGATTTTGTTCATATTGCATAATTCCATATGCACGTGGAAGAGTAAGAAGTAGAAAGCCAGAAAGCATAATTGCAGAAATTGAAGAAATTGCAAAAGCTGGGATAAAGGAAGTGGTAATTACAGGAATACACGTAGCATCATATGGAAAAGACTTTAGGGAGAAAGATTATAGATTAATCGATTTACTTGAAGAAATAAATAAAATAAGTGGTATTGAAAGAATTAGATTAGGCTCAATAGAACCATTATTAATAAATGAAGAATTTATGAAAAGACTAACAAAATTAGAAAAAATATGCCACCATTTTCACTTGTCATTGCAAAGTGGATGTGATGAAACTTTAAAAAGAATGAACAGGAGATATACAACTGAGCAATTTAAAGAAATAGTAGACATATTAAGAAAAAATTATTCTGATGTAATATTGACAACAGATATAATTGTAGGTTTTCCAGGAGAGACAGAAGAAGAATTTGAAGAGACATATCAATTTTTGAAGGAAATAAAATTTTATAAAATGCATGTGTTTAAATATTCGCCAAGAAAAGGAACAAAAGCAGCAGCTATGAAAGAGCAAATTGACGGAAATAAAAAGGAACAAAGAAGTCAGAGACTGATAGAATTGTCAAACAAAAATGAAAAGGACTACAATGAGGCTTATGTGGGACAAACTGTTCAGGTGCTTTTTGAAGAAGAAAAAGACGGAGTGTATAAAGGACATACTAAGAATTATGTACAAGCTTATTTATTAAAAGATGAAAGTCAAGTTGCTGGAAGCAAAATTGAAAATGAAATTCTTGAAGTGAGTTGCTATAAGGCTGAACAAGAGCATATAATTGTAAGATTGTAATATATATTGAAAATAATACTTGAATGAGAGAAGTAAAAAATAAGATATCCCATTTAAGTATTTTTATTTTAAAACTTAGAAAATATTGCAAAAAAAAGAAAGTTGTGGTATAAAGAAAGAGAAAGAAAAAAGAGGTGAACACATGATTAAAGCTTATGCAAAATCAGACATAGGAAAAGTAAGAGAAATAAACCAAGATTCTTTTTACATATCAGACTCCCTATCAGAAGTACAACTATACATGTTAGCAGACGGAATGGGAGGCTACAACGGCGGAGAAATAGCAAGTAAACTAGCAATACAAACAGCCAAAAACTATATAGAAAACAACTTTAAGGAAATAGAAAAAGACAGAGACAGCATAATCCAACTAATTGGAAGCAGTATGGAATATGCAAATATGGTAGTATTTGAAAAATCAAAAGAAAACAAAGAATTAGAAGGAATGGGTACTACATTAGAAATCTGTTTAATATATAATAATAAAGTATTTATAGGGCACGTAGGAGACAGTAGAATATACAGAATAAGAAAAGAATTTATGAGAAAACTGACACAAGACCACAGCTACGTACAAAAATTAGTAAAAGACGGAACAATAACACAAGAAGAAGCCCAACACCATCCACAAAAAAACATGCTAATGAAAGCACTACGGTTGTAATGCATTTGTAGAACCAGATGTTATGGTAAAAGGTTTCTTAAAAGATGATATATTAATAATGAATTCAGACGGATTAACGAACTTAGTATCAGTAGAAGAAATTTTCAACGAAGCAAAAAAAGATATAGAGCAAGCCCCAAAGGAGTTAGTAAAAAAAGCAAATGACAATGGCGGTTATGACAACATAACAGTTATAATCATAAAAAACATATAGACCGTTAAGGAAGGAATGAAAAGATATGAATTTAGAAGGAAAACTACTAGGTAGTCGATATGAGATAATCGAAAAAGTAGGAAATGGTGGAATGGCCACTGTATATAAAGCAATAGATAAAGTTCTAAAAAGAAATGTTGCAGTAAAAATACTAAGAGACGAATTTACAACAGATGAAGAATTCATAAGAAGATTTGAAGCAGAAGCACAATCAGCAGCAAGACTAGCGCATGCCAATATAGTATCAATATATGATGTAGGTGTTGACGGAAACCTATATTACATAGTAATGGAACTAATACAAGGAAAAACACTAAAAGAAATCATAATAAAAGAAAGAGGACCATTACCTTGGAAATGGTCAATAAACATGGCAATACAAATAGCATCAGCACTAGAAATGGCACACAGAAACAATATTGTACATAGAGATATAAAGCCACATAACATAATAGTAACAGAAGACGGAGTAGCAAAGGTGACAGACTTTGGAATAGCAAAAGCTGTATCAAACTCAACAATAACAGCATTTGGAACAACAATAGGCTCAGTACACTACTTCTCACCAGAACACGCAAGAGGTGGATTTACAGATGCAAAATCTGACCTATATTCTTTAGGTGTAGTGATGTACGAAATGGTAACAGGAAGAGTTCCATTTGATGCAGATACACCAGTATCAGTAGCGTTAAAACATATGCAAGAAGAACCAGAAGAACCAATAGAAATAAACCCAAATGTACCAGCAGCAGTAAACAAAATAATAATGAAAGCATTAAAAAAAGACACAACACTAAGATATCAAACAGCATCTGAAATGTTGGAAGATTTAAGAAAAGCATTAAAAGATCCAGACGGAGAATTTATAGAAGATGTAGACTATGACCCAACAGCAAGAACACAAGTAATAGACAGAAATCAATATAGAAACGCAAAAAAGAACAATGGAAAAAAAGACAATAAATTTATAGCATTTATAAAGAACCATAAAAAACTAAGTGTATTTATAGGATTAATACTATTATTTGCACTAAGCTTAGGTGGAACAATGTTAGCCTTAAACTTAACAAATCCAGCAGAAGTAAAAGTTCCTAACATAATAGGAATATCACAAGAAGAAGCTAAACAAAAAATAGAAGAAGCAAAACTGAAATATGAAGTAGAAAAAGAAGAGTATAATAAAGATGTACCAGAAGGACATATCATATCTCTAAAAACAGAAATAGGAAATCATGTAAAAGACGTAACAAACCTACCAGCGGTAAAAGAAGGAAGCACAATAAGTGTAATAGTAAGCAAAGGACAAGAAAAAACCACAGTACCAAAGGTTGTGGGATTAGAAAAAGAAGAAGCAGAACAAGCCTTAAAAGAAGCTAAACTAGAAGTGGAAATAATAGAAGAAACAAGCAAAAAAGTAGAAGAAGGTTATGTAATTAGCCAAGAAACAGACCCTGATACAGAAGCTTTTGCAGGGGATACAGTAAAAATTCATGTAAGTACAGGAACAGGAATAAAACAAGTAAATGTAATAAGTGTAGCTGGAAAAACAGAAACAGATGCTAAAAAGGCATTAGAAGCTTTAGGATTGAAAGTTAATATAGCTTATGACGAAGATTCATCAAAAGACAATGGCACAGTTTTAAAACAAAGTATTGAAGCTGGTAAAACTGTTGATGAAGGTACAACTATAACTGTAACAGTAAATAAATTGGCAGAAATGAAACAAGGAAAAGTAACTGTAAATCTAAAATCACTGTTAAATTATACTCCAACTAAAGATGAAGATGGAGAAGAAGTGATAGAAAAAGGAAAGGTTAAGATAGTAGTTGGAAATGATACAATTTACAATGAGACAAAGGAAAAGACTACAACTAATATATCTACGACTTTCAGCGCTAAAGGAAATGTAACTATAAAAGTTTATGTGGACGATATTTTGAAAGGTACGAAGGAAATTAATTTAAATACTACAACATCTTGTACATTTGAATAAAAGACTTTTTGGGACAGGGCAAAAAAGTTTTGATTAAGATTAATTATTAGAAAAGGAACGAGTTTTTCGTTCCTTTTGTTTTTGACAAAATAAGATAATAATGGTAAAATGTCCAAAAGGAAACGTCCTCACTGGGACAATGCGGAGGAGATAAAAATGAAATATGGACTAAATGAAGAAACATATAATTCAATAAAAGAAATTGCAAAGAAGAATTCAAAATATAAATTTAAAATCTTTGGTTCAAGAGCAAAAGGAACATACAAAAGCAATTCAGACATAGATATAGCAATATTTGAAGATGTAACACAAGAAGACAAATTCAAAATAAAAAACGAAATAGACGAATTAAATATAATTTATAAAATAGATTTAGTGTTTATTGAAGAAAATATCAAAAAAGAATTATTAGAATCAATAAAAAGAGAAGGAGTTGAATTTTAATGGAGAGATTTGAAGAGAGAAAGCAAGATTTAATAAAAGCAAGTAACAGGTTAGAAGAGGCACTATCAGAAGGAATTAGTGATTTAGCTATTGATGGCGTACTACATAGATTTGAATTTACTTTTGAACTTGCATGGAAAACTATGAAAGATTATTTAGAATATCAAGGTATAATAGGAAAGATAGGAAGCCCAAGAGAAATTATAAAAGAAGCATTTGCAGCAGGGATAATAGAAGACGGTGAAATATGGATAAAAATGATGCTTTCAAGAAATGAATTATCACATTTATATGACGAAGAAGCATCAAGAGAAATATACAATAACATAAAGGATAACTATATGATAGAAATAAAGAAATTAGTAAGCAGATTGAATTAAAGATGTGTCCCCAGTGGACGAAAATGTCCAAAAGGAAACGTCCCCAATGGACACAATGGACACAATGGACGCAAGGAGGAATTAATGCAAGGAATTATAATAGAAAGCATATCAAACCTATACAAAATAGCAGCAGAAAAGCCTAGAAAAGAAATATACGAAGCAACAGCAAGAGGAAAATTCAAAAAAGAGGAAATAAGCCCTGTTGTTGGAGACATAGTAGAAATAGAAATAATAGAAGAAGAAAAGAAAACAGCAGTAATAAATAAAATAGAAGAAAGAAAAGTATATGTAAAGAGACCAAAACTTGCAAATATCACGCAAATTGTTTTTGTGGTATCGAGTAAAGATCCAAAGCCAGATTTACTTATGTTAGACAAGCAATTGGCATTTGCAGAGTTTTTAGGAATAAAAGCAATAATAGTTTTAAATAAAACAGACTTAGACAAAGACAAGCAATTTATACATATAAAAGATATTTACGAAAAAGTAGGGTATAAAGTTATAGAAACAGAAGCAAAAAGTCAAAAGGGTGTAGAAGATTTAAAACAAGAATTAAAAGATAACATCAACGCATTTTCAGGAAATTCTGGAGTAGGAAAATCTACATTGATTAATGCAATTTTTAACACAGATGTCACCCAAGAAGGGGAAATCAGCAAAAAGAATAAACGTGGAAAAAATACTACAACAGCAATAAAATTATATGAAATTGATAATAATACTTTTATTGCCGATACACCTGGATTTTCAACTTTTGATATTTCTGAAATAGAAAGTAAAAAATTAGACCAATATTTTAAAGAATTCAGAGAAAATATAGAAAATTGTGAATTTGTAGGTTGTACACACATAAAAGAAGAAAACTGTGGAATTAAAGAGGCAATTAGTAATGGAATTATAACAGAAGAGAGATATAAGCGATTTTGTAAAATATATGAAGAACTAAAAGAAAAGGAGAATAGGAAGAAATGGTAAATAATTTTGAAGTATCAACATCAATACTTTCACTAAAAAAGGAAGAAGAAAATACTGCCTTTTTAGAACTAGAAGCGGCTAAGACAGATTATTTTCATATTGATGTGATGGATGGAAAATTTGTGGAAAAAGACACATATCAAAAAATGTTAGAATACGCATCATATATAAGAAGAATTTCAAACTTACCACTAGACGTACATTTAATGGTAGAAGATGTAAAATCAGCAATTGATGACTTTTTAGCAGTAGAGCCAAATATCATAACATTTCATTTAGAAGCTTGTAAAAACAAAGAAGAAGTATATGAAATAATAAAATATATAAAAGAAAACAATTGCAAAGTTGGTATTTCTGTAAAGCCAAATACCAAAATAGAAGAGGTATACGAATTTTTGCCATATATTCATATGTGTTTAGTTATGACAGTTGAACCAGGAAAAGGAGGTCAAACATTACTAACAGATATGGTGCAAAAAATATCAACATTAAGAAAGTATGTAGATGAAAATGATATAGAGATTGACATAGAAGCAGACGGAGGAATAAACTTAAATACAGTAGAAAAAGTAAAAGAAGCTGGTGCAAATATCTTGGTTGCAGGTACTGCAATTCTAGCAGCAAAAGATTATAGTGTAATTATAAAAGAATTAAAAAAATAATGTTTTTAGGGACGGAGCAAAAATACATCGTTCATCTAAAATATTGTTTTAAAAAAGAGAATTCAATAAATTTTGAATTCTCTTTTAACATACTAAATTATTTTGTTTCTACAACTTCAGCTTTATCATCTTTTGATTTAAAAGGAAGAATGTTATAAACAATAATTCCTAAACCAATAATACCAGCAACTAAACTAAATATAGTACCAACAACTGGAATTAAAGTAATTAGCCAATAAACAATAGCACATGCAATTAACATACCAAAAGATTGAACTGTTTTTTCTACTTTTAATTTAGAGCAAACTAAACCATTTGCAGTAATTACAAAACTACTTGAACTAATAGCAATTAATACAGCAAGTAGCATTAGAGCTATTAATGCTACACCAGAAGTGATGCCTAATACAAGCAACATTCCAAATGCAAAAGCTAAAACGATTGGTGTTAAAATTCCATATCCAAGCGCTGGTAAAACTTTTTTAGATAATAAGTTATAAGGATTTTTAACAAATTTAGGTGTTAGCCATAATGCTAATAGCCAAATAGCTATAACTGTACATAGAAAAGTTCCTAAACTTAAAATATAATCACTTATTGATTTTGTGTTAGTAGTAGGAGTAGATTTATTAAATTCTACATTACCACGAACAACGTTTTCTGGAATAGTTATTTCTTGGTCAGAAGTATAGTTGAAATTACCACTTATCATTGCAGTAGAAGTGATAGTTGCGTCTTCATTAGTAGTTGAAAAATTGATTTTATCAGCTTCAACATAAGCATCTCTTCCAATAATTCCACTTAAGTTTAATGTTTCAGATCCAACTCTCATATCTCTATAAACATATCCAGACAAATTAACTTCTCTAGCAGCAGCATATAAATCGCAAACTACACCAGATATATTAAATTTTTCTGCAAATCCGAATAAACTATTAACTATAAATCCATTTTCTTTAATAGTAACTTCCTTTGCGCATACAAAAAGGTTTCCACCAATTTGAGAATCAATTACTACATTATTTGCGAAAATGAAAACGTTTCCGTCAATAATATAGTCAACAGTAATTGTATCTCCAAATAAGTATTCATCTGAACTTTTCATATTAGGTTGTTCTGGTAATTCACTAGTAGTTTCTCCTTCTTGAGCGGTTTCAGATGTAGGTGTTGCAGTAGAATTTCCTTCTGTTGTTGGTGCCTCAGAAATTGGTTCTACTGGTTCGTTTTCAGCTCTTACAACTGGAATAGTAAGTGCTAAAACAATTAATGTTAATAAAGCAATTATTTTTGATTTGTTTTTTAACATAAAAAATACCTCCTAAAATATTTATTTTAATAAAATGAATATATATCTTTATTAAATAAAAGTCAATAAAATAATCAATTTATTTTTTATAATATTTGCATAAATGATTAATTGAGCAAATATCACACTTAGGCTTTCTAGCAACACAAGTATTTCTACCATGCCACACAAATAAATGATTAATATCCTTTAAACAATCCTTTGGAAAAATTTTAAGTAAATCTTGCTCAATCTTTTCTGGCTCTTTTTTATTAGATAAACCAACTAAATTAGAAATTCTCTTAGCATGAGTATCGACAGCAATTCCTTGAGCTATACCAAAAACCTCTAACATAATAACATTAGCACTTTTTCTACCAACTCCAGCAAGAGAAGTCAATTCTTCCATGGTATGAGGTACAACTCCACCAAAATTCTCTAAAACCTGTTTAGCACATAGCTTTATATTTTTTGCTTTATTCTTATAAAAGCCACAAGGATGAATAATATCCTCTAATTCTTTTATATCAATATCTGCAAAATCCTGAATAGTTTTACATCTATTAAATAGTTCAGGCGTTGTTTTGTTAACTCGCTCATCTGTACATTGAGCAGAAAGCATAACAGCGATTACTAATTCAAATGGAGTATTAAAATCCAAACTACAAGTTGCATCAGGATATGTTTTTTTCAATATTTCTACAAGTTGTTTTGCTTCACTTTTCTTCATTTATCTCACCTCAATAATATTTTACAGAATAAAAGATAATTAGTCAATGTTTTTGGGGACGGAGCAAAAATACATCAATTAATAATTTGAAAATAGACAACCGATGTTTTTTTGCTCCGTCCCCAAAAACATCGACATAAAAAGGAACAAATAACAAAAAAACATAATATAATATACAAAGATAGGAGGTAATAAAAATATGAAATGTTTACTAAAAAAGACACTTGCAGTATGTTTAATAGGTTTAGGTCTAGGAATATTATTAGTTTTATTACTTCCAATAACAGGATGGTTATTTATAATAGGAGTTACAGTGGTTTGTGTTGGATTTATGTGGCTTGCATGTTAAAGAAAGGGAGGGATTAATATGACAATAGTAGTAAAAAAAGTACCTAAATTCTTAAGGGGATTTGTAAAGTTAATATTTGGGATAAAAGATTAAAGCGAATTTTACATAACTTGCTTTAATTAAAGAAATGTGCTATAATATATTATAGTTAACCAAGGGTTAACTTAGAAGGAGGCACATTATATGTGTGTAAATAACGAAACAGCTAAATTTTTGAAAAGAGAGGGGCTTTACATCGATGCTCCAATAATGGATGCAATGTCCATTTTACGGAATGTGATGGAAAAAGCTGGTTTCAGAGATGGAGTAGATATGATTCAAATGCAAACTCAGTATGAGAATCAGTACACTGCTATTAGGATTACAAAAACGGTTCCGTACTGTAATTTATCAACAGGAGAACAAATTGGCGAAGAAATGAGATATTTTGATATCAAAGTGCCAGATAGATATGTTCCAGCTACTCATCAAAAAGAAACAGAAGGCGTAAAGATTGTAAAGTCAATCGAAGAGGTTCAAAAAATAGAGAATTCACTCAATAATTTGTAAACACATATTGAGCCAACAAAAAAGAGCTTTTACTAAGCTCTTTTTACTTTTCCATCTTTTAAACATTTAGCACATACATGAATTCTTTTAACTTCACCATCTATTTCCGCCTTAACACTTCTTAAGTTTGGCTTCCAAGTACGTGGTGATCTTTTACTTATATGAGAACGAGTAATGCTAAGTTTATTTCCATGACTAGCTGTTTTTTCACAGATTGCACATTTTGCCATATCTAAATTGCACCTCCTAATAATCTAAATAAATTGACTGTTATTAAGTTTAACACAAAAAATAAAAAAAAACAAGTATTTTTTCAAAAATATGAAAAATTCTGTGACTAGTAAATGAAAATGTCCCAAATTTTTATTTTGTTTGTAAA
>CASSLW010000010.1 GCA_949443285.1 uncultured Clostridia bacterium
CATTCCTATGTGTGCCTTAGAGCGAAGCGAGAAAGGAATGGATTATTTTATGAATTTAGATAAAATTAACTTTATTTTAAATAATGATGAAAAGTGTGATGTCTTTTGCGATAATAGATGTGTTTGGATTCAAAGTATAGATGAAACTAGCCAAATGGCTAAGGTTGGCTTTGTTGATAATTTTGAAGAACGTGATGTACCTATTAATGATTTATACTTCTAATGCTTTTGGGTGTTTTTGGGGACAGTCCTTAAAAACACCCCTTTTTACTTTTTAATTAAATTGATTTGCTTTGCTTTAAGGTGTTTTTAAGGTCTGTCCCCAAAAACACCCAAAAGCATCCTACAAGAACACCTAGTGTATCAATAATAACATCAGTTATCATTGCACTTCTGCCGGGTATAAAAAGTTGATGTATTTCGTCCGAACTTGCATATATAATTCCAGTTATTAAACTTATTGCAATTCTATCAAGTTTCTTTATTTCGTAAGTATTCATTAATAACATCATTAATATTCCCACTACCATATATATTGAAAAATGGGCTAATTTTCTTATTACTTTTTCTATTTTTCCTAGAACTTCTTCTTGTTTATTTTTATCTAGTTCTTGAATTTTCTTAACATTTTTAGTTACTGCTGTTGTTATTTTTCTGCTTATTCCACTTGATTTTTCTCCATTTTGGTTTGAAAATCTAAATATTTGAAAAAATGTTAATATAAGCAAAATTATAAGTATTGCTCTTTTTATATTGATATTTATTTTCATTTGCTTTTTCTCCAATGTTATAAATTTTTTTGTAAGATAAAGCAAGGTATCAAAATACCCTGCTTATATTTCTATATCTTCATTATTTAATACCTTTTGCGGATTTACTGTTGAAAATTGTTCTAATTCTTCTTCTGATATGATTTTTCTTAATTTTTTAAGTATTTTAGGCATTTTAGTGTAAATTTGCTCCACTGTATGAACATCTGAGCCAAAAAATTGAATTAATCCTTCTTCTAATAGTTTCTTTTGAGTTTTTTGTGCTTTTTTTCCATACATTCCAATACTACTACCATAGTTTGATTGAAATAGAACTCCCATGTCTGCTAGTTCTCGTACATATTCTATATTTTCTTTGACGTATTCATATCTTTCTGGATGTGCAATTATTGGTACATATCCTTTTTCCATTAACCTAAATACTACTTCTTTTACATCCATTGCTTTTGTATTCATTGGTAATTCAAATAAAACATATTTTGAATTATTTATTGTTGATGCTTTCTTTTCTGATAATAAGTCTGTCATTTGGTTTGTTATATATATTTCATTTCCAAGATACAATTCTATACCTTGGAAATTTTCTTTAATTTCTTTTAACAGTTTTGTTCTTTGTTCTTCATTTGCTTCATAGTATCCATCTATATAATGTGATGTTGATATTATTTTTGTAAATCCTGCTTTTTGGGCTTCTTTTAATATATGTATTGTCTCATTTAAACTTCTAGAACCGTCGTCTATATTAGGCAATATATGTGAGTGAATGTCTATCATATTTTACCACCTTTGTATTATTTTGTATCATTTTTTTCTTTCATTTCTCTTTCTTTATTTATCATTTCGATTGCCATATTTACTTGTTCATCCATTTTTGCGTCATATTTATAGTCCATTTTAGTTCTTGAAGATTTTGATGTTGAAGCATAATAATATGTGTCATTATATTTTTTAGCTGATACTGGAATTTTATTATATACTATTCCAGCAATGTTTCCACCAACATTTTTTATGTCTCTTACAACTTTTTCTAAGTCATCTTTTTGAGTTTGGTTATGAGCTGTAACAACAATTGTGGAATCTACTATTCTAGATAATATTACAGAGTCTGTAACTAATTTTGATGGTGTACTATCTATTATTATTAAATCACATTGTTTTTTCAAATCTTCAATTAGGTCAAGCATTCTAGTTGTTACTAACAATTCAGAAGGGTTTGGTGGTATGCTTCCTGCTGGCATTACACATAAGTTTGGAATTTCCAATGTTCTTATATATTCTGACCAATGCATACTGTTTTCGCCATCTTCCATTCCTGAAAGATAATTTGATAATCCTGGTCTTGGTAATATTCCAAATATGCTATATTGTCTACCTTTTCTCATATCTGCATCTATTAATATTACTCTTTTTCCTGCTTGCGCAAATGTTACAGCTAAGTTTGATGCTACCCAGCTTTTTCCTTCTCCTGGCATTGTTGAAGTTACTAGTAATGTTTCTAGTTTCTTATTTGAGTTCATAAATTGTATATTTGTTCTTAGTGTTCTAAAAGTCTCAGAAACAGGAGATTTCGGGTCTCTATGTGCTATTAATTCTTTTTTTATCATTATCTTCTGCCTCCTTTACGTTTTACTTTATCTTCTACATTATCATAAACTGGTATTGATGCTATTACAGTTAGTCCTGTTACTTTTTCAATATCTTCTGATGATTTTATTGTTGTGTCTAACATATTTACTAGTAATACATACATAAAGGCAACTACTATTCCTGCTGCTGCAAATATAATTACATCTTTTGTATGGTTTATGTTGCTTGGTGCTTCTTCAACTTCTGCTTCATCTACAACATGTACGTTTTCTATTCCATAATATTCTTTTACTGTTGCTATAAACACTTTTGCTATTTCGTTTGCTATTTTTGATGATAGTGCTGGGTCTTCGTTTCTTACTGTTATTTTTATTACTTCTGTGTCTGTTATATCTGTTACACTTATATTTTTTCTTATTTTCTCTTCTTGGTCTGCTTCTAAACTTAAATTTGATATAACTTTTCTTATTATTTTATTACTTTTTACTAATTCGCTATATGTTGATACTAATTTTGAGTTGATTGTTACATCTGTTGTTGTTATTGATTCTGCGCCTTCTGTTCCTTTTGATGAGTTTGTTGCTAGTAATAGTTTTGTTGAACTATCATATTTTGGTGTTACAAATGCTAGTGTATATATAACTCCAATTACTATAAAAATCGCTGTTATTAATATTATTTCTAGTTTCTTTTCCCAAAATATTTGTAGTAATTCTTTTAAATCTAGTTCTTCCATTTTTTCCCCCTTATTCTTTCGTTACTTTATCCTTTTTATTTTTTGCAATTGCTGTCATTATTGAATAGATAATAATCAACATTATTGCTATTATTAGCGTTATTGTACCTAGTGTTTGTACTTTACTTATTATGTCTTGTATTATTGTAACTATTGTTTTTGAAAAAGCATCATTAAATATTTTTATTCCTGCTATGTCAACTTTGCTTGTTACTATGTTACAAGCTATTATTTCAAAAATTGAGCTACTTAATAGTGAAATTCCTATTGCTTGTACAAATTTTGATATTTGTTTTATGCTTATTATTAGTACTAATAATAGGTCTATACAAATTGCTATAATTGTTGCTGTACGTACTTTATTTAAAATATTTACTGTTTTGTTATATGTATTATGTATTTTGTTTTCATATTCTGTATGTATTAATGTGTTTTCATATTCTTCACATATATGTTTTATGAATTGGTCAATTGCTTCTGAATTCTTTTTGTTTCTTACATTTAGTTTATCAATATTTTTATTTAGATTGTCTTTTATTGGTGTTGTATCTATTTTTTTGTTTGTTCCTTCATATATGTTTGATAACATTATATTTATATCTTGTTCTACTTTTTCTTTTGAACAAATATTGTTTAGTGTTGTTTCATCTAGTCCTGATTGATATATATAATTTTCAAAATTTGATTCTACTAATTTGTATACTTCTCCATAAAAGTTTGTTTCTTCTAGTTTGCTTATTATATAGTTTTTGTCTAGAATTGTAGAAGAAACTATTGTAATTAGCGATATTGCTATTATGCATATTGTAAGTATTGCTATTAGTATAAATCTTGCTATATTGGCTATAATTTTCATTTTCTATTCCCCTTCTACTTTTCTAGTTCTGCATATACAACATACCTTTGTGTTGTGTATCCTATGTTGTTAAATGGATAACATGTGTATACCATTAAGATTTCTTTTTCGTCTTGTATTGGTAATTTGTCTAAATCTGTTTCTTTTATTAATTTCATGTCGTATATTTTATATGTATATTCACCATATGTTGTGGTTACTTTTATTTCGTTTCCTATTTGTAATTCGGAAAATCTTCTGAATGTATTTTTTGAATTATGCCCCATGTATACTATTGAGCCACCTTCACCTGGAAAATAGCTACCACTTGAATGTCCTACTCCTTTTTTTAGTACTTCTAGTGTGTCTCCAAAATATACTGGTAGGTTTACTCCTATTTTATCTATTTCAATTGTAGCATATTTTGTTCCATATTCTGGGTAATTTTTTAGTTTGTTTGTTTCTCCTATTGTTGTTTGTTCTTGTGTTCTATTTTCGTCTATTGTTATTGATACTTTATTTACTAATGAAAAAACTTTTCCTATTTCTTGCCCTAAAAATAGGTATATTACAAGTATTAGCGCCCCTGTAATAAATAAAGCAACTATTATACTACTAATAGTTGCTTTTACTGCTTGTGTTAATTTTTTATTTTGCATTTGCTATTCTTTTTCTTGTTACTACACCGATAGCAAGGGCAATTATTGCTACTACAGAAACACCTACAACAGTGCTTACATTGTTTCCTGTGTATGCTAGTTTTCCACCATTTAGTGATACTGTTTCTATTAGTTTTCCATCTTTATTGTATATTTCTACTGTTCCTGCTTTGAAAACTAATTTAACATCTATTAGTTCTGCTGCTGCTTGTGCAATTGCTTTAATTTCATTTTTTTGTGCTGTTGTTAATTTTGTGTAATCTGTTACTCCTGCTTTTTCCATTACAGCTATTGCTTCGTCAGCTTTTGCTAATACGGCATCTGCTTGTGCGTCTGTTACTGGGTTTTCAGATAAGTATCTTTCTACCTTTACTTTGTCTGCTGCTGTCATTCCATATTTTTCTCCTTTTGCATATAGTTTATCAGCTAGTTCTGCTGATGTTGCTGCGTTTGCGATTGTTGCAAATGCCATTACTAACATTACACATAGTGTTGCTATTGTTAATACTTTTTTCATTTTTCATTCTCCCTTTCTTTTGCATATTCTTCCCTGATTATATCATTATTATTTTTGATATGCAATACTTTTTTCTTATTTTTTTATTAATTTTTTTGGTAATTTTTGGATGTGGCTGAAAGGCTTAAATATAGGCTTTTAGCTCTTCTGTTTTATTTATCCAATAACCATTCCAATACGTTTTTTACAATTATTCCTTCTTCATTTGATACTGGAATTTTATCAGATGTCAATATCAATTTTTCATAATTGTCTTCTATCTTTCTAAGCGACCTAAGTTCCCTTTCTAGTGTCTTATTTTCATTATCTTTTAAAGTTTCACAAACTTGTATATACATTTTTCCATTATTATTTATAGCTACAAAATCCACCTCATAGTCGTCTACTTTTCCTATATATACATCATATCCTCTACGTAGCAATTCAAGATAAACAACGTTTTCTAAAATGTGACCATAATCTCCAATTTTGCGTCCTAATACAAAATATCTTAGACCCAAATCTGATACATAGTATTTTTCTCCTGTTTTTAGATATTGTTTTCCTTTTATATCATATCTTCCAACTTTATATAAAAAGAATGATTCAACAAAACCTTCTAAATATTTTTCTACTGTTCTTACATTTATGTTCCTTCCATCACTTGTCATAGTATTAGCTATATTATTTATTGAAAGCAATTTGGCTATATTATCAAGTGCAAATAATGAAACGCTTTTAAGCATAGATTCGTCATTGATATTTTTTCTAAGCATTATGTCTTTTATTATTATATTGTTATAAATACTGCTTATATACAAGCTTACATCATCCTCAGTATCAAGGTTTGTAACATATGGAAATGAGCCTAATGATATATATCTTCTATATAACTCATCATTATCTAAATCTTTATAAAAACTTTTATATTCTTTGAATGATAGTGGTAGCATTTTTATCTCTATATATCTTCCTGAAAGTAATGTTGCTAGTTCACTTGAAAGTAAATTTGCATTTGAACCTGTTATATACAAATCAACATTATCTTTTATATACAAGCTGTCTACTGCACGCTGAAATTCGTCTATTTTTTGTACTTCGTCTATAAATATATAGTTCATTTTTTTTTCGTTTAGATTATCTATTATATAATTGTATAAATCCATATAATTCTTTATGAATTCATATTTCAAGTCTTCCAAGTTGATGCTTATTATTTGCTCTTTTGTTACATTGTTTTCTAATAGATAATTTTTATATAGTTCTAATAATGTAGATTTTCCACATCTTCTTATTCCTGTTATTACTTTTATGAGTTTTTTTTCTTTGAATCTCTTTAATATGTTCAGATATTCATTTCTTTCTATCATATGTTATCCCTTCTTTCCTCATAATAATTATAACATATGTATTTGTGTTTTTCAAGTTTTTGTATTAGTAGTGCAAAAACTTTTATTTTTCGACATGTTTTTGTATTGTTTTGTATAAAAAACTCCCAGTTTTGGCATTGTACTGGAAGTTTTTTAATATATTTTATGTTTTAACCTTTTTTTATTTGTTTGTGGGTGTCTTTTAAGTACCCTATATATCCTTTTCCTGAGATTGTTCCTATTGCTATACATATAATTGCTATTATGCTAATAATTATTATTGTATATCCTGCTTTTGGTAGTCTACTAGCAGTTGCTGTTGTTGTATCTGCCGGATTTTTAGTCGTACTTTGTATCTCATCATTAGCCCCTGTTGTCCCATTAGGTGTATTGGGTTGTGGTTCTGTCTCTTGACTTTTTATAGTTATTTCAATTGGTAAATCTGTTGTGTATAATTCATTTTCGTCATCATCTGATAATAGAAAATTTGTTAAACTTACTGTTGCTTTTTCAGTTTCTACTCCTTCTTTTAATGTTAAGGTTATTTCTACTATTTCTGTATCTTCTTTTCCAACTATCGGATCTCCTATTATTGCTTTTGTAATTGGTGAATATGTTGCTGTCCATCCATTTAGTCCTTTTACGTCTTTTGCTTCCACTGTTTCAAATATTTCTTCTTCATAATTTAGCTTAGCTTCATATCCAATCATTGCATTTTCTTTTATATCTGTAAATTTTCCTAATGATAACACTAGCTTTATTGTATTTTCATTGTTGTTTTCTGCTGCTTTAAATTTCACTTCTATTTTTGGAGTTACTTCTTCTTGTGTGTCTCCACCTACTTCTACTGCATATGAGCTTATAGCTATTGATAATATTATCAATATAATTATAGAACTTACTAATATTTTTTTCATTTCTTTCATCTCCTTGTACATCAATACTAACTTTTTGCTTCTACTTATAGACTTTTGTTAGTGCTATTATTCTCATTCGGATAAAATCTTTTATATTTATGTCGTCTCCGTCTAAATTACAGTCTGCTGCTAATTTTTCAGTTTCATCTAAATTATTTCTTTCTAAAAGGTATTTTCTCATTTTTATCAGGTCTTTAATGTTTACATCTCCATCTTTATTTATGTCTCCTGTTACTATTAATGTATATTTTTCTCCTGTTGATGTTTTGAGAATATCCCCTGTTGCTATTATATCATCATCTTCTAGATTTCTATCATTTCTTATAATTTCATATTGCGTTTTCAAATTCAGTTTTTGTTCAAAATCTATTCTTTTAGTGTTATTTATTATATTTTGTATAGTTTCTTCTTTTATTTGATATTCCTTATGTTCTGAGAATATTCCAACATTTATGCTTGTTATGTTTCCTGCTTTGTCTTTTGCAGTTATTGTATAAAATCCTTCTTCTTCTAATTTCATATTTGGTTTATATTCTATTTCTTCTTCATTTAATATAATTTTTACTTCTGATAGATTTTCGTCAATTACATTTATTTCTATTTCTGGTTTATAAATTTTTCCGTTTTCTACTCCTGTTATTTTTGGATTGCCTTTATCTATGTTTTTGACTTCTGCCGTTTTGGTAAATGCTTGTCCTTTTATTGTGTATCCATATGTGAATGTGCCATTTTCTTCAAATGTGTGTTCTTTATTTCCGTTGTTGTTTGTTATTTGTATTTCTGCATTTGTTTGTATTGTTGCTACTATATTTTTGTTTGTGATTTCTGTTTCTGAATACTTTATTTCTACTGGATTGTTTGCTAAGTATTCTTCAATAGAAAATTCATTGTTGTTAGTATTTCCATCGTTTCCTGTATTGTTATTTGATGAGCCCTTATTATTTTCTGAATCATTGTTTCCTGTGTTGTTGTTATTTGTAATATCATTTCCTGTGTTATTATTATCAGAATTATTATTGTCTGTATTATTATCTTCTTCTATTGGATTTGTTATATTAATCTTTCCAAAGACATACCATTTATCATCTGTCCCCCCTGTATTTCCTAATAAATATGCTGGTTGAACATCGTTTTCATTTAAGAGTAATCCTAATGATATTATGTACTCTCCATCTTCGATGTCGTCTAGTCGTAAGTTTATATTTTCTTGCTTTTCCTCATTTGGCATCCATGTGTGTGCATCAATATCAGTTTTGTATTTTTTTACTAGTTTATAGTCTTTGTTTAGTAGCCCTATATAAACTGTACATGGCTCATATAATGGAGCTACTCCTTCATTTATAAAGTTTAGTTTTATTTCTGTTTCTTCTTTTGTTGTCGTTTTGTTTTTGTATTCTGCTCCTTTGAATTTGAAATAGTATCCTATTTTATTTGCTATCATCTTTATAAAATTTTCATTTTCTTTGTACATTTCTTCATCAAACTCTAAATATGATGGTTTTCCAATTTCTATGTATCTTAATAAATTTTCTTGACTCCAATAATTATTTTGTTTCATCCAATTATAATTGCTAGTATACTCAAAAATTGTTGGTAATTTTCCATATGCCATTGCACATTCAGTTCCATCAGAGTATTGAAAAATCCCATCTCTTCTTATTGAAACACCATTGTCTATTGCCCATTGATATGTCTGATTATACTCTTTCTTTCCCCACGGATTCACTAATAATGTTTCTTTAAAGGCCTCTTTATATGGTTTTATGTATAGTTCTTTTAATTCTTCGGCTGTTATATCTTCTCCAGTTGTCAATCCACCTAAATGTTGCTCTCCCCAATTTCCGTATGAACGAATATCGATATATGCTATATTCTCATTTCCATCATATCTTTTTGCAAGTGCTTTTATAAAATTGTTTAATTTGTTTAAATATATTTCATCTTTCCAGTCTGGTATCATTTGGGTTACTTGTTTGTTATTTTCCCAAAATGTCAAGTTTTGACTAGTTCCTTTTGCTCCAGCATCAAATACCCATTTTGGAGTAACATGTTCTTTGTTTTCAGAGCTACTTACATTTTTTACTCCAAATGAAAATTTTTTATTTTCTTTAGCATATTCATCCATTACATTGTCTATTACAGTCCAATTATATTTTCCTTCTTCTATTTCTATATCACTCCAATTAAATCTATGATATCCAACAGATATTATGTCATTATATTTGGAATTGTTTTTTGTTTTACGATATACCATTCCTTTTCCTGGATTTAATAATACTTCTTCCTTATCATACGGTGTGCTTGTAGTTTTATCTGTGCTACTATCTTCTTCAGTTTTAATATCTTCTAAAAAGTTTTTTTGTTCATCTGAATCTATTTTGTCTATTGTATATTTTAATATTGATATAAGTATTATAATAGAAAAAATTAATATAAGAGCAATAGTATGAATTGATGTAAATATTTTATTTTCCATTAATAATATTTCTTTTATTTCTCTTTTTCTTTTCATTTCATATTTCCCTATTTTATATTATGATAATATTATATATGTTATTAATTTTATTTTCAAGATTTTTTAATGGCACAAACAATAATTTTTATAGTTTGTGCTATTTCAATTTTATTAATCTCTTGCGAATAGATCCCTTGTATAAACTTTATCTTTTACTTTTTCTAAAATACTTTCGTATCTATTTGCTAATATTAAATCTGCCTTTTTACAAAATTCGTTAAAATCATTTTCTATTTTACAATCATTGAATTTGTCCTTTTCTAATGTTGGCTCATATATTATAACTTCTACACCTTCATCTTTTAGTCTTTCTATTATTTCTTGGATTGCACTAGCTCTAAAATTATCAGAGTCCTTTTTCATTGTAAGTCTATATATTCCTACTACATCTGGATTTTTTCTCATTACCATTTCTGTTATATGTTTTTTTCTTGTTCTATTAGCTCTAACTATTGCTCTTATTATATTTTGCGGTACATTATCAAAATTAGCTAATAATTGTTTTGTATCTTTTGGTAAGCAATACCCTCCATATCCAAATGATGGGTTATTATAATGTGAACCTATTCTAGGGTCTAGCCCTACACCTTCTATTATCTCTTTTGCATTTAATCCTTTTATTTCTGCATACGTATCTAGTTCATTAAAATATGCTACTCTTAGAGCTAAATATGTGTTGGCAAATAATTTTACAGCTTCTGCTTCTGTACTTCCCATAAATTTTATTTCCACATCTTCTTTTAAAGCATTTTCTTTTAATAAATTTGCAAATTTTTCTGCTCTTTTACTTACTTCGCCCACTATTATTCTTGATGGATATAGATTATCATATAATGCTTTTCCTTCTCTTAAAAACTCTGGACTAAACATTATATTGTCTATGTTATACTTTTCTTTCATTGACTTTATAAACCCAACTGGTATAGTCGATTTTACTACCATTGTTGTTTCTATATTCATCTCTTTTACTTTTTGAATTATATCTTCTACACTTGATGTATCAAAGTGATTTCTTTCATCATCATAGTTTGTTGGAGTACTAATTATTATATATTCTGCTCCTTCAAAAGCTTCTTTATAGTCTAAAGTTGCTTTTAAGTTTAAGTTCTTATTTTTGAAGTATTCTTCTATATATTCATCCCTTATTGGTGATATTCTTTTATTTATCATTTCTACTTTTTCTGGTATTATATCTAATGCATATACTTTATTTTTTTGACTTAATAATGTTGCCATTGATAGCCCTACATAGCCTGTTCCTGCTACTGCAATTTTCATTTATATTACCTCCATTTTATTTATTAAAAACTGTTTTTACATTTCTTAAAACATATTTATAATTCAACGTCATATATATAATAACACCTGTAATTATTTGTACCATAATTAAGATTATTTTGTTTTCTATTACATTATTTAATAATATAATTAAAATATACATTATCAACCCTTTTATTGCATATTCGTACAAATAGTCCAAATATTTTTTTATTTCTAATTCTTTTCTTACAGCATAAGTTTGATATAGCATAACAAACATTTCAGCAAAAATTGTTCCTATCGCTGCTCCAACTGCATTATATTTTGGAATTAATAAATAATTTATAACAACATTTACTATTGCTCCACCAAATACAGAAACTATATAAATTTTATCTTTTTCATTTGGTATTAAATATTGTGTTCTTATTACATTTGCCCATGATATGAATACCATTGTTATAGATAAATATTGTATGATATATCCTGTTTTTATAAAGTTCTCTCCAAAGAATATAGGTGCAAAGTTTCTTCCTATGGCTAACAATCCAAAAAACATTGGTATTGATAAAAATAATACTAATTCTATAGACTTACTAATGTATTCCATAGTTTTATTTTTTTCTCCATTAGCTACTAAGTTAGATATTCTTGGTAACATAACTGTTCCTAATGCTGTTATTATCGACATTGGTATATTAATTATTTTTTCTGCATTTTCATAATATCCTACATTTGATACATCTGACATACTTCCTAACATAATCTTATCCATTATTTTATATATACTAACAGCTATTACTGGTATAAATAAAATTATATTAGGTTTTATATGCTTTTTAATATCTTTCCACTCTGGTTTTATAAATTTAATTTCCTTCTTTAAAAATGGCCATAATGCAAGTTGTGATAAGAACGTTCCTCCAATCATTATTATCATATACAATATCAAATCATTTTTTTCTTTAACAAATATAAAAATACTTAATGCTGATAAAATTCTTATAACTGTATTTCTTGTAACAGTTAATTTAAATTTTTCCATTCCAAAAAAGAACCAGTTAATGTCAAAAACTGTCGATATTATATATATTAATTGTATTATACTATATATTTTGTAAACATTATTAAAAAATACAATATACACTATATATGCTAGTATTACTATAGAAGATGTAATTATTTGAAGTGCGTATATAGAGCAAAATTCTTTTGATAATGTTTCTTTATTGTTTTTACTTTTAGCAATCGTTCTATTCCCATAATTAGCTAGTCCTAACATTGCAAATAAAACAAAATATTGTGCTATTGAATATGTATATGAATATATTCCTTGTCCCTCTGCGCCTATAACTCTTGATACATATGGTGCTGTAATTAATGGTAATATTAAAATTAAAATCTGATACGCAATATTATATGCAAAGTTCTTCTTTATACCACTCAATTTTCTTCTCCTATCCCTCATTTTTTTGTATATCTTTTACTATTCTTTCTATATTATATCCTAACAATAGTATTATGTAAAAATTTACTACGTCTCTTGCTTCTACTATCATCATTATAAAAAATGTAAAAATCGTAAATGAAATAATTTTGCTTGCCATTTTATCTTTATATTTCATTAAGTTCTTACTAACAATTGTAATTATGTATGTATATATAAATAATGCTATAAATCCACCTTTATATAATATCTCTAATATAGTATTATGAGCATGTGTAGCATTGTCCCATCCAACTTTTACTGCTCTAACAGTAGCGTTTTCTACTCCATATCCAAATAATGGCTTATATTTTATAAAGTCTAAAGTCCTGTCCCATATTAAAGTTCTTCCTGTAAAAGTCAAACTTTTATGTAGAACCTCAACTATTAAATATCTAAAAATTTCTTGCATTCTTATTATAACAATAGAAAAGAACAAAGTTAAATATGTAATAATATAATTTTTCAAATTTAAAATTTTCGTATTATTAAAGATTTTTTTTCTAACTATTATAAATATAAGCATAAGTGCTATAGCTACTACAGATGTAGCTGAAAAAGTTACTATTACAGAAATAGTTGATATTATTATTAATATGATTGTTCTTATTTTTAATTTGTTTCCATCATATGAAGAATACAATAATGATACTGCAATGCCTGGTAGTATTGTTATTATATGTTGATTATCATATCCTAATAACCAATTGTTACTATACAATTTACTTGCATATAGCCCTTCAGGATATAATATTATCGTTAAGAAATTCAAATATATTAAGACTTCAAATATTATTAGCATTGCTTTTATAGCTTTTTTAGGATCCTCTCTCATTACCAATTCTAATAATAAACAGACACTTACTAAGCTTATAGCACTATTGATAGCTGCATTTATATTAGCACTACTATTTAGAGAAGTCGCCACAATAATAGTAATGTTATAACATAAAATTGCTATTATATATTTTGAAATTTTTCCTTGCCATAAATATAGAACAAGTATAATAACTGCTGCAATATATTTATAATACATAAATATATTGCTAATTCTAAAAATTTCATTTATCAAATATTCTGGTGTAAAAAATGGTATCAATAGCAGAATTACTATCAATGTATTTCTTATAAAACTCTTGTTCTTCATTAAAAATTTTTCCTCTCTTGTATTAGTTGTCTGCTTTCTTAAACTGTTCAAATAATTCTTTTTCTTCCATATTTAATTGTATTTTTTTATGGTACTCTTTTATAATACTACGTTTTATTAAAATTTTAAATAGTGCTATATTTTCTTTTACAGAAATTCTTTTATACTTTCCTATTTCTTCTTTCAAAAGTCTAAAGTTTTTCTTATCTTTAATTAAAACAGACTGTTTCAAAAGAAAAAAGTAATTTTCAAAAAATATGTTATTACTATCTTGATATTCATTTATATCTTTTTCAAATTTTTCGAAAAAATGTTTTTTTACTTTAATAAAATTTTCAATATTAGGTTGGTTATTTCTATCACTATTGTCCTTTACTACTAAACATTCGTCTAGTCCAATAATTGAATTATTTCTTAAAAGTCTTATTAGTACTTCTATATCTTGATGTCTAGCAAATGTTTCATCAAATCCATTTATACTTTTTAGTGCTTCTGATCTAACGAAAATATTACTGCCAGTTCCTATAAAAGAATGATTTAATAATAATTCCTTTTTATAATCTTTTATTGGTTCTACTTTAAAACTACATATAACATTGTCATCTTTGCAAGTAATTCCTCCTGTATATGCAATGTTATATTGCATATTTTCTTCCAAAAGATTAACTAATTTTTCTATTCTTTCTTTTGGAAAATAATCATCATCATCTAAAAAGGTAACATATTCACCTTGTGCAATATTTATTCCTGTATTTCTTGCAACTGCACCATTTTTATTTCTTTCATGCTTAATATATTTAAAATTTGGAATTTCTTCATACTTTTTCATTTTTATTTCCATATTTTTTCTATCTTCGCTATCTGGATTATTATCATCAACTACAATTAATTCTATTTCTTTATACGTTTGATTTAATACACTTTTTATTGCTCTTTCTATTTTATCTGCCCTTTTATACGTTGGAATAATTACTGTAACCACTTTTATTCTCTCCCTTATATATTTTCTATTCATCATATCCCCAAGTATCATATAAAGCTTCTTTTTCTTTTTTCTTTTCTTCTTTTGTCTTCTTTGTCCAACTTTTTTCAAATACAGGTTTATGTTTCATATATTCTTTATGTTTCTTTATAAACTCATCTGTTTTCATAACTAATCTTGCTGGATTTCCCGCAACAACAGAATTTGAATCTACATCTTTAGTTACTATTGCCCCAGCCCCAATAAAGCAATTATCTCCAATTGTTACTTTACCTACTTTGGTCTTTCCTAAATATGTCTTTGTAGAAGCATCATGTGTTAATATCGTAGTATGTGTAATAGTACAATTATTACCTATTTCTAATAAATATCCATGTCCCTCATCAAAGTTATTATGATATAATTTGCACTCTTTTCCTATCTTTATTCCAATCTTTTTATAATAACTTACTTCATCTAATATATGTAATCTTTTTAAAATTTTATTTATTTTTATGCCTAATTTCATTTATATCTCCTTTATTTCTTATATAATTCTAAATGTTTTTTAGCACATTCTTCTATATTAAACATTTCTTTTCTTTTTAGACATTTTTCATATATATCTTTTCTTTTTTTCTCATTTAATAGTTTATATAGTGCTTCTGTCATCTGTTCTATGTTATTGCTTTCTACTAAAACCCCTGCATCTTTTCCCAGTATTTCCTTATTTCCACCAACATCTGTACATACAATAGCTATACATGAAACTAAAGCTTCTATTAATGATATAGAAAATCCTTCAAATATCGAACTCATAACATATATCTCTGAGTTTTCTAAAACTTTGTCTATTTCCCTTGAAACTCCCATTAATTTTACATTATGTATTTTATTACATTCAATATATTTTTCTAGTTTATCTTTTTCTTCTCCTTGTCCATATATTTCCAGTACTGGTAGCACTTCATTATTAGCCAAACATTTCTTAGTTACTTCATTAAATACTTTTAAAAGAAATATATGATTTTTCTGTTTTGTTAACCTTCCAACAGCCACTATTTTTACTGGTCTATCTAGTTTTATAAACTCCCTTTCTTTAAAAAATTTTTTAGTATTCACTCCATTATATATTTTTACTATTTTGTTTTCTTTGCATCTTATATTTTCTTTTATTGCTTCTGTAACCTTATCTGCTATTGACACTATTTTCTTTGTTCTTTTAGATAGCAAAAATCTATTAATTTGTTTATGTACTATTTTTTCATTATGTATAGTTTGTATAATGTCAACTTTATTAAATAACAAAGCTGTGCAAATATGAAAAGTTGTATTTTCTAAATGCGTATGAATTACATCTGGTTTAAATTCTTTATATAGCATTTTTATTTTTTTATACATCTTTATTCGATTTATAATTCCATCTTTTTTGCTTATTTTTTTTACTGTTACCCCTCCTTTTTCTAATTCACCGATATACACATTTTCGAAATTGATAGCATCTTGCTTATTTTCTATGATATCTATTGCATCATGTATAATCCACAATTCATATCGATTATCACTTTCAATATTTTTCATACTTTTTAACAATTCTTTTACAAATATCTCCGCTCCACCTGGCGCACAACAATGTATTGCTTCAACAATTTTCATATTATTTATCTTTAACTCCTTATTTTTATGTTTTTTTGTTTAATTTCTTTTTGAAATCTATCAATATATTATCTATTTTGTATTCATTAGCTAATTTTAAAGACATTTTCTTGTATTCCTGAACTTTACCACTTTGTATCATATCTTTCACTTTCTCATACATATCTTCATAGTTATTAATTTCAAATATAATACCATTTTCTCCGTTATTAACGTATTCAAAAGCATATTTCCAATTTGAAACAGCCACTGCTAATCCTGATATATATGCATCTATTAAAGCTCCTGGTAAGCCCTCTCCATAATAGTGCGTTGGAAAAATAAATATATCGTATTTGTGCAATTTTTCATACTCTATTTTTCCATTTGGATTTATTGCCCCTTTATATTCTATGTTTTTATTCTCTCCTGTTAATTGCATTAAAACTTCTAAATATTGTTTATCGACTTGTCCATAAATATCTAAAGAAACATTTACATTGTTATTCGATAATTCTTTTACTAATTTTATTGCTTCTTCTATTCCTTTTTCTTTAATAACTCTTCCAAAAAACACAAGTTTTGTAATCCCCTTATTTTCAGTCACTTCAACATAATTTACCTTTGGATTTCTGAAATTATTAAGCTTTTCAACTTGACTAAAACCTAACTCTTCAAATTGTATTTTCATTTCTTCTGATTCTACATATATTTTGTCAATAAATCTATACCATTTATGTTTATATTTGTTTTCTTTTATATATTGTCCTAAAACTCCTCCACATACAAAGTATATTACTTTCTTTTTAGTTTTTATCTTCTCAAGAAATCTAATTATAATTGATGCTCCTGGTGATGAAGAGCATATAACTATAACATCACTTTTTTTATAATTCACTAATATTTTGGTAATAATATTTACAAATCTTTTTTTGTATCCATCCACATCAATAAATTTTAAATTGATATTGCACTTTTTCAAATATTCTAATAAACATCTACTTTTTATAGTAACTCCATCTAATCTTCCTGATTTTTCTCCAACACTCCCAATATATAATATTTGGTTTTTCATTGGTAGGTCTAACAATTTAGCTATTTCTCTATCCTTTTCAATTGGTGTAAATGGTGTTAAGCCTCCTGCTGGAGTCAAAGTAATTTCACCAAAATATATTTTACCATCAACGTCATATAAATCAATTCTGGCAAATTGTAACTCATCTGATAATCTTTCTGCAACTTCTATCATTTCACTTAAGTTGTCAGGTTTCTTTAGTTCTCCAGAATAATTTGGATATTTCCCTTTTTTTAAGTCTAGTAACTTCCAATTTCTATTATAAAAATTCATTGCATGATTTTCAAATCTATCGAAATCTACTTCAATAAATTCTACTTTTCCCTTAAAACAAAATAACTTATAATCAAATAAGTTTCCATCTTTGCTTTCCATATATTCTTCGCAAATTATTTTTTTATTAATATTTTTATATTGTGGTTCTTTTTTTATTTTTGTATAGTCTTCTTTTAGCCACTTATTTAATTGTTTTATCGTTTTTTCTCTATTAAGCTTTTCTTTGTCTTTACAAATTATATTGTATCCTGAACCCGTATTTAATTTTAATACAAATTTTTCAGGCAATTTATCAAAATCAATTTCACTTGTAGAATCATATACCTTTATTATATTTGTTAAATATTTTTCTCCTACTTTGTTTTTTACATATTCTCTTACTACATATTTATCTACTAAATTAGAATATTTTTCTAAGCCTCCATACATTTTCATCCATTGGATTTTTTCTCCAAAATACTCTATTCTCTTCTTTTTTAGCGGCCTTTTATACCCTCTCAAGTTTTCTATATTTAAAACAATTTTTGTGGGCAATCGTTTTATGATTGCCCTATATATTTTTTTTAATATTTCATGCATTTTACTTCCTCTTCTTTTTATAAATCCTTTTCTTAACTGCATTGAACGCATATCCTACAAAACAATAAAATGTTTTCCATAATGGCAATTTTTCAATTTTCCTATACCAATACCAATTCATTTTTATCGCTTTAAATTTATTGCTAGATAATGAGTTTGATACTACTCTGTAATATGACAAGCATTCAGGGACTTCATAACAATCAAACCCATTTTTTAATAGTTGACACCATGTTGCTGCATCTTGTCTTCTTCTTATATTAGGCATTTTCAATAATTCTTTTCCTGTTAATTTGGTATCTACCATAACTCCTACTGTTTGAATTATTGTATTTCTCAAAAATAAGTTATAGTCTACTTTTTGTGGTATTTTTATAACTTTATTTAAACTTTCACCATTTTCATCTATCTTTTCATAGTCTGTACATGTAAATGCATAGTTATTGTCTAACATAAATTTTACTTGCTTTTCTAATTTGTCTTTTCTCCATAAATCATCGGCATCAAGATATGCAATAAATCTTCCCGATGCTTGTTCTAGTGCATAATTTCTTGCTATTGCTGCACCACTATTTTCTTTTAGCTTAAAGTACTTTACTCTTATATCTTTTTCTACATATTTTTGTATTATTTCTTCCGATTTATCATTTGAGCAATCGTCAACTAATAGCATTTCCCAATTTAAATATGTTTGATTTATTACACTTTCTATCGTTTTTTTTAAGTATTTTTCACTATTATATACTGGTGTTATTATCGATACTTTCTCTTGCATTCTAAACTGCCCCTTCTTTTCTTATTACATCCATAACTGTCTTCTTTAAAATCTTAATATCCAGTTTTAACGAATGTTTGAAATAATACTTCATATCCATCTCGAGGCGATTAACAAAAGTAGTCTTACTTCTACCACTAGTTTGCCAAAGACCTGTAATGCCTGGTTTAACAGAAGTTATGTACTTAAAATATCCATTAATATCTTCTTTTTCTCTTGGCAAATATGGTCTTGGTCCTACTAAGCTCATCTCACCTTTAAACACATTTATAAATTGTGGGAATTCATCAATACTAGATTTTCTAATAAACCTTCCCACTTTTGTTATTCTTGGATCATCTTTTAACTTTTTATATTCCTTATATTCCTTTCTTGCTTCTTCATTTTCTTCTAGATATTTTTGTAATTTTTCGTCAGCCCCTACAACCATTGAGCGATATTTATATAATTTAAATATTTTCCCATTTTTACCAATTCTTTCTTGTGTATAAAAAACAGGCCCTTTATCCCCCACAATAATATTAGCTATGTAAATTCCAATTGTTAATGGTACTAGTGCCATTATTCCAAACAAGCTTCCCACTATATCAATCATTCTCTTTAGTATTTTTTCTATCTTTATAATAAATCTGCTTCTATATGCTACCTCCTCTAATTGCACTAATCCCATTGTAGTATTAGCATTTGAAGCATATTCTAATTCCCCTTTTTTGATATCCACTTTTGTTCCCCCTAAATATAAATAATTAATTTTATTCATATATATCTACCTGTATTCTATAACTTTTTTGGTTAACTTTCAATACCCTTTTTCATATTTTTTTGCCATATTTTGTCGATACCTTTTCTATTCCGCTTGTAGAGTACTTTTCGCAGGCTAAATTTAATTCAAAAAATAGCAGGAAATTATTTCTACTTAAATATTTCCTACTATTTTTACATTTTATACCTTAAAATTCTATTTTCTCTTCAATCCATTTCTCAACATCATCAATTTTAACTCTAACTTGTTCCATAGTATCTCTATCACGAATAGTAACAGACTCATCTTCTAAAGTATCAAAATCAACTGTTATACAATAAGGAGTACCAATTTCATCCTCTCTTCTATAACGTTTACCAATAGAACCAGCTTCATCATAATCACACATAAATTTCTTTGATAGTTTGTCATAAACTTCATTAGCTTTGTCAGACAGTTTCTTTGATAATGGCAATACTGCTAATTTGTATGGAGCTAGTGCTGGGTGTAAATGTAGAACTGTTCTTGTATCACCTTCAGCAATTTCTTGTTCTTCATATGCGTTGCATAAGAATGCTAAAACAACTCTGTCTGCTCCTAGTGATGGTTCTATTACATATGGTACATATTTTTCGTTTGTTTCTGGGTCTTGGTATGATAAGTCTTGTTTTGAGTGTTCCATATGTCTTGACAAATCGTAATCAGTTCTGTCTGCAATTCCCCATAATTCTCCCCAACCAAATGGGAATGCAAATTCGATATCTGTTGTTGCTTTGCTGTAGAATACTAATTCTTCTGCTGAGTGGTCTCTTAGACGTATGTTTTCTTTCTTTATTCCTAAGTCTAGTAACCATTTTTCGCAATATTCTTTCCAGTATTTAAACCATTCTAAATCTGTTCCTGGTTTACAGAAAAATTCTAGTTCCATTTGTTCAAATTCACGTGTTCTGAATGTAAAGTTTCCTGGTGTTATTTCGTTTCTGAATGCTTTTCCTATTTGGGCTATTCCCATTGGTATTTTCTTTCTAGATGTTCTTGCAACACTCTTGAAGTCCACAAAAATACCTTGAGCAGTTTCTGGTCTTAAGTATACTGTTGAAGTAGAGTCTTCTGTTACTCCCATAAATGTTTTAAACATCAAATTGAACTTTCTAATATCTGTAAAGTTTGTTTTTCCACAAGATGGGCATGGTATTTTATTTTCTTTTATAAAATTAACTAATTGTTCTTCAGTCATTCCGTCAGCAATCATATCTTTTCCATTTTCATGAGCCCATTCTTCTATTAATTTATCTGCTCTATGTCTAGTTTTACATTCTTTACAATCAATTAGTGGATCTGAGAAACCTCCAACATGTCCTGTAGCTACCCATGTTTCTGGGTTCATTAGTATTGCTGCATCTAATCCTACTATATTTTTTTGTTCTTGTATGAATTTTTTTCTCCATGCATTTTTAACATTGTTTTTTATTTCGTTTCCTAGTGGTCCATAATCCCAAGTATTTGCTAGTCCTCCATATATTTCTGAACCTGGGTAAATAATTCCTCTTCCCTTACATAACGCTACTAGCGTATCCATTGATTTTAACATAAATATTCCTCCTTAAATTCATAAAAGACTTTCAACTCTAGCCTAATAGCTAGGGACGAAAGTCTTTTCCGCGTTTCCACCCTAATTCTTAAAATGTTTTTCCACATTTTAAGCACCTTAATTTTTTTTATTACTCCAAAGCTCCCCACGCTTGTTTATTACAAGTTTTCCACCGTCACTTGCTCTCTATTAATAAAGTTTTTGCGCTTTTTCTTTTTCACCGTAATTTATTTTGTTGTATATATTTTATTACCACATTTTAAAAAAGTCAATATTTTTTGTAAAAATTGTTGCTAATTTTATTTTTTTATGCTATTATATTAATTGTGTTTAACTTATGTAGGGGTATAGTGTCAATGGTAGCACATCGGTCTCCAAAACCGCCTGTGAGGGTTCGAGTCCTTCTACCCCTGCCAAGAAAGCAAAACTTGATACTATACTTGTATCAAGTTTTTTTGTATATCTCTGCATTAATATTTTAAATAAATCTTTTTATCTTTTTTAGTCTACAAATTTATCGGAGGTGATTTTTATAAACAAATTTTTAAAATTTTCAAGCATTTTAATTATTATATTTGTACTATTTATATCAATATTTTTCATTCCAACTCTAAGTTCACGGAAATCTATCAAACTCTGAACAATTAGATTCTGAAATTATCAATTTCAACCCCAATGGCTTTGTTTGGCCAATTCCTGGTTATAGTAGAATTAGTTCCCCTTTTGGAAAGCGTATTGCACCAACTTCACGGTGCTGCTACTTCACACACTGGAATTGATATTCCTGCTCCACCTGGTAGCAAGTTTATTGCTGTTGCTGATGGTGAGATTACTTTTTGCGCTTTCTTAGGCGGAGGAGGTTATACTATTACTCTTTCTTTTGATAATTTCAAAGCAACTTATTGTCATTGTGACCCTAATTTTATTGTTCAGGTTGGTACTAGGGTTAAACAAGGGCAGGTTATTCGGATGTGTTGGTCCTAAAAATGTTTATGGTGTGCCACGGTAATCAATATCATGATGAGAATGGTTTGCCTACTAATGGTGCTACTACTGGTCCACATTTGCATTTTGGTATTCGTATTGATAATAAATATAAAAACCCCTTAGATTTCTTTTAAGTCTTTTTTAAAGTTAATACACCAACATTATCTTTAAACATTGTCTTTATCTCTTCCTTTTTAATTTTTCCATTTAAAAAATTCTCAAATATTTGTAAGAATATTCTTGTATCTATTATTAGCGTATTATTAGCTTTAGCTATCTTTTCTATTCTTTCCTTTATCTCACATCTTTCATCTATCCTTTTATTTCTTTCATATGCCACTACAAATAAACATTTAGCATTTTCAACAATATTTTGTTCTTCCAACTTATCTTGATAAATTATTAGATGATTATAAGCATCAGAAATATTATTTCCTGAAATTTCTTTATTTAATCCTTTTGTTTCAATAACAAAGGTGACATCTTCTAACTTTATTAAGCCATCTTCTTCATACACATCTTCAAAATCTGACATATCGTATTCAAATATTTCTGAAAGCATTTTGTTTACTTGGTCTGAAAGTACTTCTCCACTTTCATATAAGATAGACTTGTATTCTAAGTTTTTATTTAAAGTCTCTTCAATAGCTTTCTTTTCTTCTTTAATTTTATCTATTTGTCTGTCAATTTCCGCAATATCTTCCTCACATTTTTTATCTGTATAGAATTCTATTTCTTTTATCCAATCTGGTGCTTCTGTTTTTTTATCGAAACAGCTTGGAAATACAATTTTTAACAAGTTAATCATATTCTCTTCATTTTCTATTTCCAATGTTGTTATTATTGCCTTACCATTCTTTATAGCCACAATATCATTTTTATTTTCTGCTGTCAAAACTATATCTTCGTCGGATACACTAATAAAACTAAAATCTGCGGAGATTCTTTCTCTATTTATATTTGTATAGTTTCTCCCAAAATCAATTCTTACTTGGTTCATGGAAATCAAATTAGAGTTTATTATTCCAATAAAATCATATTTCATATCCTTTATTTTTATATTTTTTATGTATGTTTTCCTATTTATCTCATAAGTATAATAATAGTAAAAATTTATATTTTGTGGAAATAAAATAATTATTTTACTATTTTTACTCTTTTCAATTGCCGCATTAATACTTAAAAAATCTCTATATTTATTTATACATTTAAATGAATTCTCTTTGTTATACCATAATCCTTCTCCTGATATATCAATAACTGTAATATCATAATTATCAAATGATTGGAAAGAATCTATTTCAGATATTGTAAAGATTTTTTTTGAATAATCTTTGTATTTGCTTGTATCATTACTAATTATTTGTATCATTGCTTATTCCTCTTTATTATTTTCCCTTAATTTCTTTGTATCCTGGTCCTTTAATTTTTTGTTCTCTTCTAAATATTTATATCCCAGTGCGTTTTTACTTGTAATTACTGTCCTCCCTAGTTCTTTTTCTAAATTATCCACGTGTATTTTTGGCGATTTTTCCACCACGTTTTGCTATCTCTTTATTTTCCTTTAACCCATAAGGTTTATGCTCTTTTGCAAGCTCTCTTGTTGCAATTTCTCCTAGATCTGTTAAAGCAACTTCTATATCAGTCATATTATCCCTTAGAGATTCTTTTCTAAGCCCTTTATATTCTTTATATTGTGATGCTTTCATTCCAGACCATTCTTTATATATTTCATTTGTAAGTATTCCATATTCATAGTCCTTTGTTATTCCATTTTCTTTCCATAAATCTGTCAATTTACGTCTATCAACAACTCCTGTCAATCTTGATTTAATCCATTTGTCATTATATCCTCGGTTTCTGTAATAATCAACTACACGATTAACCGCAAGTTCAGGGTCAAATACTTCACTTATTCTCTCATCTCCCATTTTTGCAAGCCACAATTTGAACGGTTCGGCTTTTGAACTTGGTATTGATTCAATTAACCTTAATATTCCTTTGGTATCTAATACGTCTTGGTTATAATATTTACCATCAGCAGATTTTAGTTTCAGTTGACTACAATTTGTAGTCAACTCAGAACCTTCCTTTTTTAAACGTGTTTTTAATACAGACCAATATTTTCTTGGTTCTTTACTGCTTGTCAAAGCCCCAACAACATCAACAACACTAAAATAATATTCTTCTTTTTCACTATCCCAAACACTTCTTATTTCGTTATCTTCAAAAAGATTAGAAATCGTTTTTAATCTATTATTTTCCATTTAGGCATCATTCCTTTATAAATTTATTGTCACCCATAAATTATACCAAAATATACATTTTTTTCAATAAAAAAACTTCTAAACTGCATAAAAGCGATAAAACTTTTTCAGTCTTATCGCTTTCATATTTTTAACTTTATTAAACTATTACGAAATTATAATTCGAAAACAAGATGTGTCCCAAAATGGACAAAATGTCCAAAAGGAAACGTCCCTAATGGACATTTACATATCGTCGTCTTCATCTTCTCCACAACCATGGCATCCGTGGCAACTTCCGTTGCATCCGCCTTGTTCTGGTTCTTCGTCTACGTTTCCTGTCCAGTCAAGCTCTATTACATTATTGCATTCTGGGCATTCCACTTCTGTTTTATTTTCATCCACATCAATAATAAATTCATTTTCACAATATGGACAAACTATTTCAAAGTCAAAACCTTCTTCTGCATATATATCTTTTTCAATATTGTCTATTATGCCTTGCATTTTTGACATTTTTTCTTCTATTTCATTTTGTCTTTCTTCTAATTGTTCTATTTCTTCTTTTCTGTAATTTGCTATATCATCTACTTTTTCTACGATTACATCTACAAAACTTGAAAGTCTTTTTTTGATGTATTCTAAATCTTCTTTATTTTTTATATTTTTTTCAATGTCATCTAAAAAACTTTTGTATTCGTTTTTTATACTTCCCATTCGTCAATCACCTTTCTTAAACTCTTTCCATATATTCGCAAGTTCTTGTGTCTATTTTTAATATATCACCGATATTTACGAATAATGGTACTTGGATTTCTAAACCTGTTTCTAGTTTTGCTGGTTTTCCTGATGTTGTTGTTGTATTTCCACTAAATCCTGGTTCAGTGTATGTAACTTCTAATTCAACAAATGTAGGTGGTTCTACTGCAAATGTGTTTCCTTTATATGATAGTATTGTTACTTCCATATTTTCTTTTAGGTATTTTAAACAATCACCTAATTGTTCTTTGTTTAGTGGTATTTGATCATATGTTTCGTTATCCATAAAGTAATATAAATCTCCATCATTATATAAGTATTGCATTACTTTCTTTTCAATTTCTGCTGCTGGATATTTGTCTGATGGATTGAATGTTTTTTCTAATGTTGCTCCAGTAATAACGTTTTTTAATTTTGTTCTTACAAATGCTGACCCCTTTCCTGGTTTAACATGTTGGAATTCTACTATTCTATATACATTTCCCTCCATTTCAAATGTTGTTCCATTTCTAAAATCTCCTGCTGAGTATACTGATGCCATATTTATTTCTCCTTTCAATTTTTATCTCTTTTTATTATTAACTTTAACTATTTTACTACATATTTCCAGAAAAATCAAGTACTCTATATTATAATATAATTCTTCTCAGATTTGGTCAAACTTATACAACCAAATTTTGTAATTTGAACTGTATCCTCAATACGAACCCCAAACTTACCAGGAATATAAATCCCAGGTTCATCTGTAACCACCATATTCTCCCTAAGTTGAGCATCAGAGCGATAACTAACATAAGGAGCCTCATGAATTTCCATACCAAGGCCATGACCCAAACTATGAATTAAGCTATGACCATTCAACTTAAAATCATTTTCAACCATTTTAGTCAACAACCTAGTACTTGAACCATCCTTCATTTCATCCAAAGTTTGAACTTGATTTTTCAAAACCAAATCATACACAGGTTTTATCATCTCTGGCACACTACCAACAAAAAATGTTCTTGTCATATCAGAGCAATATCCATTTACCTTACAGCCCATATCTATTGTTATAATATCCTGCTCCTGTACTTTTCTGTCAGTTGGCACTGCGTGTGGTTTTGATGTATTTTCTCCTGATGCAACAATTGTATCAAAGGCTAAGCCGTCTGTCCTTCTTTTAAAATATTCTTCTATTTCTTCCGCAATTTGCTTTTCTGTCATTCCTGGTCTTACATATGACAAAATATAGCTAAAGCAATCGTCTGTTATCTCACAAGCTTTTTGCATATTGCTTATTTCTTCTTTATCCTTTATCATCCTTTGCTTTTCTATTATATGCTCTGTTTCTACCAAATTATTAATTTTATATTTTCTTATCAATTCTTTATATCCTGCATATGTCACATAGTTTTCTTCAAATCCTACATTTTCACAAAACATAAAGAAATTTTCATAATCATCTTTCGAAACACTATTTATATCATTTACAATTATTTCATCATATAGTGTTAATGTACTATGCACATATTCTATATATCTTCCGTCTGTTATATATATGTTTTCTTTTCTAGTAAGCAGTAAAACTCCTTCTGCTTCAATATTTGTTAGGTATTTAATATTTACTGGGTTTGAAATTATTAATCCTTGCAAGTCTAAGCTCGACATTGTATTCCTTAGCCATTGTAATTTGGGATTCATTTAAACCATCCTCTCAATTTTTATTTATTCCATATTTTACGCTTTGTACAATCCTAATGTAAATATTTGCATTAGCACTAGTTTTATTTGTTCAAAAGGTATATACATACTAACAAATGTAGCTATTACTATAAATGGTCCAAAAGGTATGTATTCATCTGTTTTCTTTATTTTTGATATTAATAAAAATATGCTAAGTATTGCTCCTATTAAGAATGATACCAATGTAATTATTATAATATTTTGAAATCCAAAGAATAATCCCAATGCTCCCATTAGCTTAACATCACCAAATCCCATGGCTTCTTTCCCATAGAATAGTCCCCCAACTAACGTTATTAATAAGAATATTCCGCCACCTGTTAACATTCCAAGTAACATATTAATTGTTATTGCTACATTTGATAGTCCATATAAAAATGCAAAAATTATTCCTACTTCAAATATTGTTAAGTTAAGTCTATTTGGTATAATTTGTAGTTTGTAATCTATTACAAATGCAGATAAAAGCATTGGTGTTAAAATTAGATATTTTATTAAATCTAAATTTCCTACTATTGTGTTATGTATTCCAAATTTATATACTAATGTAACATATATAATTGCTGTTATTAGCATTAAGATATAATTTGGTTTGAAATTCATCTTTCTTTCTGTAAAAAATTCTTTTGAAAATACTTTTTTATAGTCTGGCAACCTTACATTTAACCAAGCTACAAGCTCTCCCATAAATAATCCAACTATTGCTGCTACTACATAGTACGCAATATGTACGTCATTAAAATACATCTTTTATTTCTCCTTTTTTCTACTGTGTCCATTGGGGACGTTTCCTTTTGGACATTTTGTCCATTTTGGGACACATCTTTGCTTCTTATTTAGTCAGTTTCCTTTTTATTCGATTTTCTATTGGTCTTTTCCAAGCTGTGTACCAATAGTCTTTTTCATTTATTGGGTCTACCAGTATTGTAAACATTTTGCACCTATTTCCACCTATAATGTCTGTAAATATCTGGTCTCCTACTACTCCTATGTTATCTGGATTTTCTTTTAATTGTTTTTCTACTTTTTTAAATCCTGATTTTAGTGGTTTTCTTGCAAAATTCATATATGGTATTCCTAATTTTTCTGATACTTTTCCCACTTTTTCTTTATTGTTTGAATTTGATAATATATATAATTTAGTTCCTTGTCCTTGCAGATTTTTTGCCCATGTTTCAACTTCTTTTGATAAGTTTTGGTCGTAATCTATTAATGTGTTATCTACATCTAGTATTAATGCTTTTATATTGTTTTTTTGCAAAAATTCTATTGTTATGTCTTCTACTTTTTCTAAGTAAGCTCTTGGTTTTATAAACATTTCTTCCTCCGTTTTGCCAATTTGTCAAAATGGGAATATTCCCCTAATTGACATTATATTTCTAAAATGTATGGTTCTTCACTTGTTCCTTTTCCGCCTGATACTTTTACTTCTGATTTTAATGTAGATACTGTACGAATTCCCCAAGAATAGCTACGTGTGCTCATCGAAGCACTTGATACGACATAGCATATATTTCTATCATTTATTTCTCCTGTGTTCTCCCATATATTGTATACAATAAAGTATATGGCTGTTGTAGTTTTTTCTGGTTCCTGAACCCATACTCCACGTGATGCTAACCAGTAAGTTTGATTATTCTCTGCTTTTGATATTTCTAGTTTTTTCATCTGCTCATAGTCTATTTCTCTATTAGTATCTCCGTCTTTTAATGTGTTATTATAATTACTCATATGTGGATATTTGCTTGGTGCCACATACATATTAGGACTTTCTGAATAAGGCTTGTCTGGAACACTACCTACACATCTTATACTACTTTCATATTTTGTATTTAAATATTTTTGTGCTTCATTATTCAATCTTTTTATTGCATTATTGTATGAATTTTTCGTTGTAGTTGCCACTGCATTATTATATGCTAAACCATCTTGTGCAGCTCCTGTTCCATTTCCTATTTCCACTTTCGCTGTTGTTGGATTTGGTGTTATAGTTTGTATTCCATAATTTGTTCCATTTTGTATATCGTATTTTTTATCATATAATACAATATTTTTATCTGTTTTATCTATATATTTTACATAGTCGCCAGCTTTAAGTCTTGTACTTGCTAATGTTGTTGCTTTAATTGACACTTCTTCTGATTGTATGTCCCCATTTACTAGTTTTATTTTATATTCGCCAATTTCTGGTAATGAAAAATATCCTTGACGCCCAACTCTCCAATCATTTGAATTTGCCTTTTTGTAGTACACATCCCATTTCTCTATATCACCAGCATATTGAACATTTATTATATTTACTTGCCATTGTTCATTCTCTATTGTTTCTTTTATTGTTACATCAAATGTTGGCTTGTTACTGCTTTCTTGCCCTTTATACTCTACATTATATAGGTTATTTGGCAATTGTTCTAAAACATATACTTTTTCATTTTCATATCTTACACCATCTAAACTTATTACTTTTCTTTTTTCTAAGTTTATAAATACTGATTGTTTTACACCTTCTATATTTAACTTATCTTTTAATTGTTGTTCTGTAAAAAATTTATAGCCTGCTATGCTTCCAGCATCATCGCTATATCCATAGTCTTTTACTATTTTTAGTCTTTCTATTAATTCATTATAATGAGCTGACCCTGTTTGTATGCTTTCTCCTTCTGTTTCGTCAAAGCTTTGCTTTTGGCTTCTTATCTTATCTACATTTATTTGTAGTATTTTTAATTCTGTTGTAAATGCTGTTACATTTGATGATTTTACTACTTCAATTCCTGAATATGTTGCTACTGATGCTAATATAATTAGTATTATTATTGTTATTACGAGTGATATTAATGTTATTCCTGATGCTCTTGTATTTTTCATTTTATACCCACCTTTTATCTCTTTTGTTCTACGTCAGATTTTATTTTGACATTTTTATTATACTATAAATTAAAAAAAAAGCAAGAATTTTCATTTAATTTATAAGTTACTATTCAAACAATTTAATTAAATGTTCTTGCTTAATATTTTATTTACAAAATCTATGCTTGCCAATTGTCACAGTCATAGGTCTTGACCATATCCACTTATTCGTTGCAGTCGCTGGATTAAAATAATATATAGCCCCATATGTTGGGTCCCAACCATTAAGTGCATCTTGTGCCGCTTTTTTAGCAGTACTATTAGGTGTCAAATTTATTTGTCCATCTGACACAACATCAAATGCACCACTTTGATAGATTACACCTGATATTGAATTTGGAAATGAACTACTTTTTACTCTATTCATTACAACAGCTCCAACTGCTACTTGACCAGTATAAGACTCTCCCCTCGCTTCTCCATAAATTAGCCTTGCAAGCAAATTCACATTGCTAGAATTGCTAGTAGAGCCACTTGAAGACGAACCGCTTGAACTAAAAATCCCCATTGCCTTTAATGTTGCCGGTCCTGCTATTCCATCTTGTGTTAATCCATTTTTTCTTTGAAAATATTTTACCGCATTTAATGTTTGCGTTCCATAAATTCCATCTATGTTTCCATTATAATATCCCCAACGCTTTAACTTTGTTTGTATTTGTCTTACTTCATCTCCTCTAGAACCATATTTTGACAATGCTTCTACTGAGTTATTTTCCGATACTGCTATAAACGTTAGAATACCTATCCCTATTAAACTAATTATAAATGTTATAATTATTCTTTTTTTATTCTTTAACATAAAAACCACCTATATTAATAAAAATTTCCTTTTTCCTATTTTTATCATTTAAGTGATTTTTTATACATTTTATTTTTCCTGCCAAGAAGGACCGTCCCCAGTGGCATCGATGTTTTTTGCTCTATCCCCAAATACACCCAAATACATCAAGAACAATATCTACACAAAATAGCTTCCAAACCGACTTGTAAATCAATCAATCCATTCTTATAATTAAAATCCAAATCTCGTAAACTTTGTAAAATGCCTTTAAGTTCACTCTCTTTGAAATACTTAGCTTGTGTCTTATATTTGTTCACCAAAAAAGTTTGATTAGGTTTTAAATTCAAGCTAGTAATAACATCTTTATTATACTTCACTGACAATTTTGTAAAATACAATTTTTTAAAGTGATTATACAAGGTAATTAGAATTTTTTGCACTGGTTCTTTTGCAAATATCAAGTTTTTCAAGACTTCTAATGCTTTTGCTATGTCTTTTTTACCAAGTGTGTCTGTTAGGTCAAATATTACACTTTCTAATTTTTTTATAGTTAATTTGTCAACATCTTCTCTTTTTATTGTTCCATTTGGTCCAACATATTCAATTAGCTTTCTAATTTCGTTTATTATGTCTTGCATATTCGTTCCGCAACATTCTATAAAATATCTTAAAGTACTGTTGTCTATTTGTACTTTATATCCATTACATATTGCTTTTATTCTTGCTTCTATTTGTATTGCTTTTTGGAAGTCAAATTGACATACTATACCTAATTTGTCCAGTGTTGTGTATAGTTCTTGTTTTTTATCTGCATCTTCTTCTACAAATACTAAAACTATACTTTCATTTATTATTTTGATGTTTTCTTGTATGTATTTGTTGATTTTTTCTTTTAGTTTTGCTGTTTCTGCATTTTTTCTTTTTCCTTCTTTTTTTAGTATTCCTGTATTTCGTGCTATTATTAATTTTTTTTCATATCCAAATGCAGGGGTTTCGATGTTTGCTATTAATTCACTTATATTGCTTTCGTCTATCAATATGTAGTTTATTCCTTTTATTGCCTCACCAAATAATGATTTTATCTTTTTTAGTGTTGTTTCTAATAAAAATAATTCTTCTCCATATAGCAAGTATAAGCTTTTTAAATTTTGATTTTTTAGTTCTTTTTCTAAATTTTCTATTGTTACCATTTTTCGCCCCCATATTTTACATTTTTTATTTAAGCGTCTAGATTTTCCAGACGCTCATTTTTCTATTTTTTTAAGATAATTCTAATAATTTCTGATATACTCCAAGCTTGTGCTATTGTACCTTTTGGTAATTGTTCTCCTTCGGAGTCATATATTTCCGCTACACTTCCTATACAGCCCCTTTGGTCAATTTCTTTTTCAAATGTTTTTTTAGTGTTTTGTATGAATTTTTCTAGTTTCTTTTCTAAATCTTGTTTTTCCTTTTTATTTTTTGTTTCTTTTATGATATTTTTTAAACTGTTGTAATATAGTCCCAATAGCCAAGTCCAGGTAATTCCTTGGTGGTAACTAGAATCTCTTTTTTCTCCATCGCCTTCATATATTGCTACATATTTTTCTTCATCACTAGCTAGTGTTTTTAATCCATAATCGTTTAATAATTTATTTTCAACTACTTCTAGCATATTTTTGGCTTGTTCTGATGTCGGATCTACTACTGGATATGTTAAACTTAATGCAAATAATTGATTTGGTCTTACTTTACTATCACCTAAAACATCTTCTAGACATTTTGTGTCTTCATTGTAGAATTTGTCGTTAAATTCTAGTTTGCATTTTTGGGCTAGTTCTTCATATTTTTTTGAATTATTAGATTCTCCAAATTTTTTACTTAGTTTTGCCATAATCATATTTGCGTTATACCATAAGCTATTTACTTCTACAACTTTACCATTTCTAGGTGTTATAGCTACTCCGTTGTATTTTGCATCCATCCAAGTATTTTGGGTTTCTTCTGTTCCTGAAACTATTAATCCATCCACATCTAAGTATATATTGTTGCTATCAACATCTACTCCGCTTTGTGTAATTTTCAATTACATCTTGCATTGTTTTATATATTTCTTTTTTTACAAATTCATAGTCTCCTGTGTAGTCGATGTATTTTTGTACTTGTTCAAATAACAATAATGATGCGTCTACACTGTTATACAGTGGTCTATTATCATATCCTGAGTATCCATTTGGAACTAATCCATATTTTACATCTCTTATCATTGTTTTTAGGACTTCTTTTGCTATTTCGAATCTTTTTGTTACTAATAGTAATCCTTCAAATGCAATTAAGCTATCTCTTCCCCAGTCTAAAAACCATGGATATCCTGCGATGATTGTGTGTAATGAAAAATTAGGACGATATGCTACAAAATTGTCTGATGCTACTAATAATTTCTTTATTAGTTTTTCATCTTTTTTATTTATTAGTCCTGATTTTTCAAAGATTTCTTGCATTCTTTTTGTTTCTTTTTCAATTAGGTCTTTTACGTCTATTTCTTCTATATTTGCTTCTAATGAGCATACAAATGATATTTCTTTTTCTGTTTTTGCTGGAATTTCTATTTCATATACTCCTGGAACCACATGATTTTCTTCTGCTGAAAATCCACGTTTTTCTTCTTCTATGTAAAACATATTTCTAAAAGTATCATTTTGATGTTCTATGTAATTTCCTTCTGATATGTGCATATATATTGGTGTTTGCGAATTTCTGTCTACTACAAGTTTTACTTTTCCTTTATAAATTTCTTGTCTTAATTCAAATTCGTGATTTTCATTTACTATATGAAAATCTCTAAAATTAACAATTGGGGCTAAGGTCAATTTCGCTTTTGCTCCACCTGTTTTAACTTTGTAATGCACTCCTACTGTGTTTTTTCCATATTCCATACAAATTGTTTTTGTTATCTGTGTTGTTCCTACTTTATACCTAAATGTTGGCACAATTTCTTTTTCAAATTCTTCTTGATATTCAAAACCTTTTGATATATATTCTTTTCCAACATTTGTGTATAAATCGTATTTTCTTCCCCTAACTTCAAGACTTTCATCTATTTTTGATAATATCAGAAATCTTCTTGCTGGCGGTGTTAGTGGCGCAATTAATAATCCACTATATTTTCTTACATTTGCTCCTATTATAGTTGATGAACTATATCCACCTATTCCATTTGTAATTAGCCATTCTTTGTTTAATCCATTTTCTAAATTTAATGTTTCTTTTGTAAATTTCATATTTTTTCCAACCTTTTATTTTAAATTACTGTTTTTTAGTTTTTCTAACATTTGTGCTCTTAATTCTTGATTATTTTTAGTTTTTTGAGTTTTTGTTTTTCTATTTCCGTTTTTTGATTTTGTTCTGCCTTCTGCTTTTGCTTTTGCCTTTTTATCGGCTTCTCGTATTGATGCTATTCTATCACTATATTTATCGCTGAACTTGCTTTTTGTTTTCCATTGTTTTTGATTTTTAGCACTTGTTCCTTGCTTCTTTGCTTTTTTGGCCATATCTTTTTTGATTTTATTTATTCTTTTTTCTTCTCTTAATTTTGTATTTAACATTAGGTATTGTGGATCATTTTGTTTATCTTGATATTTTAAGTCATCACAAATCAATTCAATAATTGAAGATGCCACTAGACTTGGGTCATGTCTAATCATATCATCTTTTATCATTGATAAATTTCTTTGTAAAAATCTAATTCCTTTTACCTTTTCGATGTCTTGGTCAACAATATCTTGGCCTTGCATATTATATTTTTTAATAAACTCTGGAATAATTTCCCCTGTATCATAAATACAATAATCTACAACACCATTTCCACAATGCTCTATAATTGCATTTAAGTGGTCTGAAACACTATAATTGTCTGTTTGACCTGGTTCTGTCATAATATTGCTTATATATACTTTTATTGCTGTGCTTTCCTTAATTGCCTTTGTAACTCCACTTACTAACAAGTTTGGAATTACATTTGTGTATAAACTTCCTGGTCCTATTATAATACAATCAGCATTTTTTATCGTTTCTATTACTCCTGGTGCGGGTCTACAATTTGTTGGATTTAGTAAAATTCTATTTATCTTTGTTATTTTTTCTGAAACAACATCTGCTATTCTAGACTTTTCCTTTACTATGTATCCATTATCAAGTTCAGCAACTATCCCCATTTCATCTAATGTTACTGGAATAACTTTTCCTATCATATTTATAACTTCATTACTCTTTATAATAGAATCTTCAAAATTTCCATTTATCCCTTTCATCGCTAGGAAATAGATATCTGAAAAATTAAGCCCCCTTAATTTTCCACTTTCAAATTCATAATTGAACAATCTATCAACTTGTTCTTCTTTACTAGCTAACGAAATTATACTATCCTTAATATCCCCTAATGGCATAGTTTGTAGCTCTTTTCTTGAATTTGAAACTGCTTCTCCATAATCTGAAACTGTTACTATCGCTGTTAGATTGTTAGTATATTGTTTCAACCCTGAAAGCACTGTATTTAGACCTGTTCCGCCACCTATAACAACAATATTTGGTCCTTTGTCATAAACTGTTTTGTTAAATATTAAAGATTTAACATTTACATTTTTCTTGTTTTCCATTCTCTCATCTGTTGATTCGATTAGAACTTCTAATGTTCTTTTATTTAAGCAAATTAAACCAATTATAATTGCAAGAAAACCAGCTACAAAAACTGCAACAACTTCCCCAACTTCTAGAAAAGAAATTTCTTTCATAACTAATATTTTTGCCAATCCATAACAAGCAAGTAGAATTCCTACTAAAATAAGGAAAATCCATCTTTTCATTTTGCTACTTGATTTAAACCATTGCATAAAACCTTTCATTTTTACCTAACTCCTTTTTTGCTTCCCATGTCCCATTGGGGACGTTTCTTTTTGGACAAAATGTCCATTTGGAAACGTCCCCGATGGACATTTTGTCCATTTTGGGACACATCTGTAATTTTTATTTTCCTATTATTTCTACTTCTAATTCTATTTTTTTGCCGAATTTTTCATAGACTTTTTCCTGTACGTGTTTTACTAGTTTTATTACATCTTCTGATGTTGCATTTCCTTTGTTTATTACGAATCCTGCGTGTTTTGTTGATACTTCTGCATCTCCAACTGAATATCCTTTTAGTCCTGCTTCGTCTATTAGCTTTGCTGTTATAAAGTCTGTTCCCCTTTTGAATGTGCTCCCTGCACTTGGATATTCTATTGGTTGTTTTTCTTTTCTGAATGTTTTGTATTCATCCATTTTAGCTTGTATTTCTTCTTTTTTTCCTTTTGATAGTTCTAATTCTACTTCTGTTACTATGTATTTTTCGTCTTTTAGCATACTTCTTCTGTATTCAAATTTCATTTCTTCGTTTGTGAATTCTTTTTGGTCGCCATTATATGATATTGCTTTTACTTTTTTTACGATGTCTTTCATTTCTTTACCATGCGCTCCGGCGTTCATTCTTATTGCTCCGCCTATTGTTCCTGGTATTCCTGATATTTCTTCAAATCCTGATATTTCTTTTTTTAAAAATTCTCTGGCTATCTTTGCGTTTTTTTCTCCTGCTCCTACTGTTACCTTTATTTTGTCTCCGTTTTCTTCTATTTCTAATTTTTCTATTTTTATTATTAGTGTTATTCCTTCTATTCCTTTATCTGATATCAATACATTGCTTCCATTCCCTAGTATTGTTAGTGGTATTTGCTTTTCTTGCACTAATTTTAGTATTTCTTTTAGGTCTTCTGTGCTGTCTATTTTTATTAGACATTCTGCTGGTCCACCTATTTTAAAGCTTGTGTAGTTTTTCATTTCTTCGTTGTATTTGATTTTTTCTGAAGCTATTTTTAATTTCGCTTCTTTTATTGTTTTTTCGATGTTCAAAAGGCTCACTCTCCTTTTTTATTTTTTCTTCCATATTCTACTATATTATTGGCTAAAAAGCAAGTTACATTTTTTTGGTTTTTTATTGATTGTTTTTATACTTCATAGTATAATTATTTTGCTATTTTTTATTTCTCCATTCTAGAAGAAAGGAGGAAATACAAATGAAAAATATATTAAAAATTTTCGCTAAACTTTATGTTTTAAAAACTATAAAAGATATCTTAAAGATGTTTGAATAGTACATAAAGTAAATAAAAATACTAGAGATTGCCGTCTCTAGTATTTTGCTGTTTTCATACAAATGAAAAATTTTTTAATTTTCGCTTTGAAATGAGCTCTCTTGCCTTAAAGGCTCTAAACTTTATTAATTATTTTGAATAACATATCTCACTTCTGTACTTATTATATGATATATTTTAACATTTGTAAAGCTTTTTTAAAAACTTCTGTACATAATTTATACTATTTTCTTCATTATATTTTATGTGTCTGTTTATATATATTTATTCATAATTGTACAATAGTAAAATATATTATAATAATATTCTAATTTAAGGAGCTTATTATTTATGGTTTTGAAGCAAAACTTTTATGTTGTTAAGATAAAAAGAAACTTTCTAGCAATTATATTTCTTAGCTTTACACTTGGATTACTAATATTCTCTAGAACAAATCTTCCTGCTGTAAAATCTGGCTTAGCACTTTGGGCAAACTCTGTTGTCCCATCTTTGTTTCCTTTCTTTGTTGCAACAGAATTATTAATGCATACAAATATTATCCAACACTTAGGAACTTTACTAAACCGATTTATGAAACCGATTTTTAATGTGCGCGGAGAAGGTGCTTTTGCTTTTATTATGGGTATTATTAGTGGATATCCTGTTGGAGCTAAAATTGCAAGTAATTTTAGAAAAAATAATATTTGCAGTAAAGAGGAATGTGAAAGACTTCTTAGTTTTACTAATAATTCTGGTCCATTATTTATTATTGGAAGTGTTGGAATTTTGATGTTTAAAAATACAACTATTGGAGTTTTACTTTTTATTACTCATATTTTAGCTTGTATTACAGTTGGAGTTATTTTTAGATTTTGGAAAAAGAATAAAACTTCTTCTGATTTTAAAAATAGTTCTAGCTTTGAACAAAAGCGCAATAATTACGCAACTTTTTCTAATTTAGGTGAAGTGTTAGCAGAGAGCATTACAAGTAGTATTTCTACAATTTTATTGATTGGTGGTTTTGTCGTAATTTTCTCTAGCATTATATCAATTTTAAATGCAAGTGGACTTCTTGAAATTTTATCTAATATAGTTTCTCCTGTTTTTAATGGTTTACGGCATTGATAGCTCCTTTGCTTCTCCTCTTATTAGTGGTTTTTTAGAGATTACAAATGGCATCAATTCTATTTCTTACATAGCTTCTAAAAAACTTTCAATAAACATTATAAACTCTGCCTTTTTACTTGGTTTCGGTGGAATATCTGTTTTGTTACAAGTTTGGAGCATCACTTCTAAAACAGATTTATCTATTAAACCGTATCTTTATGGAAAGCTTTTGCAAGGTATATTTGCCAGTTTTTATACATATGTTTTTATAAATGTTATACCATTTTTTAATTTTGATTTATAAGAAAGGATTGTGTTTTATGGAACGTGATTTTAATAATTTTATGCCACCTTTTATGGATTATGGGATGCCACCAAATTCTCCACAAGATGATATGTTTAATCCTATGATGCAGTATGAACAGGCTTATTGCTATTATCGTTATTTGTGTATGCAGATGGATTATAAAATTAAATGTAAAGAATATGAAAGAATGTGTAGCTCTGATAACCGTGGAGCGTCACTTGGACGTGATAGAAAAATTGAATAATATATTTTTTTCCTGACCGGCTAGTTTATTGATTTTGCTTAATTTGATTTATATAATTAGGCAAAAGGAGGCGTATTAGAATGTCAGAAAATATAAAAAAATTAACAAGGAGTATAAGCATTGACTGGACTTTAGTATTTACACTACTTGCTACATCTTTTGTAGTTGCTGTGTCTTCACAAATATCAATTCCATTACCAAATGGAGTTCCTATGACTTTGCAAACTTTTAGTGTTGCTTTGGTCGGTTTTTGCTTATATAAAAATAACAAAGGATTGAAATCAATTGTTACTTACCTATTTTTAGGTTTATTGGGTATGCCAGTTTTTGCTCAAGGTAAAGGTGGTTTTACTAGCCTAATTGGTCTTACTGGTGGTTTTTTAATTGGTTTCATTTTCTTAGTTTATTTTTGTCAAAAGACTATGTCTTGTAATTCTGCTTGGACTAAAGTTTTATTTTCTTTGGTTGGCTTGCTTTTGTTACATGTATTTGGTGTTTTGCAATATAACATTTTGACTGGTATGGGCTTTGTAAATTCAGCTTTGCTTGTTTCTGTTCCATTTTTGCTTAAGGATTGCTTGTCTGTTTTATTGGCTCTATTGGTTTCTAGTAAATTTAAGACTATTTAGTTTTTTAAAGCTTGAAAGACAATTAAATTGTTTTTCAAGCTTTGTTATAAATTTATGTTAGTTTGTTTATGTTTCTTTCTGTTAAATCTTTATAGTTAGTTTTTTCGGCTACTTTTTTACCTATTTTACTTTCAATTTGTTTTCTTGCATTTCCTGTTATTTTTCCTGCTTCCTGCACATCTTCTTTTAATTCTTCTATTCCAAAGCTATCATTAATATTATGCATTTCATTTGCAGTTACTTCTGCTAAATTTGTAATTGCCAATTCTAATTTTCCCATACTGTCTCTTAAATTTCTTTTTGTTTGATTTATTCCTTTTAATTCTTTATATTGTGCTGTGTTCATGTCAAATGTATTCTTATATACCTCATCTGTTAAAATTGCATAATCTCTGTTTTTTGCACCTCTTTCTTTCCAATTGTCTGTTAATTCTTTTCTACTGTCTATTGATTTTAGTCTTTGTGCTATCCATGCATCGTCATATCCTTTGCGTATATATGTTTCCTTTGCTCTGTTAATTGCAAGTTCTGGATTTACTATTTCTTCTAGTCTCTCACTTCCTACTTGTGCTAGCCATATTTTAAATGGTTCTGCTTTTGGTGATGGAATTGATTGGATAATTCTTAATAATGTTTTTGTGTTAGCTACATCAGTAAATCTCATTTTTCCGTCTCTTGCAAGTAATTTCAACTGTCCGATTTTCTCGGACACTTCATTAAACCCTTCTAATATTAATTTCTGTTTTAAATCACTCCAATATTTTCGCGGTCTTTTATTCTCAACTAGAACTTCTATAACGTCAATAATAGAAAAGTACCATTCTTCTTTGTACCACGTTCTTCTAATTTCTTTTTCTTCAAACAAAGCTAACTTATTCTCCTGCATATCATCACATCCTTCTCTTTTTTTCACATTATATATCATTTGAATCAATTTGTCAAACATTTGTTTTCATTCTTTAAAAAAATTGTAGTTACTTTTAAAATAACTACATCTTTTTATATTTTATTTCTCCACCTTATCATTAGTAGCATTTCCATTGCCATTAACAGGAATTGTATCACCCAAAAAAGTAGGAACTGGCTTAAAAATACATTTTACAAAATCCTTATTTCTTGCCATAATTTCTCTAGCTTCTCTATAACCTGCACCAACATATTGTCTTTGATCTGATGCCACACCATAGGCTTCTATGCCCAATTGATTAGCTATATACAAAGCTCTATACAAATGATATTCTTGTGTTACTATAACAATTTTTTTTGCTTCAAAAATTTCCTTTGCTCTATATATGCTTTCATAAGAAGAAAATCCTGCATGGTCCATAAAAATATTTTCTGATGGTACACCTTTTTCTATTGCAAAATTTTTCATTGTATTTACTTCATCGTAATCTTCTTTTCCATGGTCTCCACTCATTATTATTTTTGGAGAGATGTTGTTTTTATATAACTCTATCGCTCTTAATAGTCTATCTTCTAGCATTGGACTTGGCTTATCTCCCCATATTCCAGCACCTAATACAATTATACAGTCAATGTCTTTTAGTTTACCATAATTTTCTTCTTTTATTATTTGTTTTTTTGTTGTTGATTTCACATATATATTTACTGATATTACTATTATTGCTAAAATTACTAGTACTATTATTATTGTTGTTATTACTTTTTTCATTTTTTCACCTACTACTTTTCTTTATTATTTATTGCTATTTTATCATATAATGTCAAAAAAATAAAGTATGCAAATTAATTACATACCTTATTAATTACTGGTTAAACTCCCATTATATTATAACCACTATCAGCATAAACAACCTGCCCAGTAACAGCATCAGCCATAGAACTTAGCAAAAATGTAGCAACATTACCAACCTGAACAGTCGTAACATTTCTATGTAAAGGCGCTTTTTTCTCAACTTCTGTCAAAATTGAGCCAAAATCCTTAATTCCCTTTGCAGACAAAGTCTTTATCGGACCTGCAGATACTGCATTTACTCTTATACCTTCTCTTCCAAGGTTTTCTGCCAAGTATCTAACACTAGATTCTAAAGCTGCCTTTGCAATTCCCATTACATTATAACCTTCCAAAACTTTAGTAGAACCATGATATGTCAATGTAAGCAGACTTGCATTTTCATTTAGCATATCTAATTCTTTTGCCATTCTTGCTGCTAATACAAATGAATATGCACTTACATCATTTGCATGACTAAAACCTTCTTTGCTTGTATAAATAAAGTCATTGTGCAAATCTTCTGTGTTTGCGTGTGCTATTGCATGTACTATTCCGTCTATTTTTCCATTTTCTTCTTTAATCTTTGTAAATACTTCTTTTACTATTTCATCTTCTGATGCATCATTTAATGCATATGTTTTTCTTCCTTCGAATTCACTTGTTAACTCGTCAATTTTTGGCTTGTTGTCCTCTCCTACGTATGTAAATATTAGCTTTGCTCCATTGTCATATGCTGATTTTGCTATTCCATAGGCAATGCTCCATTTGTTTCTTATTCCCATTATTAGTATTGTTTTATCTTTTAAAATCATTTTTTACCTCCGTTTTTGTTTTACATATTTCTGAACTTATTGTATCTTTCTTCCACAATTTGTCGCTTATCCTTCATATTCATTTCAGAAATACTTGATTTAATTTCTTTTTTCAAATTATTTGCTATTTTTTTTAAACCTTCGTCACCTGTTGGTTCTTTTATGATTTTGTCAATAATTTTTAAATCGTACAAATCTTTTGCTGTTAACTTCATTTTCTCTGCCGCTTCTTTATATCTTGAAGAATCTTTCCACAAAATACTGCTATAACCTTCTGGTGAAAGTATTGAATAAATAGCATTTTCAAGCATTAAAACTTTATTTCCAACGCCAAGTGCTAAAGCTCCACCTGATGAGCCTTCTCCTATTACAATTGCTATAATTGGTACTTCTAGTTTTGCCATTTCAAACATTGATTTTGCAATTGCTTCTCCGTTGTCCTCTTTCTTCTGCGCCAATTCCCGGATATGCTCCTTTTGTGTCTATAAAAGTAATTACTGGTCTGTTGAATTTTTCGGCTTGTTTCATAAATCTTATTGCTTTTCTGTAACTTTCAGGATTTGGCATTCCAAAGTTTCTTTCTATATTTTCCTTTGTCGTTCTACCTTTTTGCTCTGCTATTATTGTGAAACTCTGATTGCCAATTTTCGCTAATCCACATACTATCGCCTTGTCATCTTTAAAATTTCTATCTCCATGTAATTCTATAAATTCGTCAAATATTTCTTCTATATAGTCAAGTGCTGTTTTCCTTTTTGGGTCTCTTGCAATTTCAACCCTTTCCCAAGCAGTTAAATTTTTATTGGGTTTCGTTGTATTTTTTTGTGTAGTTGACTTTTCTGTTTTTGCCATTATTTTTCGCCTCCTTTATGAAAGCTAATTAATTTTGATAATGTGTTTTTTAAATCTTTTCTTTCAACTATTTTATCAATAAATCCGTGTTCTAACAAAAATTCTGCTGTTTGGAAGCCTTCTGGCAACTGTTCTCCTATAGTCTGCTCTATAACTCTTTTACCTGCAAAGCCTATCATAGCACCTGGTTCTGCCAAAACAATGTCTCCCAAACTCGCAAATGAAGCTGTTACTCCACCATATGTTGGGTCTGTCAATACTGATATGTATAGCAATCCTGCTTTGTCTAATTTTGTTAGTGCTGATGTAGTTTTTGCCATTTGCATTAATGATATAATTCCTTCTTGCATTCTTGCTCCACCTGATGCCGAAAATATTATTAATGGTAACCTTTTTTCTATTGCCTGTTCTACTGCATATGTTATTTTTTCGCCAACAACAATCCCCATACTTCCCATTAAAAATCCACTATCCATTACACATATTACAACTTCTTCTCCATTTATTTTACCTGTTCCTGCTGATACAGCTTCTTCAATTCCTGTTTTCTCTCTTAATGATTTTAATTTCTTTGGATAGTCTTCTAATTCAAGTGGATTGTTTGTTTCTATGTTTATATTAAATTTTTTGTATGTATCTTTGTCTATTATTGATTCCAGCCTTTTATTTATATGCATTCTGAAATAGTGTCCACAATTTGGGCAAACACTTAAGTTTTCTCTTAATGTTTCTTTGTATATTATTTCTTTGCACTTTTCACATTTTGCCCACTTTCCAACTGGTATGTCTATTTTTATTTTTTTGTTTTTTTCTGGTAAATTCCTCTTTTTTATTTTATCAACAATCATTTTTTAACCTCTTCTCTATAAATGAAGTATCAAAGTTTCCTCTAATGAAGTCAGGATTTCTAATAATTTCAAATAGAAAATCTCTATTGGTCTCAACTCCGTCAATTACCAACTCTTCTAGCGCTCTTTTCATTTTGCTAACAGCTTCATTTCTATTTGCTCCAAAAACAATAATTTTAGCTATCATTGAGTCATAATTAGGTGGAATTGTATAGCCTTCATAAATAGCTGAATCAATCCTTATTCCGTTTCCCCCTGGTAAATTAAGACCTGTGATTTTTCCTGGACATGGCATAAATTTCTTTTTAGGATTTTCTGCATTTATTCTACATTCAATTGAATGACCTCTAAACTCTACATCTTTTTGCTTTATTTTTAGCTCTTCACCAGCTGCAATTTTTATCTGACTTTTAACAATATCAATACCTGTGCGCATTTCAGTAATTGGGTGCTCAACTTGAATTCTAGTATTCATCTCCATAAAGTAAAAGTTTTTATCACTATCAACTAAAAACTCAACTGTTCCACAACTTGAATAATTTGCCGCTTTTGCAGCTTTAACAGCGGCTTCGCCCATTTTCTTTCTAAGCTTATCATCCACTGCAGTTGAAGGCGTCTCCTCTATCATTTTTTGATGATTTCTTTGGATTGAACAATCCCTTTCACCTAAATGAATTACATTACCATGCTCATCTGCAAGTATTTGTATCTCAACATGTCTAGGATTTTTAACAAACTTTTCTATATAAATCTCATCATCATTAAAAGAGATTTTCGCTTCTTGCTTTACAATATTAAAATTCGTCTCTAACTCTTCATTATTATTTGCAATTCTAATACCCTTTCCACCGCCACCAGCAGCAGCTTTTAGCATAACAGGATATCCTATTTTATTTGCAATTTTTAACGCATCATTAACATTTTGAACACTACCATCAGAACCTGGAATAACAGGCACTCCAGCCCTCTTCATCATCTCCTTAGCATTTGACTTATTACCTAACAAATCAATCACATCAGCTGACGGCCCTATAAACTTAATATTACTCTCTTCACAAATCTTAGCAAACTGCGAATTCTCTGACAAAAATCCAAAACCAGGATGTATACTATCAGCCTTAGTAATACACGCCGCTTCAATAATATTCTTAATATTCAAATAACTCTTTGTAGAAACCGCTGGGCCAATACAAACAGCCTCATCAGCAAGCTTCGTATGCAAAGCATCTTTGTCAGCCTCTGAATAAACAGCAACTGTCTTAATATTCATTTCCTTACACGCTCTAATAATTCTCACCGCAATCTCGCCACGATTAGCAATCAAAATCTTATTCATTCAACATCTCTCCTTTTCCTGCCACTGGGGACGGACCTTTTTGGCAGATTTCTGCCATTGGGGACGGTCCTCTCTGGCAGATTCCTGCCAAAAAGGTCCGTCCCCAGTGGCAGGCTTTTATACTAGTGCAAATGTTAGCTCTCCTTTTGCTGCAATTTTTCCGTCTACTGTTGCTATTGCTTGCCCTACACCGATTGGTCCTTTTCTTTTTATTATACTTACTTCTAGTTTTAGCGTATCTCCTGGCACTACCATTTTCTTAAATTTCATTTTGTCTATTCCTCCGAATAGTGCATTTTTCCCTTTATTTTCTTCCATTGATAGGATTGCTACTGCTCCTGTTTGTGCTAAACTTTCTGCTATTAATACTCCTGGCATTATTGGGTTTCCTGGGAAGTGCCCTTTGAAGTACCACTCGTCTTCTCTTACTTTTTTGTATGCAATAGCGCTTTCTCCTGGTGTAAATTCTTCCACTTCGTCTATCATCAAAAATGGGTCTCTTTGTGGAATTATTTTTTCTATTTCTTCTTTTTTTAACATAAAATTATCCTTCTTACATATTTAGGTTTTTGATAACGGTTTTACCTATAAACCTATAATTTTGCTCAATTTCATTTTTACAGCTTATACTTCTATTTCAAACAACGGTGTTCCGTATTCTACTGCTTTTCCGTCTTCTACAAGTATTTTTGAGATTTTTCCTGTGTATTCTGCTTCTATTTCGTTCATCAATTTCATTGCTTCTATTATGCAAAGTGTTTCTCCCACTTTTACTTCTTTTCCAACTTCTACATAGCTTTCTGTTGTTGGTGATGGTTTTGAGTAAAATGTTCCTACCATTGGTGATTTCACTATTTTGATGTTTTCTTTTTCTGTTGATTGATTTTCTTGTGCTATTTTGTTATTTGTTTCGCTTGGTATTGTTTGTTTTTCCACATTTTCTTGACTTGCTGTAACTAGTATTTTTTCTTCTTTTGCCATACTGATTTTTGTCCCGTCTGGAAAGTCTATACTTATAGATGATAATTTTGAATTTCCCATATCGTCTATTAATTGTTTAATTTTTTCATATTCCATTTCTTCGTTGTATGAGCTATTTAATAGTTTAAATACTCATATGCTCCTTTCTTACTTTTTAAATCTTTCTTATTATTACACTTGCATTATGACCGCCAAATCCTAGTGAGTTTGACATTACTGTTTCTACTTTTGCCTTCACAACTTCATTCGGTGTTATATCAAGGTCACATTCTTCATCTTTTTCCTTGTAATTTATAGTCGGTGGAATTATTTGGTCTTGTATTGCCTTTACACAGAAAATTGCTTCTATTGCACCTGCTGCTCCTAATAAGTGCCCTGTATTTCCTTTTGTTGAACTTACTTTTACTTTTTTACTTGCTTCTCCAAAGGCTTTTTTAATTGCCATAGTTTCTGTTGTATCATTTAAATGTGTTGATGTACCATGGGCATTTATGTAATCAATTTCTTCTGGTTTGATATTAGCATCTTTTATTGCTCTTTCCATAGCTTTTGCTCCGCCATTTCCTTCTGGCTCAGGAGATGTTATGTGATAAGCATCTGTTGTTGCACCAAATCCAATTACTTCTGCATAAATTTTTGCATTTCTTCTTTTTGCATGTTCATACTCTTCTAAAACAAGCATTGCAGCACCTTCGCCCATTACAAATCCACTTCTCTCTTTGTCAAATGGAATACTTGCCCTTGTTTTATCTTCAGAACTAGAAAGAGCCTTCATATTTTCAAAACCTGCAATTCCAAGTTCGCATATAGCCGCTTCTGTACCACCTGCTATAATTGCATCTTCTCCTCCACATTTAATGGTTTTATAGGCTTCACCTATTGCATGTGTTGAAGATGCACAAGCTGTAACTATTGAGATTGACTCTCCTTTTAGCCCTAAATCAATTGATATATTTCCTGCTGGCATATTCGAAATTGCCATTGGAATAAACATTGGCGAAACCCTTCTGTTTCCTTTCTCATACAATACTTGGGATTGCTCTTCAATTGTAATTAATCCACCAATACCTGAACTGACGAAAATTCCAACCCTATCCATATCTGTATTATCAGCTGAAATTCCACTATCTTTTAAAGCCTCTCTTGCACCAATAATTGCAAACTGAGAGCATCTATCTAACCTTTTAGCTTGTTTTGCTTCAAAATGCTCTAAGGCATTGTAATTCTTAACTTCTCCTGCCAAACTAGTTTTAAAACCTGTTGTATCAAATAGTGAAATCTTGTCAATTCCACACTTCTGGTTCTTTATAGCTTCCCAGTTTTCTTCAACTGTATTTCCTATTGGACTAATAGCCCCTATCCCTGTTATAACAACTCTTCTTTCCATTTTTTCCTCCTACATCAACATTCCGCCGTCAACATTGATAACTTGACCTGTAATATACGAACTATCTTCAGACGCCAAAAACTTAACAACATTAGCTACATCTTCTGCTGTTCCCATTCTCTTTAATGGAATATTTTTAGCAATTTCTGCTTTAACATCATCTTTCAAAACCGATGTCATATCAGTTTCTATAAACCCTGGTGCAACTGCATTTACAAGAATATTTCTTGAAGCCACTTCTTTTGCCAAACTCTTTGTAAATCCAATTATCCCAGCCTTAGATGCAGAATAGTTTGTTTGACCTGCATTACCTGATATTCCTACAACTGATGAAATATTTATTATTCTTCCACATCTTTTTTTCATCATATAAGGAACTACATTTTTTGTAACATTAAAAGTACCTGTCAAATTAACCTTTATAACACTTTCAAAGTCTTCCTTTTGCATTCTCAAAATAAGCATATCCTTTGTTATACCTGCATTATTTACCAAAACATCAATTGCTCCAAATTCGTTTATTACTTCATCTACAAATCTCTTAGTATCCTCAAAATTTGATACGTCCCCTTGCACAGTTAGGCATTTTACATTATTTTTTTCAATTTCTGCCTTCGCATTTGCTAGCTCTTCATTTTCTCTTCTGTAATTAATCGCAATATCATAACCTTCTTTTGCAAGTTTTATCGCAATCTGCTTTCCTATTCCACGCGTTGCGCCTGTTATTAAAGCTACTTTACCCATTTCTTACATTCCTTTCTCATTCAAAAAATTGATTGCTTCTTCCAATGTCTTTACATCACATATATTTAAAATATTAACTTCTCTATCTTCTTTTTCTTTTTTCACAAATCCTGATAAAGTCTTACCTGGTCCAATTTCAACAAAAGTATCTATTCCATTATTTAACATAGTTTCTAACGTTTTTGAAAATCTAACTGGATTTACAATATGATTTGCCAAAACTTCTTTTATATCATCATTTGCTGAATATGGCTCTCCGTCTAAATTTTTTATTACTTTCGAATTAAATGGTCTAAAATCCACTTTTTCTAATTCAGCCTTCAAAGCTTCTGAACTTTTTTGTAATTTTTCAGTATGAAATGGTCCTGCTGTATTTAAAATTCTTACCTTTTTTGCTCCCATTTCCTTTGCTATTTTCTCCGCTTCCAATATTCCTTCTTCTTCACCAGAAATTACTATTTGCTCTTTTGTATTAAAATTTGCAGGAACCACAAATTTATCTTTTACTTGACTGCAAACTGCTAGCACTTGCGCCTCACTTAATCCAAAAATTGCTGCCATTTTCCAATTACCTTCTGGCACCAAAATTTGCATATATTCTCCACGTTTTTTAACAAGTCTAATTGCATCTTCTGTTGATAGCGCTCCTCCACTTACCAATGCAGCATACTCACCTAAACTAAGTCCAGCAGACATTTCAGCTTTTATATTATGTGCTTTCAAAACTTCTAATATAGCTAAGCTCATCGTCAAAATTGCACTTTGAGTATATTTCGTCTCATTCAAAACAGCCTCTTCACCCTCAAAAGAAATTTTTGCAATATCCACACCTGTTAATTCTTTTTCTAGATTATATATTTTTCTTGCCTCTTCATATTTTTCGTAAATATCTTTTCCCATTCCAATCTTTTGAGTCCCTTGACCCGGAAATAAAAATCCAATTTTCATATTACTTTCTCTCCTTTTGATGTTTTTAGGGACGGAGCAAAAAAACATCATTTAATTTCTTTTGGCTTTGCTAAGAAGGTCTGTCCCCAGTGGCAATTTATTGTCAAAAAGGTCCGTCCCCAATGGCAATTTTTCGAATTTATTACAAAATTCTGCTATGAATTCGTCTCTGTTTACTTCAATTTTAAATTCTTTTTTTATTGATGTCGCTATATCTTTTATTTCTTCTGCAAATTTTTCTTGCATTGTGTTTAATCCTATTCCAATTACCAAGCATTTTATTTTTTCTCCAATTACTTTGCTTTGTGTTAAAATTCCGCCAATTTTCTTGCCTTTAAAAACTATGTCATTTGGTTCTTTTATGTTTAAGTTGATTCCATATTTTTCCTTGAAAATTTCTACAATTATGTTTGCAATTTCGATTGTTAGATTTTCTGTTTTTTGAATTTCGCAATTGGTCCTAATTAAAAATGAAAATGCTATGTTGTTTGGTTCGTCTGTATGCCAAGTTCTGCCGTGTGTGCCTTGTCCTTTGGTTTGTGTGTCAGCCATAATTAGTAAGCCACTTGGTGCTCCTTGCTGATATTGTCGCCATATTTCGTTTTGTGTTGAGTCTATTTCTTTATAGTAAATAATTTTTCTTCCTAATTCTTTTGTTTTGAGCCCCTGTTGTTTATTAATTATGTCCAAATTTGCTTGCCTTTTTATTTTGTTTGTGGTTGTTTTTATCAATGGCTCTTCTGTTAAAATAATTCCTCTTATGGCCTTATATTTGGGCATAAGTTTGTTTATTTCTTTGATTTTTTCTGATATTGCTTTTCTGATTTGTTCTTCTGTTTTTACTTTGTATGCTTCTTTTATTCTTTCTTTGTCGATTACAATTTTTGCGTTTATTTTGATGTCATTTTTGTCTTCTGACATTTGCTTTCCAAATATGAATGATTCATTTACACCTTCGATTCTGTTTACTAAGTTTTCTATTTCTTCTGGAAAGATGTTTTTTCCGTTCTTTAATACAATTACGCTTTTTTTCCTTCCGCAAATAAATATATATCCTTCTTCGTCTATTCTTGCTAGGTCTCCTGTTTTGAACCATCCGTCTTGCATAACTTCTTTTGTAGCTTTTTCATTTTCAAAATATCCAAGCATTATGCTAGGTCCTTTTACTAAAAGTTCTCCTATGCCTTCGCTGTTTTTATCAATTACTTTTGCTTGCACACTTGGTACTGATTTTCCAATTGACCCTATTTTATGATGCTCTTTTGTTCCTATTCCTACTACTGGTGATGTTTCTGTTAGTCCATATCCTTGAACTAAGTTAAGTCCCAACAATCTGTATTTTTCTTCAATTGTTTTTTCTAAAGCAGCTGCTCCACTTATGAATAGTTTAACTTTTCCACCTAACATTTCGTGTATTTCTTTAAAGTATTGCTTTCTTTCTTCTATTGGTAGATTTTTATATTTTTCTTCTTTTTCAAGTATTTCTTCAAGTTTTCCGCTACGCTCTATCTGTTTTCTTATGATCTTAAATATTCTTTCATAAATTGCTGGTACACAAGCCATTACTGTAACTTGATATTCTTTCAGATTTTCTACAATATGTCTTATTCCGTCGCAAAATACTGTTGTTGCTCCTTTGTATAGTGAAAATAGAAATCCTACTGTACATTCGAAAACATGATGTATTGGCAGTATTGATAATAATGTATCGTCTGAGTTTACATCTAGTATACTTCCTATATCCATTAAGTTTGAACATATATTTTTATGTGATAATGCCACTATTTTAGGCTCTGATGTCGTTCCTGATGTAAATAGCATTATGCTCATTTCTTCTGGGTTTATTTTTGCATCTATGAAACTTCTATCTCCATTTTCAATTAATTTGTTTCCTACTTTTATTAATTCTTTTTGCGAAAATACTCCATTTGTATTTCTCTCTAAATCCATTGAAATTAAGTGTTTCAATTTGCCTACTTCACTGCTTTTTATTTTTTCTAATATTTCTATATATTTTTCAGAACAAAATATTGCTTCTACTTCTGATTTTTTTATTAAGTGTTTTAGTTCATTTTCTGTTAGTGATTTGTCTAATGGTACTACTATTCCTGTTCCACATACTATTGATAAATACGCAATTTCCCATTCATATCTGTTTTCTCCAATTACAGCTATTCTCTTTCCTTTTAACCCTAAATTTATTAATGCTGTTCCGAATTGCATTTATCATTTCTCTTATTTCTTTATGTGTGTATATTAAGTATTTTCCTTTTTCTTTTCTTATTTTGTAAGCTGTTTTTTCTCCATATAAATTATTAGTCTTTTCTAACATGTCTTTTAAGTCTGTAATTTTTAAAGTTTTGTTTTCTTTTGCTTTCATAAATTACCACCTATCGTTTTTGTTTTTGTATGCTATATTTATACCACATTTTTTTCCAAAAGTGATTAGACTGGTAGGTCAGTACAAAAAAAGATTGATGATATTTTTATCAACAATCTTTTTGATTTTTTATTTTATTTTTTCCAAAATACTGCTCTTAAGCCATATGGACATCCCCAAGGTGCTCCTGATATTTCTCCTTCTTTTTTATCTATTATTATTTCTTTTAAACTATTACATCTAGAAAACGCATTTGTTGCAATATTTTCTATATTGGATTGAATTGTCACCTTTTGCAAATTTATTGAAAAATCAAATGCACTATTTTCAATATTTCTTATATTTTTAGGTAAAGTTATTTCCTTAAAATTAGTTTTAGCGTAAAATGCATTTGTAGCTATAATTTCAACTGAGCTTGGTATATCATATGTTGTTAAATTTTTAGTTACTGCCACTAATCTTTTTCCGTCTTTGCTTAAAATTAATGTTCCATCTTCTGTTTTAAGATTTGGATTATCTTCTGATATTGTCACATTAACACTTCCAAATGACGATGTCGATAAATAATTTACCTTTTCTCCCAAATATAATTGTGTAATACTACTACTAGATATTGCAAAATTGCCTATTCTTTCTAAATTACTAGATAATATTAGTTGTGATAAATTACTTTTATAAGCAATTGCTTTTTCCATTATAGCTTTCACTGTATCAGGCATTCTAAATATTTCTTCATCTCGAGTATATCTGTACAATGCTGTCATATCTTTATTGTATAAATTTCCGTCTAAACTTTTATAATATTCATTTTCTTCTGCTACATTTATTTGAGTTATATTGTTATTCTCAAAAGTGGTTCTAATAGTCTTTACGCCTTTTGGAATATTTAATATTGCCCTTTGCGAATAACCAGATAAAGCACCAACTTCAATGCACTCTACTGTTTCTGGTATATTTATTTCTGCTGTATTCGATATAACATAATATAATTTCTTACCATCCTTAGACATTAAAGAACTATTCGAAAAAGTATAGGTATTATTCTCTTTTGATATCTCTATATTAGTTAATTTACCTGTATATTGAAATGCATTGCCTACTATGTTTGTTATTGTTGATGGTATTGTTATTGTTTTTAAATTAGTACACTCAGAAAAAGCATAGGTATCTATTGTCTCTATTCCTTCTGGTATTTCTAACTTTGTTAACGCTTTACAACTCTCCAGCATTCTACTTGGTATCGCCTTTAATGCTTTTGGGAATTTAATTTCTACCAATGATGCACATTTGCTAAAGCATGTTCTACCTATTACTGATACACTATCTGCTATTTTTATTGATTTTAAGGCACTACAACTTTCAAATGCAAATGCTCCTATTTTCTCAACACCTTCTTCTATTACCACATTTTCTAAAGTTGGATTTCCCGAAAATGCATGCTCTCCTATTTCTTTTACTGTACTTGGAATTACTATACTTCGTAACCCTGTTACATCTCTAAATGCTCCATCTCCAATTTTAGTTACATTTTGTGGAATTACTATTGTTCCTGTTGCTTCGTCCATTAAGTCTAAATTTGTATTAGATGACATTAATTCTCCATTTACTATTAAGTATGGGCTTACTTTTATTCCTATATCTTGGGCCCATTTTTTCTCTTGTCCATTTTGAGCAAAATAATATAATTCTCCTTTTATTACTTCAAAATTATCTACATATTTTTTACTTGAATTTTTTAATACTGTATATATGTTCCCTTCTTCTTGTACTGAGTCATATATCAATGCATTTTTTCCTGCATATAGAGCCCCTTCTTCAAAGCTTCTATCTTTTGAAAATCTTTCTGCTAAGTATAATTCATATTCTTCTGCCACTGCTGATAATTCTGTTTTAAATTTTGCTTCTCCTGCTTTTCCTATTGTTCCATTGTCTCCTGTTAATGCTGCTATTGTTACTCCGTGCTAGGATTAATAAAATTATTATTGTTATTACTAGTGATATTAGTGTTATTCCTTTTTCTTGGTTTTGCATATGTTAATCTCTCCTTCTCTTTCGTTTTAATTATTTTATCGTCGAAAAAGGAATTACGTCAACAAGTATCTCATTGCTTTATACACAAAAAGTAAAACCAAGTTAGTCAGGCTCCATCTCCTTTAACTTGGTTTATATTTTTATATTTATACCATTTTCAGTTTTTCTAATTTTTTTGAATCGATTTTTGCTATTTTCATTATTTGTTCATCACTTAAGTTATTATTTATCATTTCTCTTACCATTTGTGATATTGCTTTGGCTATTCCTTGTTTCTCTCCAATCTTCTTACCTTCTTGTCTTCCTTCTTGCTTTCCTTTTAACCATTGTTGCTCTCTATCTTTTTTTATAACTTCTATTATCATTTCTTTCTCTCCTTTGTTTTTTATCTTTGTGTATTATATTCTTCTATTGTTCTTCTCCTTTCTATTTTACCTCTCTTTTACTTTTTGGTCAACCTTTATTTTTCAGTAAAATAGCATATGCTTTATTTTTGGTGCGTTTTTTCTCTTTTTACCTTGATTTTTCTTTTGATTTCTTGTTTTTTTGAATTTTTTAAGAATTAATCTTGAATTAAAATTTTTAAATATATATTTTAACTTATAAAACTAAGCCCTTATATATTTACTCGATTTTAAATAAATTTATAAAAGTATATAAATTCTGTGCTAGCACTTTTGTACTATATCAGATTTTATATACTTTTTCAATATTTTCACACGATTTTTTTCAACTTTTCATCGCAAAATTTGACAAATTTCGACATTCAGGAATGTTCACAAATAGCACAATTTATTTCTTCCAAATTACTGCTCTTAAGCCATATGGACATCCCCAAGGAGCTCCTGAAATACTATTTTCAGTTTTATTTATTATAATCTCTCCCAAACTGCCAGCACTATTGAACGCTGAACTTGAAATACGCTCTACTGTATTTGGGATTTCTATTTTAGTCAATTTTTTACAATCATAAAATATCGCATTTCCTATTTCTTTCACGTTTTTCAAATCTATTTCTGTCATTTCCGATTGATTATAAAATGCATTATCTATAATTTTTTCTACTTTATCATCTAAAATAAATTTTCCATTTATTTTAGATATTACTGTTAATAATTTTTTCTTATCTTTTGTATATATCACATCATTCTCTATCATATAATTTGGATTATTTTCTATTATTACCTTTGTATTATAATTACACAAGCAAAACATAGGACTTATATAATTAACCTGAGATTTTATTGTTAGCTCTTTTACTTTATCACCTTCGAATATTTGATTTTCTATAGTTTTAGCTGTATCATTTAAAGTTATCTTTGTAGCATTTGTTGCTCCGCAAAATGAAAAACTTCCTATTATATCCACATCAACATTTAATGTTATTTCGGAATCTTTTGAAAAACAATATATTAATTTTTTAGGATTTTGAGTTGTATATAGACATTTGTCAGATACCTCAAATGCTGTGTTCCCACTTACCACTTCTATTTCCTGTATACCCCTAGCTATATATCTAGGATTTGAAATCTTGCTTACTTTACTTGTTATAATTAATTTCTTTATTGTAGACAAGTTAACGATTGATGCCCCGAAATCAGTGACTCCTTCTGGTATTTTAAATTCTGTTTTTCCTTGATAATATTTAGTAGATATAAATGTTATGCTTTTTTTATCTTTAGGCATTAACATTCCCTCTTCATAAATAAAATTATCATTGTCTATTGTTATATTGCTTAGTTGAGTATTTGCTGTAAATGCTGCATTGTCAATTTTATTTACATTTTTTGTGATTCTGAACTCACTAAATCCAGTATTATAAAATGCCTCTTTCACTATCTCTGTTACTTTATCTCCTCTAAATGTTACTTTAGATAATTTTGGGCAAGTTCCAAATGTGCAGTAATTGATTATTGTTATTTTACTTGGTATCTCTACTTCTCTAAGATTTTGACACATATAAAAAGCTGAATTTTGAATTTCTATAATACTTTCAGGTAATTCTATTGTTTCTAAATTACTACATTGTCTAAATGCTTCACTTCCAATTATTTCTACACCTTCTTGTATTATTACCTTTTCGAGTGTTTTGTTTGCTCTAAAAGCATTTCTCCCTATTTCTTTTACCGTTCCTGGTATTACTATTGTTCGTAATCCTTCTAAATTTGAAAATGCTCCTTCTCCAATTTTCGTTACTGCTTGCGGTATTATTATTGTTCCTGTTGCTTCGTCCATTAAATCTAAATTTGTATTAGATGACATTAATTCTCCGTCTATTACTATATATGGACTTACTTTTATTCCTATCTCTTTTGCCCATTTTCCTTCTTGTTCATTTTGAGCAAAATAAAATAGCTCTCCTTTTATTACTTCAAAATTATCTACATATTTTTTACTTGAATTTTTTAAGACTGTATATATGTTCCCTTCTTCTTGCACAGAATTATATATTAACGCATTTTTCCCTGCATATAGAGCCCCTTCTTCAAAGCTTCTATCTTTTGAAAACCTTTCTGTTAAGTACAATTCATATTCTTCTGCCACTGCTGATAATTCTGTTTTGAATTTTGCTTCTCCGGCTTTTGCTATTGTTCCATTGTCTCCTGTTAATGCTGCTATTGTTACTCCGCGCTAGGATTAACAAAATTATTATTGTTATTACCAGTGATATTAGCGTTATTCCTTTGTTTTTCATACCCTTTCTCCCTTTCTTTTGTT
>CASSLW010000011.1 GCA_949443285.1 uncultured Clostridia bacterium
TTCATTTTTATAAAACTCCCTTCTTTTGTTTTGCATTTATATTTTATATGTTTTTGTGATTTATGTTAATAAGTAGCCCGCACTTTTATTTTTATTTTTTGTTATCGCAAAAAAAAACGCAGCTTTTAAATTATATGTTTAAAAGTTGCGGTTTTCTTTATATCGTTGTTGGTATTTTTCTAGGCACTTTATAATTTCTCAAAAGCCCTTTATATACTTCTTTTATTCCCTTTACATTTTCAAAATCTACTGGCTTAATAATCTCTGGTAAATCATTGTCTATGTTAGACTTATCAAATAGATATTTTACAAACTCTGCACAATAAAGTGTATTTTCTCTTCTTATTTTTATATTAAATGCCACTGCAAATAAGCCTAATATGTTGAATTTATACTTTTCTTTTTGCCTATCCATTTCCTTAATAATCTCTTCTATCTTTCCATATTGTTCTTCTGTTACTTCAAGTTCATAGATTTTAGTTGTAGTATTATAAAATCTTTTGAATGTTCCTTTATGTATATACTCATGTACAAATCCTGCAAAAAATGGGTTTGTAGGTTTTAATCTTCCAAAACTATACATTTGTTGCAATTCTTTATCTAAAGCAATAGAAACATGAGAAAATGGCTTTTTCGTATATGCTCTAACTATTTTTGATAACACTGTTCCTGTATGTGTTAATACTATATATATTTCTCTCATACTTACTCCTTATATTATTCTTCATATATTATAGCATATTACTTTTAATTTGTACCATTTATAACTCAATTATTTTTTCCCAAGGTAGTTCATTCTTTCCAAAATGTCCATAATTTGTAGTCTTCTTATATATTGGTTTGCGTAAATCTAAATAATTTATTATTCCCCTTGGAGTTAAATCAAATTTTTCATATATCTTTTTTGCTATCTCTTCTTCTGGAATTGTTGCTGTTCCAAAAGTTTCTACATATATTGATACTGGTTTTGCTACACCTATTGCATATGATAGTTGTATTTCACACTTTTTAGCTAGTTTATTTGCTACAATATTTTTAGCAATGCATCTTGCCATATATGAAGCTGACCTATCAACTTTTGTTGCATCTTTTCCTGAAAATGCACCACCACCGTGTCTTGCATATCCGCCATATGTATCAACAATTATTTTTCTTCCTGTTAGACCACTATCACCTAGTGGACCACCTATTACAAATCTTCCTGTTGGATTTATGTAATACTTTGTTTTTTCATCTAATAGGTCACTTGGTATAATATATTTTATTACCTTTTCTTTTATGTCTGTTTTTAGTTTATCTAAATCTGCATCAGCAGTATGTTGAGTAGAAACAACAACTGTATCAATTCTAACAGGTTTATTCCCTTCATATTCCACTGTCACTTGAGTTTTACCATCAGGTCTTAAATTCTCTACAATATTTTCTTTTCTAACTTCTGTTAGTCTTTTTGATAATTTATGTGCTAACATAATTGGAAGTGGCATCAACTCTTCTGTTTCATCACAAGCATAACCAAACATTAAACCTTGGTCCCCTGCACCTTCTGAAGTAACATCCTCTCCTTCTTTTGTCTCTAATGATTTATCCACTCCTAACGCTATATCACTAGACTGTTTTGACATATTAACAATTATTTTACAAGATCTATAATCCATATCAGTTTCGCTATTATCATATCCAACTTCCTTAATTGTCTCTCTTGCAACTTGTTCAATATCAACCTTTGCATTAGAAGTTATTTCACCTGTTATATATATTTCTCCCTTTCCAGCTACTGTCTCACATGCTACCCTTGAATTCTCATCTTCTGCTAAATGCGCATCCAATATACTATCTGAAATATAATCACATAACTTATCTGGATGCCCCTCTGTTACACTTTCTGACGTAAATAATTTTCTCATTTTAATACTTCCTCCTCTGATGTTTTTGGGGACGGAGCAAAAATACATCGTTTTTATATTTATACTTTTTTGCTGATGTTTTTTTGCTCCGTCCCCAAAAACATCAACAAAAAGCCTTTGCAATTTCTGCAAAGGCTGAATTTTCTTTTTGTTTTATCAGCCAAAGCATACTTTGCTTTGTCGGTATTAGCACCTTATTTTTCAATAGGTTGCTGTGGAGTCTTTGAGCCGATTCTCTCGTCCACTCTTGATAACAATACAATTATTATACTATTTAATTTTTATAATGTCAATATTTTGTCACTTTTTATACTGTTTTGTACATCTATTACTCTTTGGTTTTCTGAACCTTTCCATTTTAGAGTAGGGTTGCTTAATTCGTCTACATATTGACCGTCTACTAAAACATCTACATAATTTAATGCTTCTTTGTCTTTTAGTTCTTTATCAAATTGAAATCCTGACCAAACCCAGATATTTTTGTTTGGAAATTTTTCTTTAAATCTTTTTGCAAGTTTTGTTGTTCCTTCTATATTTTTTGGATGCATTGGTTCTCCGCCTAATATTGATAACCCTTCTATTACTTCATTGTCGCATAGTTCAAGTACTCTATCTATTGTTTCTTCATTAAATTCTTTTCCGCCATTAAAGTCGTGAGTATCTTTGTTGAAACAGTTTTTACAATTAAATGTGCATCCTTGCATAAATATTGATACTCTTACTCCTGGTCCATTTGCTATGTCCATTTTTCTAATTTTGTTATATCTCATTCTTCATCATCCTTATTATCTAAATGAATAACTCTCTCCTTGATTTCTTGAGTTCTACCTTTGTTCCAGAAATTGCTTCCAATATAACCACAAGTTCTTCTAGCCACATTCAATGTATTATGATTTCTATTTCCGCAATTTGGACAATACCATTCTAAATCATCATCAATTAAAATTTCTCCAGTATATCCGCATTCTTGGCAATAGTCTGATTTTGTATTTAATTCTGCATACATAATATTATCATATATGAATTTTATTACTTGTAATACAGCTGGTAAATTGTTTTGTAAGTTTGATGTTTCTACATAAGATATTGCTCCACCTGGGCTTAATTCTTGGAATTCACTTTCTAATTTTAATTTAGAAAATGCATCAATTTCTTCAAATACAGGTACGTGGTAAGAGTTTGTTATATAGTCTCTATCTGTTATTCCTGCTATTTCTCCAAATCTATCTTTTAAGCATTTTGCAAATTTATATGTTGTTGATTCTATTGGTGTTCCATAAACGCTGTAATCCATGTTTTCTTTTTCTTTCCACTCTTTACATTTAGCGTTCATTCTCTTCATTACTTCAATTCCTAAGTCTTTTCCTTTGCCATTATCTGTATGGCTATGTCCTGTCATATATTTTACACATTCATATAATCCTGCATATCCAAGTGATATTGTTGAATATCCGCCATGTAATAAGTCGTGTATACTAGCTCCTTTTGGTAATCTTGCTAATGCTCCATATTGCCATAATATTGGTGCTACATCACTTGTTGCTTTTGCTAATCTTTCATGTCTTAGCTGAAGTGCTTGGTGACATAGTTCTAGTCTTTCGTCATATATTTTCCAGAATTTTTCTATATCTCCACCTGATGATAATGCTACGTCTACTAAGTTTATTGTTACAACACCTTGGTTAAATCTTCCATAGTATTTTGGTTGATTTGTTTCTGGGTCTACATATGGTGTTAAGAATGAACGACATCCCATACATGGATAGCAGTTTCCATTTCCGTTTTTGTCTTTTTTAAGTTCTAACATTTTCTTTTCAGATATGTAGTCTGGTACCATTCTTTTTGCTGTACATTTAGCTGCAAGTTCTGTTAAATACCAGTATTTGCTGTTTTCATGTATATTGTCTTCTTCTAATACATATAGTAGTTTTGGGAATGCTGGTGTAATGTATACTCCTTTTTCGTTTTTCATTCCTTCTATTCTTTGCTCTAAAAATTCTTTTATTATTAGTGCTAATTCTTCTTTGTATTCTTTAGTTTCTCCCAAATAAAAACATACACTTAGGAATGGAGATTGTCCATTTGTTGTTGTCATTGAGTTTATTTGATATTGGAATGTTTGAACTCCGTCTTTTATTTCTTTAAGTAAGTCTTCTTTTGCAAATTTTTCGCATTGTTCTTTACTTAATTTTCTATTTTCATATTTTTTCAAATATGCATTGTAACTGTCTTTTACGAATGGGGCTAAATGTGTCATTGTTACTGTTGCACCACCATATTGACTAGATGTTACTGCTGTTATTATTTGGGTTGCAATTGTCATCGCTGTTAGGAATTTGTGTGGTTTTTCTATCATTACACCATTTATGTTTGTTCCATTTTGTAACATATCTTCTAGATTTATTAAATCACAATTGTGTAGTGCATTTTGTGCGAAATAGTCAGCGTCGTGGAAGTGGATTATTCCTTCGTCATGTGCTTTTACAATGTTTTCTGGTAATAAAAATCTTCTTGTTATGTCTGTACTTGTTATTCCTGCTAAGTAGTCTCTTTGTGTTGTTACTACTTTTGCATTTTTGTTAGAATTTTCATTGTTCCAGTATTCACTTTCGCCTTCTATTAGCTCTTTTATTGATTGGTCTGTTGTGTTTGCTTTTCTAACTAATGCTCTTGTATATCTGTATGTTATGTATTTTTTTGATAGTTGGTATTTTCCCATTTCCATTAATTTTTCTTCTATTATGTCTTGTATGTCTTCAACTAATATTCTTGGCTTTTGCAATTCTTCAATATAGTTTGTTATTTCTTTTATATCTTCTAATGTAGCTCTTTCTTTTCTTGGCACTTCATTGTTTGCTTTTTGTATTGCTACTTTGATTTTTTCTTTGTTATAATCAACTATTGTTCCATCTCTTTTTATGATTTTCATTTATTTATTCCCCTTTCGTTTTTCTGCTATCATTATATCTCTATTTTTTTTATTAACTGTTGCAATTGCAACTTTTTAAGCAAAAAAATTTAGAGACGTGTTTTTGTTTGCACGTCTCTAAGGAAACAAGTTTTATTACAATTATATTACAAAATTTTACCCCCACCTAAAACTAAATCACCATCATAGAAAACAGCAGACTGCCCAGGAGTTATAGCCCTTTGTGGTTCTTCAAAGATTACAATGATTTGAGCTCCTTCTTGCCTGATTTTTGCTTTAGCACTTTTGGCAGAATATCTAGTTTTTACTTCAACATCAATCCAATCATTAATCTCATCTACTAACAATAAATTTACATCATTAACCCTTATCTCTTTTTTATATAATTCGTTTTCTTCTCCAACAATAACTTCATTTTTAGAACTATTAAATCCTAGCACAAATAAAGGTACTTTATATGAAATTCCTAATCCCTTTCTTTGACCTATTGTATAGTAATATAAGCCTTTGTGTTTTCCTAAAACTTCACCTTTTGAATTTACTATGTTACCTTCTTTTGGTTTTAAATTTGAATTATTCTCTAGAAACTTTTTGTAATTTCCATCTGGTATAAAGCAAATGTCTTCACTATCCGGCTTATTTGCAACTTTCAAATTATTCTTTCTTGCTATTTCTCTAATTTGTTCTTTTTCTTCAAAATCCGCTAATGGAAATAGTATGTGTTCTATTAAATCTTTTGGTATGCTCCACAATACATAGCTTTGGTCTTTTTTTCCAGCATCTGATTTTGCTAATGCCCATCTTCCATATTTTTCGCTATATATTGTTCTAGCGTAATGCCCTGTTGCTATATAGTTACATCCTAATTCTTTTGCTTTTTCCCACATTGCACCAAATTTCATATACTTGTTGCATTCTATACAAGGGTTTGGTGTTTTGCAATTTGAATAGCAATCTATAAAGTCGTCTATAACATGTTTTTTAAATTCTTCTTTATAGTTGTATGTAAAGTGTGGTACTCTTATTTGATTACATACATTTTTTGCGTCTATGTATGTTTCTATGTTACAGCAACTGCTTCCTGTAAATAATTCTAGTGTTGTTCCTATTACTTCATATCCTTTTTCTTTTAATAGTAGAGCTGATACACTACTATCTACTCCACCACTCATTCCTAATAATACTTTTTTGTTTTCCATATTTTTTCCTTTTTATTTTTTATTCAATATATCTTCAATTGTATGCCACGCAAGCAAAGCACACTTTACTCTTGCAGGCATATTTGAAATATTCCTAAAAGCGATTGCATCTTCTAATTTCTGTAATTCTTCTTCACTTGTTGTTTCTCTTTTTATCATCTCAATAAATGTCTTTATTATTTCTTTTGCTTCTTCTACTGTTTTTCCTCTTAATGTGTCTATCATAATTGAAGTTGAAGCTTGCGAAATTGCACATCCATGACCTGTAAATGCCATATCTTCTATTGTATTTCCGTTCAATTTTACTTCTATTTCTATTTCATCTCCGCAATTTGGGTTGTGTCCCAATTCACAATAGTCACAGCTATCTAGCTTTTTCTTGTTGTATGAATTCATACTATGTTCCATTATTAATTCATTGTACATTTGGCTTAACTCGTCCATTTTTCCTTCCTTTCGCTTTTTAGTTGACAATTTATTTTATCTATGTTAATATAATAATATAAAGGATAAGAGTAGAACTCTTACCCAATTGATTGGTTATTGAGATTTGTCTATTGGACAGATCTCTATTTTTCTTTTTTTGGAATAATACTTTAACTGATATCTATGCTTAGAACACATATGTATTAAAAATCCTATTCCAATAAAGAAAACTACTAATATTAATAGAACACCTATTAATCTCATAGCTATCGGCCTCCTTCTTACGTAATTTACATTTAAGCTATGAAAAGCATAAATGCATAGATTAGCAAGCATATATGACATAAACTTACCAGTCTATGCACTTATGCTTGAAGAAAGCCAATTTCTTACCAACCAATCGAATTATACCACAAGATAAACACCCCATCAATAACTTTTCGAACTTTTTTTCGCTTATTTTGTGATATACTTTTCAAACATCTTGTACGCTTTTTCAAGTCCAGCAACCAGCTTATCCACATCTTCCTTAGTATTATAGAAATAGAAACTAGCCCTACAAGTAGAATCAATTCCCATAGATCTAAGAAGAGGTTGAGCACAATGGTTACCAGAACGCACACATACATTTTCAGAATCCAATATACTTGCAACATCATGTGGATGAACACCTTTTATATTAAAAGATATTACACCTGAATGATTTTCTTTATTTGGTGTTAAATACAAGTCTATATATCCTAATTTTGATAGTTTTTCTCTTGCATATTCTAAAACTTCATTCTCCATTTTATGAATGTTTTCATATCCAATTTCTTCAATATAATTTATTGCAGCACCTAAACCGATTACACCTTCAACATTTTGAGTTCCAGCTTCAAATTTATTTGGAAGTGGTGCATATGTTGTTTCTTGCTCAAACACATATTCAATCATATCTCCACCCATTAAAAACGGAGACATTTTGTTTAATATTTCCTTTTTCCCATATAATACACCAATTCCAAGTGGCGCTAACATTTTGTGTCCTGAAAACACTAAAAAATCACAATTTAATTCTTGCACATCTATTTTCATATGCGGAATACTTTGGGCTGCATCAACAATAACAATTGCACCTTTTTTATGAGCATAATCTATGATTTTTTTTACATTATTTATTGTTCCTAAAACATTTGAAACATGTGTTATTCCAACTATTTTTGTTTTGTCTGTTATTTTACTTTCAGTTTCTTCATCTGAAATTTCAAAATCTTCATTTATGTACATATAGTTTAACTTGCTACCTGTTGCTTTTGCAACTTTTTGCCAAGGTACAATGTTAGAATGATGTTCCATTATTGAAACTACTATTTCATCATTTTGTTTCAGTTCACTTAGCCCATATGAATATGCAATTAGGTTTAGACTTTCTGTTGCATTTTTCGTAAATATTACTTCTTCTCTATGTTTTGCATTTATAAAATTTGCAATTTTTGTCCTTGTGTTTTCATAGTTTTCCGTTGCTTCAATACTTAGTGAATATGCTCCTCTGTGTGGATTTGCATTACTTTTTTCATAAAATTCTTCTATTTCTTTTATTACTTGTTTTGGCTTTTGTGTTGTTGCTCCACTGTCTAAGTATGCTATATTGCTATTTTGTAATATTGGAAAATCTTTTTTTATATCCATCTTTTTTCTCCTTTTGATGCATTTTGGGACAGACCTAAAATACATCATTGTATTTTTCTCTTTGATTCATTTTACCTCTGTCCCCAAAATGCATTTAGTCTAACCTTGCTTCCATCTCACTTATAATTTGTTCTTTTAGCTCTTCAACATGAATGTTTTCAAGAACCTTATTAAACTTAGCTCTTAGCATAAGTTTTAAAGCTTCTTTCAATTCAAATCCCCTACTCATAATATAAAATAGTTCTTTTTCTCCTATTTTTCCAGCACTTGTTGAATGATTTCCCTCTACGTCTTCTTCTTCACAAAGTAGCATTGGAAGTGCGATTGATTTTGCTGTATCTGATAAAATTGTACAATATTCGTTTTCATTTCCAGTTGCTTTTTTACAGCCTCGTTTAAAATCTATTGTACCTTTAAAATGTTTTCTTGCATTATCTTTTATGGCTCCTTGAACATCAATATCTAAATTGCTTTGTTCTCCCCATAATTCACCCACATAATTTATGTCAAACAACTGGTTTTCTTTGCCTAAATATATTGTATTTATTGTGCTATCAGCTTTTTTACCTTTTATATTAGAATAATAATTTGTTATACTATTTTTTCCACCAAAATCTACCACTGTATATTTTACGTTGCTTTGCTCTTCTAATACATTCTCTATACTTAGAAAATTATCTGTTTGTCCATTCACTAAGTTGATTAGTATTACATCTATTTTTGCATTTTTATTAGCATTTACTTTTACTATTCCATTATGAAATCCTTGTAAATCTTTGTCTGTCTCATATTTTAGTACGACAGTTGCTTGAGCTTCTTCACTTGCATTAATTACAATATTTTCTACTAAATTTCTATTTTGTTCATTCAACATAAAATCCAATTCTAAAGGTTCTTTTAAATTTTCTATTATATTTATTTGTAATTTTACGTTCGGCTCATTTACTATCCCAACACCATATTTTAATTCCATATTCTCCAAACTTGAAGCTTTTTTTACTAATGATGTTTTTCCTTTTAGTTTTAAGTTTTCAAAGTTCCCAATTTCTTTTGGAATTGTTATATCTTTTAGCTTTATGTTGTTTATATTATAATTTCTTGAAGTCCTTACTGGCGTTTGATTTAATTTTAATTCTTCCATTTTATCCAATTGCTCCTTCCAATTCTAAGTTAATTAGATTATTCATTTCTACTGCATACTCTACTGGTAATTCTTTTGATATTGGATAAGCAAATCCTCTTACAATCATTGCTTTTGCATCTTCTTCTGACATTCCTCTACTCATTAAGTAAAAGATTGTTTTATCACTAATTTTTCCAATCTTAGCTTCATGCGAGAACTCAACTTCATCTGTTCTAATATCATTTACTGGAATTGTGTCTGATTTTGATATATCGTCTAACATGAGTGATTCACAAGATACTACTGATTTTGAGTTTTTTGCATTTTCGCCTATTCTTACTAAAGAGCGGTATGTACAAGTTCCGCCGTCTTTTGAAATTGATTTTGCATTTACAACACTTGATGTATTTTTAGCATTATGTACAACTTTAAAACCATTATCCAAATTTTGACCTTTTCCTGCAAATGAAATTCCTGTGAATTCTGTCTTAGAACCTTCTCCATTTAATATGCTCATTGGATAAAGCATAGATATTTTTGAACCAAATGAACCTGAAACCCAGTCCACTTGTGCATTTTTGCCTACTATTGCTTTTTTAGTATTTAAGTTAAGCATATTTTTTGACCAGTTTTCTATTGTAGAATATCTTAAATATGCATTGTCTTTTACATATAGTTCAACACAACCTGCATGTAAATTGACTTTGTTATATTTTGGTGCACTACATCCTTCTATAAAATGTAAACTTGCTCCTTCATCTACAATAATTAGTGTATGTTCAAATTGTCCTGATTCCGGTGAATTCAATCTGAAGTACGATTGTAATGGTATATCTACCTTTACACCTTTTGGAACATATACAAATGAACCACCTGACCAAACGGCCCCATGTAATGCCACAAATTTGTGGTCATGCACTGGTACACATTTCATAAAGTGTTCTTTTACTAGTTTCGGATATTCACGCACTGCTGTTTCCATATCTGTATAAATTACACCTTGTTTTATCAAGTCTTCTTTCATACTGTGATAAACAACTTCTGAATCATATTGAGCCCCAACTCCTGCAAGTGAAGTCTTTTCAGCTTCTGGAATTCCAAGCTTGTCAAAAGTTTCTTTTATATCATCTGGAACATCATCCCATGTATTACTCATTTTTGTTTTAGGTCTAACATATGTTGCAATTTCACCCATATCTAATTCTGATAAATCAGGTCCCCAAGTTGGTAATTGTAGCTTGTTATAAACATCTAGCGCTTTTAATCTAAACTCTCTCATCCAGTCTGGGTCTTGTTTTTGTTTAGAAAGCTCTTCTATTATCTGTTTTGTTAGCCCTTTTTCTATTTTGTAGTCATAGTCATCTTTATTTTTTATATCATATATATTTCTGTTTATATCTTCAATTTGAGTTTTAGACATTTTAACTTATCCTTTCCTGTATTTTTCATATCCATTTTCTTCAATTTCACTTGCTAATTCTTGCGTTCCTGTTTTTACAATTTTTCCGTCAACTAAAATATGTACATAATCGACTTTTAGGCTATGTAAAATTTTAGTATTATGAGTAATAATTAAAACTGCATTTTCTTCATTTTTGAACATCTCTATTCCTTTAGAAACAGTCTTAATAGCATCAACATCTAGTCCAGAATCTGTTTCATCCAATATAGCAAGTTTTGGATTTAATACAAGCATTTGTAGAATTTCATTTTTCTTTTTCTCTCCACCTGAAAATCCTACATTTAAACTTCTTTCTAATGTCTCTTCCTTAATCTTTAACTCTTTTGCATACTTTTTCAATTCATCTTTAAATTGAAAGACTTTTACTGGCTTTCCCGTAATTTTGTTTTTAGCATATTTCAAAAAATTCGCAACTGTAACTCCAGGAATTTCTTCAGGTAATTGGAATGACATAAACACTCCATTCCTTGCAATTTCATCTGTTTTCAAATCTGTAATATCTGTTCCGTCAAATACAATAGAACCTTGCTTTTTTTGATATTCAGGATTATTTAAAATAGCATTTGCCGTAGTTGTTTTTCCTGAACCGTTTGGCCCCATTATTACGTGTATTTCACCTTTATTTATCTTTAAATTAATACCTTTTAGAATTTCTTTTTCTCCTGCATTTACATATAAATCTTTTATCTCTAACATTTTATTACTCCTTTTCTTCTTGCACAACTTCTGCATTTTTCTTTGTTTATGTCATAGTCACAGTTCAAGTCGTTTAACTCCAATTCTTTATGGACGTATTTGGCAAGTTTATTTATTGTAGTGTCTGATATTACTGTTTTAATTTTTTCTGCTTCTTGTTCTGCTTCGTCTTTTTCTAGTCCTAATACTTCTTTTAAAAATAGATATACTATGTCATAAGCTTCTAATATTTTCTTTGCTAAATTTTCTCCTTCTTTTGTTAGTTCAATTGTTCCATAAGATTCATAATTTACCATTCCATTGTCTTTTAAGTTGTTTATTGCTTTGTTTACACTAGGTTTTGTGCAATTCATTTTGTTTGCTATGTCTGTTACTCTTATGTTACCATTTTGTTTTTCTAATATATACATATTTTTTATGTATTCTTCTAACGCTTTTGATATCATTTGAACCTCTCTATTTTTATATTGTTTGGCGATTGTTAATCACGGTTAACATTATACTATTTTTGTTTTTGTTTGTCAAGGCTAACATTTGTTTTTTCCCAAAAAAAGATACACCAATTAGGTGTACCTTTTTTACTTACTTTGTTAATAAGCTGCTCTGTTGATTTTTTCTTTATATAAGTCAAAATCAAATTTCAGCTTAACACTTCCCGTGTTCGTTTCATACGCTGTATGAACAAGATAATTTCTAAATGGTTCTTTGTTTTTGATTTCATCAGTATCTCTTACTTCAGAACTTTTAAACAAATCAAAACATTTATCTTTATTATAGTAGATAACTGTTGGTTCGCCATTTAAAACGACTACGTACATTCTTTTAGTGTTAACCATTCCAGAATTTTTCAAAGTAAGTTGTTTCATTTTCTGCCTCCTTATCTTACTTTAGCTGCGATATTTCCATTTTGCAATGGAGGGGAATTATACAAACTAGTTTTACTAGCTATGTATTATATTTTATCATACTTTTATGTAAAATTCAAGAAAAAGTGCTTATTTTTACTAACTTTTCATCGCAAATTCCGACTTTTTTCTTACTTTTGTTTATGTTAAGCGTTTTTTCTTATCTTTGCAACGAAAAATCCTTCATATAATTCGTTTGGCATAACACATAATGTTCCTTTTATCTTTGTAGGAAGTAATGGTAGTTGTTCACTTCCTTCAAATTCAATTGGTACTATTTCGTATTCTTTATTATTTAATGTTTTTATTATATTATCATTTTCTTCTTGTAAAATGGAACAAGTTGAATATACCATTTCCTTCCCTGGTTTTAAAATCTTAAGTGCTTTTTTTAATAATTCCTTTTGAGACTTTACAGATTTTTGAACCAATTTTTCTGTAAAAGTTTGGTTTAAGTTTGGAGTATTTACATTTAAAGTCCCACTTCCACTACACGGTGCATCTAGTAGAATTTGGTCAAAAGAGAAAAAATCGTCTATTCTTCTTGCATCTGTTTGCATTACATATACACAAGTTGCTCCTTGTTTTTCTATATTATATTTTAGTCTTTGTGCTCTTATATTGTTTAACTCACATGCTGTTATACTAGCATTATTATTTACTAATGCTGCTATTTGCGTTGTTTTTCCACCTGGCGCTGCTGCCATATCTAATATGTCTGTTTTTTCTTTTGGTTCAAGCACAATTGGTGGTAACATAGAAGATAAACTTTGTAAATAAATTTCTCCATTTTTGTATATTTCTAATTCTTCTATTTCTTTTTCTCTTTTATTTTTTATTATGAAGGCATCTTTGCTCCATTTTACTTTTTCATATTCTATTTGCTGATTTTTTAGTTCTTTTTCTATCTTTTCAGTATTACTTTTTATTGTATTTACTCGTAATGTTACTCTTCTTGTTTTTTTGTATCCTTCTAATATTGTTTCTGTCAATTCTTTTCCATATTGACTTTCTAGTTTCTCTTCTAAAAATTTTGGTATGCTTGTTTCCATATATTTTCTCCTCTGTGCTATTTTACTATATTTCATACAGCTTCGTCAATTAGCATTCAAAAAAGTTTTGCAAATTTATTGTTATTCTAAGTATCATTTGATATAATTAGCACAAAATAAAAACAAAAAAATGGAGAAAAATATGAAAGATTTTTTTATTATATTAATCATGAAAATACTAAACATTATCTTAAAAATATGCAGAAAAAAAGGTGGAAACTTATTAGGAAAAATAGCATTTGACTGGGACGAAAACATCTTTAAATATTTCAAAGTAAACTGCCCAGTAATTGCTGTAACTGCAACAAATGGAAAAACAATGACAAACAACGCAATTGGTTATGTTCTTAAAACAGCTGGGAAGAAAGTAATCAGTAATACAGAAGGAAATAATATGGAAACTGGCATACTTTCAACTTTATTAAAAAATTGCACTTTAACAGGAAAAATAAAAGCTGACTATTTAGTTTTTGAAGTTGACGAAGGTTATGTGCCTGTTGTATTTAAAGATTTTAGACTTGATACTTTGGTTGTATTGGACTTTTTCCGTGACCAATTAGATAGAAATGGAGAAGTTGAATCTTTAATATTAAAAATTAATGAATTTTTGAAAACTTATACAGGTAACCTTGTATTAAACAACGACGATCCAAATGTTGCAAGACTTCGGACAAGCTAATCCAAATAACCACAATGTCTACTATTTTAGTGTAGAAAAATACGAATATGCGACAAAAGAACTGAAAGAAGCTGGAGAGGGTAAATTCTGCCCATTCTGTAATACTCGTATAGAATATGAGTATTATCAATATTCTCACATTGGTAAATTCAAATGCCCTAACTGCAATTACGGAGATAACAAAATTTATAAATTAGCCACAAATGTAGATTTAAAAAATAGAACTTTCGATGTTAATGACATCACTTACAAAATTAGGTTTAACAGCATTTACAATATCTATAACTTTATTGCTGTTATATCTTGTGTGAGTTTATATGATATTGAAACAGAAGCAATACAAAAAGCTTTATCAACATTTGTTCTAAATAATGGTAGATTAGAAGAACTAGAAATAAACGGTGTTCCTACAATAATAAATTTGGCAAAAAATCCAACTGGCTGTAATGTTAGCCTTCGCATTTTAAACGAAGATGATGACAAGAAAGAATTGCTATTTGTTCTAAATGATAATTTAGCAGATGGCCATGATGTTTCATGGATTTGGGATATTAATTTTGATAATTTAAACAATGTTTCAAGAATTGTAACTGCTGGAACAAGGGCCTATGACATAGCAATCAGAATTAAAACTTCTGGCTTTGATTCGAGTAAAATCGAACCTTATTTAGATTTAAAAGAGGCTGTGAGAAGCTTCTATAAAACAGATGTTAAAAAATATGTAATAGCGAATTATACAGCACTTCAACCTACTAGAAAAGAAATTCTTAATTTAGGACCTATACAAGTCGAGAAAAAAGATGATGTGTCCCAAAGTGGACAAAATGTCCAAAAGGAAACGTCCCCAATGAGACATTTAAAAATATTATATCTATATCCTGATATATTAGAACTGTATGGAGACTTCGGAAATATACAAGTATTAAAATATCGTTTAGAAAAACGTGGAATAGAAGCAACAATAGTTCCTTATTCTATTGGAGATACACCACCTAATTTTTCAGATTTTGATTTAGTTTTTGCAGGTGGTGGCGCTGACCAAGAACAAGGTATTTTATCTGAAGATTTACTTAAGTACAAAGAAAGCATTAAGGAAGCTGTTGATAATGGAGTATTCTTTTTATTAATTTGCGGGGCTTATCAGTTGTTTGGAAAATATTATAAAGGTGTTGAAGGAAATATTATTCCTGGTTTAGAAATTTTTGATTATTACACAGAGGCTATAAATGATAGGAAAAAAAGATGTATTGGTAATGTTGTTATTAATGCTAATTTGAATGATAAAGAAACTAAAATTATTGGGTTTGAAAATCATGGTGGACAAACTTTTGATGTTACTACTTCTTTTGGAAATGTACTTGCTGGTAATGGTAATAAGTTTGGAGATAACAAAGAAGGTTTCTTTATAAATAACGTTATTGCAACTTATTTACATGGCCCACTCCTTTCTAAAAATCCTGAACTTGCTGATTATATTATAAAATATTGTTTAGATAGAAAATATAACGAAGATATTGTTTTAGAACCATTAGATGATACTTTTGAAAATCTTTGTAGAGAGAAATTGTTAGAAAGGTTTTTAAAACAAGAATAAAAAAATACCAGAAAGAAAAATCTTTCTGGTGTTTTTTTGATTTCAATAGAACACAACCACATTCTGCAGCTGAATTACCGGCACTTCGCTGATTTTACTGTTCTTGGCAAAGGTAAATGATACAAATCCTCCAAGCAGGTGCTTATTTCTATCTACAATAATTGGCTTTTGAAAGTTCTTATATTTCAAATAGAATTTTGCTACCTTTCTATACTTGGTTTGCTTATGGCTTGTTTTACTCTCTTTTTGCTCAGACCTATACTCTAATCTTTCTTTTCCACCTCTAATTTTGTCTGTCCGCATTTTTCTAACCCACATACCATCTTCTTCACTATTCAAGTGAGAAAATTTTGTGTCATACCGTAAAGTTTCATTTTTAGCAATGCACTCTTTTACAAATTGAGAACGTTCTTTCTTTTCTTCAATTTCCAAATATTCTAAATGCTGTTCAGGCATCAAGTTTGCCTTACGCTCATTACATTCTTTACAATATGGAATGAGGTTGTTTGTAATGTCTGGTCCTCCATAATCTTGTGGAATAATATGGTCAATTGACAATTTATTTGCTGGAAATTCATTTCCGCAACATTGACAAATTTTTTTACCATATATTGCATAAGTTAAGTCTCGCATAAGTGTTTTGAAACTTACATCATTTCTCATATACAAGACTTCGTCTTCGATAAAAACTACCTTTTTCTGGCCTTTTTCATCATACCGTGTAAATTCTTTTGGTAATATAATATTCATTATATTTACCTCCTATCTATTATGTTCACATTATATACTGTATATATAATTCTGTCAACAAATATGTCGAAATATGTCAGATTTTTTTGTTTACAGATGCATTACTCTTTGTTTTATCTCTTTAGTTTTTCCAACATTCCAAAAATTTTCTCCTAAATAGCCGCAAGTCCTTCTTACTACTGTCATTTTGTTATGGTCTTTATTTCCGCAATTTGGGCATTCCCATTCATTATCTTTGTTAATTATTATTTCTCCATCAAAACCACATTCATGGCAATAATCAGATTTTGTATTAAATTCTGCATATTGAATGTTGTCGTAAATGAATTGCACTACTGTTTCTAGAGCTTTTATGTTTTTATTCATATTTGGTATTTCAATATATGAAATAGAACCACCTGTTGATATTTTTTGGAATTCGCTTTCAAAATTCAATTTTGCAAATGCGTCTATTTCTTCTCTTACATCTACGTGATATGAGTTTGTGTAATATCCTTTATCTGTTATATCTTTTATTGTTCCAAATTTTTCTTTATCAATTCTTGCAAATCTGTAACATAAACTTTCTGCTGGAGTTCCATATAATGCAAATCCTATATTTGTTTCCTTCTTCCACCTTAAAGTTGTGTCTTTTAGGTAGTTCATTACCTTAAGTGCAAATTCGCGTCCTTCTTCTGTTGTGTGAGATACACCTTTTACTAGTTTTGTAAGTTCATATATTCCTATATATCCAAGTGACATTGTAGAATATCCGCCATATAATAATTTGTCTATTTTTTCACCCTTTTTCAATCTTGCTAATGCACCATATTGCCAATGAATTGGGCTTATGTCTGAACGTGTTCCAAGTAATGCATAATGTCTACACATTAGAGCTTCTTTACAAAGTTCTAGTCTTTCATCTAATAATTTCCAGAATTTTTCTTCATCTCCGTCTGCTATAATCCCTATTTGTGGTAAATTGATGCTTACTACTCCTTGATTAAATCTTCCTTCAAATTTGTAGTTTCCATTTTCGTCTTTCCAAGGTGATAGAAAACTTCTGCATCCCATTGGACTAAATACGTTTCCTTCGTAGTTTTCACGCATTTTTTTAGCTGATATGTAATCTGGGTACATTCTTTTTGCTGAACATTTTACTGCAAGTTTTGTTAGGTAGTCATATTCTCCGCCTTTTAGGTTATTGAATTCGTCTAATACATATACAAGCTTTGGAAATGCTGGTGTTACATATACTCCTACCTCATTTTTTACACCTTCATATCTTTGGTTCAAAATTTCTTCTATTATCATTGCATTTTCTTTGATATATGGATCATCTTTTTCTAAGTGTAAAAATAGTGTTACAAATGGAGATTGACCATTTGTTGTCATTAGTGTGTTTATTTGGTATTGCATTGTTTGTATTCCTGCTTTTAGTTCTGCTTTTACTCTTTCTTGCACTAATTCTTCTATAACTTCTTTTGATAGTTGCTTTCCATGTTTTTCTTCAAGTTCTTTTTTATATTTATCATAGCTTACTCTTAAGTATTTTCCTAAATGTATCATATCTATTGATTGTCCACCATATTGGTTACTTGCTACTGTTGCAATTATTTGTGTTGTGACTGTACATGCAACTTGAAAGCTTTTTGGACTTTCTATCATTTTTCCATACATTACTGTTCCATTATCTAGCATATCACCTATATTTACTAAACAACAATTAAATATTGGTTGTATAAAATAATCTGCATCGTGGAAATGTAAAATTCCGTCTTCATGTGCTTTTGATATTTTTTCTGGTAATAGCATTCTTTTTGTTAAATCTCTTGAAACTTCCCCTGCTATGTAATCCCTTTGGGTTGATGCTAACATTGTGTTTTTGTTTGAGTTTTCTTCTGCTAATTCTTTGTTTTCGTTTCTTAAAAGGCCTAATATAGATTCGTCTGTTGTGTTTTGCTTTCTTACTAATGCTCTTGTGTATCTGTATACTATGTATCTTTTTGATAGTTCATATCTTTGTATTTCCATTAGTTTTTGTTCTATTATGTCTTGTATGTCTTCTACTAGTATTCTTTTTTTGCCCATTTCTTCAATATAATTTATTATTTCTTTTATTTCTTCTTTTGTGGCTCTTTCTTTTGGTCTTACTTCTTGGTTTGCTTTTTCGATTGCTATTTTGATTTTTTCTCTGTCAAAGTCTACTACTTGTCCGTTTCTTTTTATGACTTTCATTTTCTATATCCCCCTTTAAGTTTTTTCTTTGTTTATTATATATTAACTTGGCTTTCTTTCTGTTGCAAAAGCAACAAAGCAAACTTACTTTTTTATAAGTTTGCTTGTTTGTATGTTTTGATGTTTTATTACATTTTTGTTACATTTTTTAATATATCTTTAGGGTAATTTTGTTTTTATTTTTTTCAATACAGCCATCCTCTTTAAGAAGCTTCATTTCACGCATCATAGCACTTCTATCAACACTCAAATAATCAGCCAAATCAGTTAAAGAAAAAGGCAACGTAAAAGTCTTATTCAACGTCCTTGTAGAAAGAAGCGTAAAATATCCAAGTAGCTTCTCGCGAATGGTTCTCTTTGTTAATAGCTCCACACGCATATTCAAATCTATAACTTTGTTTAAAATTAATTCTGGCAAATTTTCAGTTAAGAAATTGTGAAATTTACAATTACTCCTGCATTTAGTATGTATACTATCATATATATATATTAAAACTTCACATTTTTCACGTGCTTCTACTAATAACTCATTGTTCGTTGTTACAGTATAAAATACTTCTCCGAAAATATCGTTTTTAGATAGATGCTCTACTATGGTTCTATTTCCATTTAAGTCATAACGGACTAAGTCCGCATTTCCACTTATTAGTATGCAGAATTGGTTTCTTTTTTGTATGTATGTTGTTATTACTTCGTTTTTTGAAAAGGTTTTCTTTTGTACTCTATGGCAGTTGTGTTCAAAGTCATTTATGAAACTGTCCATGTCGAAATTCAAATTCATTTTTATCAACCCTTTTTCAATTCTGAAGGTATTATATAATAAAACTGTTGCTTTTGCAACAGTTTTAAGATTGTATTTTAATTAAATTTTATTTCGTCAATTTCTTCCAAACTATATTCCTTTTCTTCCCCTGAAGCCATATCTTTTAGCTTAACCTTATTATTTGCAATCTCATCTTCACCCAAAATAATAACATAAGGAATTTCTAATTTATCAGCATACTTAAACTTAGCCTTTAACTTTTTATTATTCAAATAAATTTCAGTATTAATTCCATTATTTCTCAAAGCAGTTGCAACTTTAATTGGAACCGTTAAATCTTCTACCATTGGTATTACTAGAACTTGTGCAATTGACTTTTTAGTCGCTTTTATAAGTTGTAATTCATTCAATTTGTAGAATAAACGTGTTAAACCTATTGATATTCCAACACCAGGAAGTTTCTTGTCTGTGTAATATTCTGCTAAATTCTCATATCTTCCACCTGAACAAACACTTCCTAATTCTCTGTAATCATTTAAGAATGTTTCATATACTGTACCTGTGTAATAGTCTAATCCTCTTGCTATTGTTAAATCTACATTGTAATTCTTTTCTGGAATTCCAAATAAATTCATGTTTTTAATTACATATTCCAATTCATCTATTCCAGTTTTAAATGTTTCATTTTCTATATCTAAAGATTTTAATTTTTCTATTTTTTCTTCAGATGTTCCTTCTATTTCTATAAAATCAACTATTTTTGTAATTGCATCTTCTGAAATTCCTATTTTTTGTAATTCTACAATTACCGCTTCTTTTCCTATTTTATCAATTTTATCTATTATTCTTAAAATCTCAACAGAAGCATCTTTTTGCCCAATACCTTCAAACAATCCATTCAAAATCTTTCTATTATTAACCCTGATTGTAAAATCGTTAAATCCTAAATCTGTAAAAATAGAATAAATTACACTTGGAAGCTCTGCATCATTTATTAAATCTAACTCTCCATCTCCAATAATATCAATATCACATTGATAAAACTCACGAAATCTTCCCTTTTGTGTTCTTTCTCCCCTGTACACCTTACCTATTTGATATCTTCTAAATGGAAAACTTAAATTTCCATAGTTTTTTGCAACATATTTTGAAAGTGGTACAGTTAGGTCAAATCTTAAAGATAAATCAGTATCTCCTTTATTAAACCTATAAATTTGTTTCTCTGTTTCGCCACCTGCTTTCGCAAGCAAAACCTCTGATAACTCTACAACTGGTGTATCTAGTGGTAAAAATCCAAACTTTTTATATGTATTTTCTATTTTTTCTCTCATTTGATTAAACAATATCTGTTCATTTGGTAACAATTCCATAAATCCAGATAATGTTCTTGGTTCTGTTTTTGCCATATTTTTCATTCCTTTCTTTCCTGCCATTAGGGACGAACCTTTTTGGCAATTTTTTGCCAGCAGGGACACTCCTTCTTCAAAAATTGATGTTTTTTTGCTCCGTCCCTAAAAACATCATATTAATTTTGGTTTTAATTCTAAGTAAATTGGTTTTTCGTCTTTTATTCTTGTGCTTACACCATGTCCTGGGTACACTATTGTTTCATCTGGTAATTTCATAAGTTTGTTTGTAATTGAATTCATAATATCTTCTCTGCTTGATGTTGGTAAATCTGTTCTTCCCCAAGTTCCTCTAAATAGAGTATCTCCTGAGAATAAACATTTCTCGCTTTCACAATATAATGATGTGCCACCTTTTGTATGCCCTGGTGTGTGAATTACTTTGAATTCCAAGTCTCCTAAGTGTATAAGGTCTCCTCCATCAATTCTAGAATCCGCTTCTAGCTCTATCTTTTCGTCTCTTATATATGGTGTTAAGTTTATACTAGCATCGTTTAGTCCTTCTGCATCATCACGATGTATTAGTATTTTTCCACCACATTTATTTTTTAATTCTGTTACTCCAAATATATGGTCTCCATGACAATGTGTTAAATAGATATATTTTAATTTTCCGTCTAAGATGTTAATCATTTCTTCTAATTTTTCTACGTCTCCTGCTGGGTCTATTATCATAATCTCTTTTGATTTTTCCTCAAATATTATATAGCAATTTGTTGGGTCTCCCACCCAAGTATTTATTTTCAATTCTTTTAGTATCATTTGTTTTCCCCTTCTCTTTTTGTTCTGCACTTTTATAGATGTGTCCCCAGTGGACAAAAATGTCCACTAGGAAACGTCCCCATTGGACATTGGGCATTATTTTTTCCTGTTTACTTCATATACGCTGTTTACTTTTCTTATTGCTTTTATTGCTTTACTTAGTTCTGCTAAGTTTTCTATTTCTAGTGTTATGTCGATTATTGCAATTTTCTCTTTAGTTACTTTTGTGTTTACACCTTCTATTTTTGCTTTTGTTGTGCCTATTTCTTTTAGTATGTCAAGCAATAGTCCTGTTCTATCATTTGAACGTACTTCTATGTCTGCATGGTATGCTACTTTTTCTTCTTTATCCCATTCTACATCTATCATTCTGTTTTCTTCTGATAGTAAGTCACCAATGTTTGTGCAGTCTTTTCTGTGTACTGATACGCCTCTTCCTTTTGTGATATATCCTACTATTTCGTCTCCTGGCAATGGGTTACAGCATTTTGAAAGTTTGACTAAACAGTTGTCTATTCCTTTTACTATTATTCCTGCATTTGATGCTTTTGGCTTTTTAGCTTTTGCTATTGCTAATTCCTGTATTTTTTCTTCTATATTTTCTTCTTGATGTTCTTTTCTGTATTCTTGTAGGATTCTTGCTATTACTTTTACTGATGAGTTTGCTCCAAATCCAATTGCCGCATACATTTCGTCTAAATCTTTATATTTGTATTTATTTAGCATTGGTTCTAAATATTCTGGTTTAAATAAGTCACTGTGTGTAAATCCAATTCTTTTTAGTTCTTTTTCTATTAAGTCTTTTCCTTTTTCTATATTTTCTGCTTTTTGTTCTTTTTTGAACCAGCTTTTTATTTTATTCTTTGCAGATGAGCTTTTTACAAATTTTAGCCAGTCTCTACTTGGTCCTTTTGAATTATCTGATGTTATTATTTCTACTATATCACCTGTTTTTAGTGGTGTTAGGATTGGCATCATTTTACTGTTTATTTTGCAACCTGTCATGTGATGTCCTATTTCTGCATGTATGTTATATGCAAAGTCTATTGGCGTTGAACCACTTGGAAGTACTTTTATTGCCCCTTTTGGAGTAAATACATATACTTCGTCTTCAAATAGTTCTGTTTTTAACGTTTCCAAAAATTCTTGTGGGTCTTGCATATCTTTTTGCCATTCTAGTGTTTCACGTAGCCATGCAAGTTTGTCTTCTTCTACTTTTACTGATTGTTTTTTTCCAAAGTAACTTGCTTCTTTATATGCCCAGTGTGCTGCTATACCATATTCTGCAATTTTGTGCATTTCCCATGTACGTATTTGTACTTCAAATGGTGTTCCTTTTTCTCCTAATAATGTTGTGTGTATTGATTGGTACATATTTGGTTTTGGTACTGCTATGTAGTCTTTAAATCTTCCTGGCATTGGGCTATATAAATCATGCACTACTCCTAGTGCTGCATAACAGTCTTTTACTGATGTTACTAAAATTCTAAGCGCAAATAGGTCATATATTTGGTCTAGTGTTTTGTTGTCTCTTTTCATTTTACGATAAATGCTGTATAAATGTTTTGCTCTTCCTGTAACTTCTGCATCTATTTTTTGTTTCTTCAATTCTACCCTTATGTCTTGCATTATTTTTTCAATAAATTTTAGTCTTTCTTCTCTTTTTTTGTTTATTCCCTCTACTAGTTCATGATATTCTTCAGGGTATAAATATTTAAATGCTAAGTCTTCTAATTCCCATTTTACTGAGTATAATCCTAATCTGTTAGCAAGTGGTGCATATAGTTCCATTGTTTCTTTTGCATTTGCTATTTGCCTGTCTCTTTTTAGGTGTTTTAAAGTTCTCATATTATGTAGTCTATCTGCTAGTTTTATTATGATAACTCTGATGTCTTTTCCCATTGCAAGAAACATTTTTCTATAGTCTTCTACTTGTTGTTCTTCAACTGTTGCAAATGCAATGTTACCTAATTTTGTAACACCTGCTACCATGTCTGATATTTCTTCTCCAAATTCCCTTTTTATATCATTTTCTGTTGCTTCTGTGTCTTCTACAACATCATGCAAAAGAGCTGCGCAAATTGTGCTTTCGTCTAGTCCAATATCTGCTAAAATATATGCTACATTTATTGGATGTATTATATATGGTTCTCCTGATTTTCTACGTTGGTCCCCATGATGTTCTACTGCATATTTGTACGCTTTTTGTATTAATTTTTGGTCCACTCTTCTTGCATGTTCTTTTCTCTTTGAAATTATATCTTGTATTGTTATTTCCTTTGTTTCTTGCATTTTTACACCTCTTTCTATATCGATTTCATAATATCTTTAATATTTATTTGTAGGTTGTCCACTCCTCCAAAAGTATTTATTTCTAGTACTCCTGCCACATCTACTTTATCCCCTATCAAATATTCTTCTGCTAAATGCCCTATATTAAATCCTATTGCATTTATTATATTATTGTTACTTTTTAATGTTAGTTTTAAATGTTTTCCACCTGATAAAGCTCTGATTGAATCTATCTTTAGATTTCTAAATGCAAATACTGGCATTTTGTTTGCTTCTCCAAATGGCTCTAGTTGTTTTATGCTTTCTACCATTTCTTTATTTATTTCATTTAAATTTACTTTTGCATCAATGTTTATAATTGGAATAATTTTGTCAATTTCATTTTTTTCTGCTATCTCTTCAAATTCTTTTCTAAATTCTTCTAGTTTATCTTTTTTGATTGTTATTCCAACTGCCATACTATGTCCACCGAATTTTTCAATTGTGTCTAAACATTGCATTAATGCTTCATGTAAATCAAAGCCTGGTATACTTCTTCCAGAACCTTTCCCAATTCCATCTTCTTCAAAACTCAATAATATACTTGGCTTAAAGTACATATCTGTTATCTTAGATGATACTATTCCTATTACTCCATGGTGCCAGTTTTCTCCCCCTAATATTATTGCTTTGTTTTTATTTAAATTTTCTTTTTCTATCTTTTCTACCGCATTTTCAAATATTGCTTTTTCTGTTTCTTGTCTTTCTTTGTTGTGGTCATTTAATTTTTGTGTTAACTCATTTACTTCGTTTATATCTGTTGATAGTAGCAAGTTTAAAGCTTCTTTTGCTTTTCCCATTCTTCCACAGGCATTTATTCTTGGTGCTACTCCAAATGAAATCGTATTAGAGTCTATTTTTGTATAACCTGATGAATTTATTATAGACCTTAATCCTATATTTTTAGTTTGTTTTACTAACATTAGTCCTAATTTTGCAATAACTCTATTTTCATCTACTAATGGTACTATGTCTGATATTGTCCCTACACATACAATATCTAAGTATTTTAAGTATGTTTCTTCTTTTAGTTTTAATCTTTTAGCTAGTCCTTGTGTTAATTTGAATACTACTCCTACTCCTGCTAATTCTCTAAATGGATATTTACTATCTTTTCTTTTATTATCTATTACTGCAACAGCATTTGGTAACTCGTTTCCTGGCTCGTGGTGGTCTGTTACGATAGTCTCAATTCCCAATGAATTTGCATAATCTATCTCTTCTATACCAGAAATACCGCAATCAACTGTAATCATTAAATTGCATCCTTCTTCTGCTATTTTGTCTATTGCATTTTTGTTTAGACCATATCCTTCATCTAACCTGTTTGGAATATATACAGATGCCTCTAACCCTATTTCTTTTAAGAAGCTTTTTAGTACTGTTATACTCGTTATTCCGTCTACATCATAATCTCCATATATTGTAACTTTCTCTTTGCTTTCTATTGCTTTTATTATTCTTTCAACTGCTATTTCCATATCTGTTATTAAATATGGGTCATAAAAGTCATTTCTCGTTGGCTCTAAGAATAGTCTTATTTGCTCTTCTTCTGTTATATTTCTGTTTGATAGTATCGTCGCTAATAATTCGTTTAAACCATATTCTTTTTTTAATTTTTCTACTTGTTCTTCGTTAGTTTGGTATATTTGCCATTTTTTGTTCATATTCCTCTCCTAATTTATTTCATTTTTCCATAGTCCGTGTTTATTGCAATATGCATAAATTGTAGCTCCTTTTATATATGGAAATCTAACTTCTGCATTTTGTTCTGGATATAATTTTACAGTAATTTCTTTATTCTCTTTTACTAAGCTAATCCATTCAATGAAGTGTTCCTTTTCCATTACGTGATTTACTTTTACAAGTATTTCATCTTCTACTATTTCATAAGTAGGTACATGTTTTTCAACTGCTGCATCTACTGAGTTTGGAATTACTTTTTGCATTTGTTCTCCACAGCATATAATTCCACATTCATTACAGTTACAGTCTTCTATTACTTTTACTGTTGCTCCACATGTTTTGCATTTTTTGATTATTAACTCATTTTTCATAATTTTTCCTCTCCTTTTTTGTTTTTTCATAGTATATCACTATTTTTATATTTTTTCTACTTTTTTACTTGAATTTATTTTACTTTTAGTATAATATAGTATGGAAAGTAAAAGAGATTACTTTAAGGAGGAAAAAATGCCAAGAAAAACAAAAGAACAAACAGAAATAGAAAAAGAAGAAAACACAAGAAAACCAGCAAAAAAAGCAACTACAGTAAGCAAGAAAACTACTACAAAAAAAGCTACTGAAAAAGCAGCATCAAAAAAAGCTCCAGCAAAGAAAAAAGCTACAACTAAATCAAAAACTTCTGCTACCAAAAAAACTAGTACAAAAAAGACAGCTACAAAAAAATCTGCAAGCAGAAAAAAGCCTACAACTAAGAAGCCAGAAGCTGTTGAATATTACGACTTACCATATAGATACAATCAAACTGTCGTAAAAGTTTTAGCACAAACTCCTAACACTTTATTTATTTATTGGGACATTTCAGACAAAGACAGAAAAGCATTTGAAGAACAATACGGAGAAAATTTCTTTGAAAAAACAAAACCTGTTTTAATTATCAGAAATGACACTTTAGATTATAGTTTTGAAGTAGAAATTAACGATTTTGCAAACAGTTGGTATTTACACATAGCAGATAGCAAGTGTGATTATAAAATTGAACTTGGTAGACGCCCTATCACAAAAACGGAAAAAATAAATTTTGATTATATATATGTTTCAAGCTCTAACGAAATAGAAGTTCCTAATGATAAAGTTTTATTTAACCAAAATCAAAAAATGGTCTATTTTAGAGATATAAAAACAGGAATTCAAACTCAAAAAGATATAACAAATATTTCATTTATTAGAAATATGGGTAAAATTTATGATATTTATGATTTAGGCGAAAATCATAATACTAATATTTTATCAAACCCATCATCTGGTAGCATTTATCAATAATTAACAAAGGAGAAATAAATATGCAAGAAAAAAAAGGATATGTAAGTTTTGTACTTCATGCACATCTTCCATTTATCCACCATCCAGAAAGCGATGATTATTTAGAAGAATCTTGGCTATATGAAGCAATATCAGAAACATATATACCATTACTTACAAACTTTCAAAAACTAGTAGACGAAGGGGTAAAATTTAGAATTACAATGTCTATGACTCCCCCCCTACTTTCAATGTTAGACAATAAATTATTACAAAAAAAATATATAAAATATCTAAAAAAATTAATTGAATTATCTGAGAAAGAAATAAAAAGAACAGCTGGTGACGAAAGACTAAATAAACTTTCTCATTATTATTTTGACCGTTATTCTAACGACTTACACCTATTTAAAGATGTATACAAATGCAACTTAATTGAAGCCTTTAAGCACTTTCAAGATATTGGTGTATTAGAAATAATAACTTGTGGTGCAACACACGGATACTTCCCTATATTATATGTAAACGAAAAAACTGTAAAAGCTCAAATTGCAGTTGGAGTTCAAACATATGAAAGATATTTCGGAAGAAAACCACGTGGTATTTGGTTACCTGAATGTGGATATGTTCCAGAAGCTGATAAATATCTAAAAGAATTTGGAATTGACTATATAATAACAGAAACTCACGGAATTTTATACGCAAATCCTACACCTGTATATGGTACAGCTGCTCCAATTGTTTCACCTGAAGGTGTTGTGGCATTTGGACGTGACTTAGAATCTTCAAGACAAGTATGGAGTTCAATCAATGGTTACCCAGGTGACTTTAATTATAGAGAATTTTATCGTGACATTGGTTATGAAGCTGATTACGATTATATAAAACCTTATATTGCTCATAATGGTGTAAGAGTTCATACAGGTATTAAATATCACAGAATAACTGGAAAAACTGAATTTAAAGATTATTATAATGTACAATGGGCAAAAGACTCTGCAGAAAAACAAGCTGGTCACTTCTTAGATTGCAGAACAGCACAAATTGGGACCTTGGCACAATATACAGAAAATCCGCCAATTATATTATGCCCTTATGACGCTGAACTTTATGGTCATTGGTGGTATGAAGGACCATACTGGTTATATGTATTATTCAAAAAAGTCTATTATGATGATTGCAATTTTGAACTAATAACACCTTCAGAATATATTGACAAATATCCTAATATGCAAGTTGCTTCCCCTTGCCGCTCAAGCTGGGGCGCAAATGGATATAGCGAAGTTTGGTTAAACCCTTCAAACGATTATGCTCATAGACATCTTCATGTTGCTGGAGATAGAATGTGCGAATTAGCCTACCTTTACCCTAATGCAAAAGGCTTGAAGAAAAAAGCATTAAATCAATGTGCCAGAGAGCTTTTATTAGCGCAAAGTAGTGATTGGCTATTTATTATAACAAATGGAACAATGGTTGATTATGCAAAAAAAAGAATTAAAGACCATATTGGTAGATTTACAAAACTATATTATCAAATAAAAGATGATAATATTGACGAAGAATTTTTGAAAGACATCAGCAAAAAAGACTGTGTCTTCCCTGACATTGATTATATGATTTATAAATAATTATAAAGTAGCTTTTCAAGATACTAATTCTTGGACAAGCTATTTTTTATTTTATAAACAAGCTACATTTTTAATAAACCAACATAGTATAGTGTATAAGTTTTGTGCTTTTAGTAGATAATAGTTATATTAGAGAGGAGTTTTTAAATGAAGTCATTATGTATAAAAACAAATAATTCAAATTCGCTTTCTTATCTACTAAATGAATTGAACAATTTAGAATTAGAACAAATTTGTTATTCTTCCAACCAATTTAAACATTATAAAAATATAATTATTCATTACACAGGTACTGACAATAAGCTATTTCTAGATAAAGTAAGCACTATTTTGTCTTTTTTAGTAATTGACGAATTAGATGAAACTTTTTTGAAAAGATTAATTATTCAGAATTATTTTTATTTTGATACTAAAGAAAGAGAAGAAATATTAGGTTTGTGTTTTGATATTTTAGCAAATGATTTCTCAGTTATTTTTGATAAAAAATTTAAAACAATTTATAAATGTTTCTTTGATTTTATATCAGAAAACAAAACTCTTGTACTTGATGGATTTCTGAACTTCAGAATAAAACCATATTTAAATATTTTAGACGAAATCGTAAATGAAGCCGTAAATCAATTTGTTGTTGAAAAAGAATATTTAGAATTTATATCTTTACTTAGACTATATATAAACTCTCAATCTAGCAACTCTGAAATAGCCCATATTATATATTCTAATTCAGAATCAATATTGTTGGACGAAAATAAAGAAATAATTACTGTATCTGATAAATGCTTTAAAGCAAAGTATTTAAGTGATATCACATTTTCCTCAAATGACTATACTTTAAATTCTTTATTAACACTGCTTCCGAAAAAAATATATGTACATTTAATAGATTATTGTATTGATGAATTTATCACCACTCTTCAAGCCATATTTGAAAACCGTATTCAAATTTGCACCGACTGTAACATTTGTAACCTATATAAAAATGCAAAAAGAACCCAAAATCCTATTTAATACTCTGGGTTCTTTTTCTATTTTCTATTCTCCTGTTTGAAAACTATTCATAGCATCTTGGAAACCTGGTAATAAAGCATTTGTTAAATCATCATTACCAACAATTTTCCATTTTCCATCTTCTTTTACAGCTTGTATTGTTTTAGTAGCTGTAGTTGTTTGCACACCTTCATTTTTTAGTTCTTCCACTAAATAGTTCGCAGCTGTTTCTTCAGTTATATTTTCTCCGCCAAATACCAATTTTAATATTTTTTGAGAATAATTTGTTATTATTGTTTTAAAATCTTTATTTGTTATCTCTAATTTCAATTGTCGCATTTTCTTTTTCTTCTGTTATATTTGTAATTTTCCAAGATAATTTGTCAAAAAGATATTTTTCCCCTTCTTCATTGAATGCATCTTCTTCTACTAGTCCATCTCCTGTCATAAACTCCTGTGCCTTTTCAAAATCTCCAGCTTTCAAATTTGTTAATAATCCATCTACTGATTTCTTTGGATTACTTGATGTAACCATTAATATTGTTAATACCACTACTAATGCAATTATTGCTACTGCTGCTATCCCTGTTGTAATTAATGAAACTTTCTTTGTCTTTTTATCCATTTGTATCTCTCCTTTTAATATATTTATTTCTACAATTGAATTATATATTAACATTCTACTTTTTGCAACAATTTTTTATAAATTTTTGCCAACCTGCCAACGGGGACGGACCTTTTTGGCAAATTTCTGCCATTGGGGACGGACCTTTTTGGCAGGTCGCTGTTGCTTGCAAACTCTATACTGCGTTATTTATTCCGCGAGCTACTATTTGTGACATATTTTCTATTAAATCGTCTATCTCTTTTGGGGTAACAATTAAGTTATAATCTTTTGGTAGCAAAACCTCTCTTATTTCTTGATAATTATCTTCTTCTTTTAATTTATTTAAGTAATCATTTGATTTAGCTTCGTCTTGCAATTTTGCAATAAATAAATCCAAGCAATCATTCACAAGTACTGCTGTTTCTACAACTGTAGGAATTCCAATTGCTACCACTGGAATACCTAATGTTCTTTCACTTATTTCACTTCTTGTGTTTCCAACTCCTGCACCTGGAACTATTCCTGTATCTGATAATTGTATTGTACTACTTATTCTCTCTATACTTCTTGATGCTAGTGCGTCTATTACTATAACTAATTTAGGGTTGATGTTGTCTACAATTCCTTTTAATATTTCAACTGTCTCTATTCCTGTTGTTCCTAATACTCCTGGTGAAATTGCACTTACCATTCTTGTTCCTTCTTCTACATATTGTGGTAAATAGTTTATTATATGCCTTGTTACTTCTATTTCGTTTATTACTTTGGGTCCTAAGCTATCTGGTGTTACATATATGTTTCCTAGCCCCACTACTAATATTTCGCCTTGTTTGTCTATATGTGCATCTAAAACTTTTACTAGTTGATTTGATAGTGTTTCTGCGGCTTTTTCTATTTCTTCTTCTTGTGCTATTTTTAGTTGCTTTACATCTATGGTAATATAGTTCCCTACTGGTTTTCCTATTGCTTTTTCACCATTTTCATTTGTTATTTTTACTGTTTCTACTTTTATATTTTCGTTTATTTCTTCTTTACTACTTTCTATTCCGTCAATTTCGTTTTCTAGTTTATTTGCTTTTTGGTATATGTCTCTTCTTTCTGACGCTAAATCTGTTCTAAAATTATACATAAAAATTCCACTCCTTTTCTTTTGATTATTATGAGTGGAATTTTATAAATTTATTCATGCGAAAGAGAACCGTGCCTTATGGCAGATTACAAATATTTTTTCAAGAATTTTCCTGTATAGCTTCTTTCATTTTTGCAAACTTGTTCTGGTGTACCGATAGCAACTACTTCTCCACCGCCATCTCCACCTTCTGGTCCTAAATCAATGATGTGGTCACATGTTTTTATCAAGTCTAAATTATGTTCTATAACAATTATTGTATTTCCTGTATCTACTAGCCTTTGTAATATATCAACTAATCTATGAACATCTGCTATGTGTAGTCCAGTTGTTGGTTCGTCTAAGATATATAGTGTTTTTCCTGTTGCTCTTTTTGATAGTTCAGTTGCTAGCTTTACTCTTTGTGCTTCTCCTCCTGATAGTGTTGTTGAAGGTTGTCCTAATTTAATGTATCCTAGTCCTACATCATATAGTGTTTGCATTTTCTGTTTTATTTTTGGTATTTTGTCAAAGAATTGTAATGCTTCTTCTACTGTCATGTCTAGCACATCTGCTATTGTTTTTCCTTTATATTTTACTTCTAATGTTTCTCTATTATATCTTTTTCCTTTACATACTTCACATGGTACATATATGTCTGGTAAGAAGTGCATTTCTATTTTGTGTACACCGTCTCCATTACAGCTTTCGCATCTTCCTCCTGATACGTTAAAACTAAATCTTCCTTTTTGGTATCCACGCAATTTAGCTTCTTCTGTTGCGGCAAATATGTCTCTTATTATATCAAATACTCCTGTGTATGTTGCTGGATTTGAACGTGGTGTTCTTCCTATTGGTGATTGGTCTATATTTATTATTTTATCAATGTTTTGTAATCCTTTTACACCTTTGCATTTTCCTGGTTTTTCATTTGCTCCATTTAGTTCTTTTGCTATTGTTTTGTATAAAACTTCATTTACTAATGTTGATTTTCCGTGAACCTGAAACTCCTGTTACACAGTTAAATACTCCTAAAGGGAATTTTACACTTATATTTTTTAAGTTGTTTTCTGTTGCGTTTTGTACTTCTATTACTTTGGATTTTACTTGTTTTCTTCTTTTTTTAGGTACTGCTATTTGCTTTCTTCCACTTAAGTATTGTCCTGTAACTGAGTTTTCTACCTGTTTTATTTCTTCTGCTGTTCCGTTGTGCCATTACTTGTCCACCATGTGTTCCTGCTCCTGGTCCAATATCTATTATTTGGTCTGCTGCATACATTGTATCTTCGTCATGTTCTACTACAAGCAGTGTATTTCCAAGGTCTCTTAGTTTTTTTAGTGTTGCTAGTAATCTGTCATTATCTCTTTGATGTAGTCCTATACTTGGTTCATCTAAAATGTATAGTACTCCTGTTAGTCCTGAACCTATTTGTGTTGCTAGCCTAATTCTTTGTGCTTCTCCTCCTGATAGACTTCCTGCATTTCTTGATAGTGTTAGATATTCTAATCCCACATCTATTAAAAATTGTAATCTTTGGTCTATCTCTTTTAATATCAATTCTGCTATCATTGCTTGCGTTTTATTTAATTCTAGCTTGTTTAAATAGTCTTTTATTTTTCTTATTGACATTTCTGTTAATTCATTTATGTTTTTGTCTCCAACTTTTATTGATAGTATTTCTGGTTTTAGCCTTGCTCCATTACATGCATGACAGTGTGAGTTTGTCATATACATTTCATAGAAATCTCTCATTCCTTGAGATTTTGTTTCATTATGTCGTCTATCTAGTGTTGGCAATACTCCTTCAAATGGTGCTGTGAAATTTCTTGTACCTGCATAAGATGTATATTCGAATTCAATTTCTTCATCACCTGTACCATATAGTATTTTTTCCATAAACCAGCGTGGTAAGTCTTTTATTTTTTTATTTTTTATTTCTACTCCATAATATTTTCCTATGCTTTCAAAATACATCTTTGCCATTGTGTCGCCTTTTTTCATTGTACTTGAACCAAATGCTTTTATTCCGTCATATAGGGTTTTGTTTTTATCTGGCACAATTAAGTCTTCGTCCATTTTCATTAAGTATCCTATTCCTGTACATTCTGGACATGCTCCAAATGGGTTGTTAAATGAGAACATTCTTGGTGTTAATTCTGGAAAGCTAAAACCACAGTCTGGACAAGCATAATTACAGCTATATAATATTGGCTTTTCTCCAACAACGTCTATCAATACCATGTTGTCTGCATATTTTAGTGCTGTTTCTACTGATTCTGTTAATCTGCTTGTTATTTCTGGCTTTATTACTAGTCTGTCTACTATTAATTCTATTTCGTGTTTTTTCTTTCTGTCTATTTCTATGTCATCTGAAAGTTCGTATACTTCTCCGTCTATTCTTACTCTTACAAATCCATCTTTTTGATATCCTTCTAACTGTTTTGTATATTCTCCTTTTCTTCCTCTTACTACTGGTGCTAATACTTGTATTTTTGTTCCTTCTGGTAAGTTCATGATGTTATCTATTATTTGGTCTATGCTTTGTTTTTCTATTTTTTTATGACAGTTTGGGCAATATGGTGTTCCTATTCTTGCATATAGAAGACGTATGTAATCATATATTTCTGTTACTGTTCCTACTGTTGAACGTGGATTTTTTGATGTTGTTTTTTGGTCTATTGATATTGCTGGTGATAGTCCATCAATTCTTTCTACATCTGGTTTTTCCATAAGTCCTAAGAATTGTCTTGCATATGAAGATAGACTTTCTACATATCTTCTTTGTCCTTCTGCATATAACGTATCAAATGCTAAACTAGACTTTCCTGACCCTGATAACCCTGTTATTACTACTAGTTTGTCTCTTGGTATTTCTAAGTTTATGTTTTTTAAATTATGTTCTTTTGCTCCTTTTATTGTTATTTTGTCATTCATTTTTTTCACCCCAAAACATTATACAATATTTCAAGATAAAAAACAAGAGTTTGGTTTACATTTATACATTTTCTAGTTCTAATTCTTCGTTTTTTAGTTCTTCTAGTTCTTCTTTGCTTATTTTTGTCATCTTTATTATCTCTTCATCTTCCATGTCATTTATTAGCATTTCTCTTGCAATTTGTTTTATTGCTTGTTTTAATCCTCGTGTCATACCTTGCTTTATTCCCTGTGTCATTCCTTGCTTTATTCCCTGTGTCATTCCTTGCTTTATTCCTTGTGTCATTCCTTTCTTTAGACCTCTTTCTATTGCTTTTGCCTCTTTGTCTTTTACATACTCCACAAATAATTTTTCAAACATTAACATATTATCACTCTCTCCCTTCTCTTCTAATTTTTCTAAATATTCATCAGCTACATCTGGTAATTCTCTTCTCACAAAATTTGAATATTTAAGCATAACTTTTATATATTTTATTTCATCTTGTGCTAAATCTTGTTTTAACAATCCTGATAATATTTTCTCAAACTCGCTTTTATTCTTTAATTTTTCAAACAATATTACTTTTGATAATCCTGTATTTTCCATTATTAATTTTTCTTTTACGTCATTTTTTATATCTATTAAATCATATTTGGGATAGTTTTGTGGTGGTACTTTATAAAATTTTTCTTGTGTTTCGTCAATTGTTAAAGGTGCTGTCCATTTTTGTTTTCCTGTGTACAATACAATTGGAAATATTAATGGAGTTCTCTTTTTGTTTCGCCTTCTTACACTTCTAATTATTTCGACACAATATTCTGTCATTCTATTTGCCATATTATAATCTACTTTGCTTTGCTGTTCTACTATTATAAATACATCTTTTTTAGAAATTTTATATATTATGTCAGATTCTTTTATTTTCATTCCAGATGTTACAAATTTTCTATTATATTTTTCTATGTCCTCTTCTTTTAGATTTTCAAATCCTAATCCTGGTTCATATTTTTTCAAAAATTCTAAAAATTCCTTTTTATCATCTAATATAATGCGAAATATTTTATCTCTATATTGATGTATTTCTCCTTTTTCATATTTTTCTTTTGTATCATTTAGCGTGTGTTTTATTGGAAAGCCACGAGAGTATTTCCAATAATCTACCATTGTAAATACAACCATTCATTCATCTCCTTTAAGTATAGTTTTTATTAATTCAATTGTCAATATTTATTTTTTAGTAAATATTGAACTAGTTTCTTATTTTCTTTATAATTCTCGTCTTTTCACCCTCTTTCGCATATTTTTTGTTTTTTGGATTTTTTTAGATTTAAATTTTTTGAATAAAATTAGTAGCAATACTTAAATTTGCATTGCTACTATATATTACTACTTTTCATTTCAAATTTCAAGACTTTTTAAAAAATTCCTAATATTTCTCCATTGCTATCAATATCAATAGTCTCTGCCGCAGGTATTCTTGGAAGACCCGGCATAGTCATTATTTTACCTGCTAAAACAACCACAAACTCAGCACCAGACTTCAGTATAACATCTCTAACAGTTATAGTAAAATCCTCTTTACACTCTAAGTTTTTTGCATCATCTGAAAATGAATATTGTGTTTTAGCTATACAAACTGGTAGATTTCCATATCCTAATTTTTCTATTCTATCAATCTCTTTTATAGCTTCTTCAGAATAGTTTACATCTTTTGCTCCATATACTTTTGATGCAACTTTGAAAATCTTTTCCTTTATAGTATCTGTATCTTCATACATATATTTAAATTCTTCTTTTTTATCAACTAATTCTACTAATTTTTCAGCTATATCTGTTGCTCCTTCGCCACCTTTGGCCCAGCCTTCTACTAAACTTAGTTGAACTTGTCTATCTTCAAGATTTTGTCTAATTTCTTCTATATCTTCTTCACTATCATTTGCATATTTATTTAATGCAACTATAACATTTAGTCCAAATTTATTTTTTAAGTTGTCAATATGTCTATATATATTTTCCATTCCGCCATGATATTTTATTGCTTTTACCGTAGCAACTATTACCACCGCATCTGGTTGTAATCCAGTTTTTCTGCATTTAATATCTAAGAATTTTTCTGCTCCTAGGTCTGCTCCAAAACCTGCCTCTGTTATCACATAATCTGATAACTTTAAAGCTGTTCTTGTTGCAATTACACTATTACATCCATGTGCTATGTTTGCAAATGGTCCACCATGGACAATTGCTGGTGTGTGTTCTAATGTTTGCACTAAATTTGGTTTTATTGCATCTTTTAAAAGTACAGTCATAGCCCCAGCTGCATTCAATTGTTTAGCATAAATTGGCTTGTCTTCTTCATTATATCCAACAATTATATTTTCTAGTTTTTGTTTTAAATCTTGTAAATTTTCTGCCAAACACAATATTGCCATAATTTCAGAAGCAACACTTATATCAAATCCATCTTCTCTTGGAACTATTTTCTTTTCGCCTGATAATCCTGTTTCAACCTTTCTTAGTTGCCTATCATTTAAATCCACACATCTTTTCCAAGTTACTTTCTTAAATTTCAACTCATTTCCAAAATATATATGATTATCAATTATACTTGCTAATAGGTTATTTGCAGAAGTTATTGCATGTATATCCCCTGTAAAATGAAGGTTTATCTCTTCCATTGGTGCTATTTGCACTTTTCCTCCGCCTGTTGCTCCACCTTTTATTCCAAAAACTGGCCCTAACGACGGCTCTCTCAGCGCTAAAATTGACTTTTTACCAATTTTTTGCAATCCGTCTGCTATTGCAATCGAAATAGTAGTTTTTCCCTCTCCTAATGGTGTTGGTGTCATTGCTGTTACTAAAATTAATTTTCCATTTGGTTTGTTTTTATTTTTTTCAAATACTTCATTAGAAATTTTAGCTTTATATTTTCCATATAATTCTAAATCTTCTTCTGATATTCCTATCTTTTTTGCAATATTTTCTATTTTTTCTAATTTTGTATTTCTAGCTATTTCTATGTCAGTCATTTCAATTCGCCCCCTTTTTTGGACTTTTTGGGACAGACCCAAAAAGTTTCAATTCTTATGCAATAATACCTGCAATAAATCCAATCAAAGCTCCAACGAAAACTTGTATTGGAGTATGACCTAGCACTTCTACCAATTTTTCAGATACTTGTACTCCTGATAATCCTGGTGTTTCAATTAATTTATTTAATAAAGTTGCTTGTTTTCCAGCAGCTCTTCTAACACCACAGGCATCATACATTACTACAAATGCTAAAATTAATGATATTGCAAATATTGGTGTATTTACTCCTTCATATTTTCCAACTAAAGTAGCTAGTCCTGTTACTACAGCTGAGTGTGAACTTGGCATTCCACCAGCTCCCATAATTCTTTTAAAATTAAATTTTTTTGTTGTTACTAAGTCATATATTAGTTTAAATAATTGTATTCCAAACCATAAGAAAAATGGTACATATATGTACTTATTTTGAACAAATCCTACTAAATCGTTCATTTTTTCCCCTTTCTAATCTTCCTTTTAAGTATATTTTATTAACCTCGTAAAATGTTTTATGCTTCAAAGTTTTCTTCTGATATCTCTCCGTCTTTATTAACTAACATAGTTATTTTTTTCTCTGCTTCTTCTAACATTTTATTACAAGATTTAGAAATTTTTATTCCTTCTTCAAATTTAGAAACAGAATCGTCTAAATTCAAATCACCTTTTTCTAATTCACTAACAATCTTTTCTAAAACTTCCATTTGTTCTTCAAAGTTTTTGCTCATTTTGTGCTCCCTTCATACTATTTTAGTTTTATAATATTACTGCTTGTTTTTTTCCGTCTGCAAACCTAATATCAACTAAATCATCTTTTTTTACATCATTTTTACTTTTCACAATTTCGCCGTCTTTTTCTGTAATTGAATATCCTCTATACAGCGTCTTAAGTGGGCTAAGTGTATCTAGTTTTGCAATTATTTCCATATATCTTGATTTTTCTTTTTCTTGTATTGTTTTAATTTTGTTTTCTAACTGCTTTATATATAAATCTACTTTCAAATAATTGTCATTAATTTTTCTCAATGGCTCTCTAAACGCTGAACTTGCCATACATTTTTCATAACGCAATTTCATTAATTCTACTTTTTTTACTAATGCCATTTTTAGTCTATCTTGATAACTATAAATCTTCCTTTGAACTTCATACACATCTGGTACAGCTAATTCTGCTGCAGCTGATGGTGTTGGAGCTCTTAAATCTGCTACAAAGTCTGCAATTGTAAAGTCTGTTTCATGTCCTACTGCCGATATTACTGGTATTTTAGATTTATATATGCTATGTGCAACAATCTCTTCGTTAAATGGCCATAGGTCTTCTAATGAGCCTCCACCTCTTGCTATAATTAGAACATCTGCCAAGTTGTTTTCATTCATAAAATCTATACCTTCTGCAATTTTCTGTGCAGCCCCTTCGCCTTGTACTGGTACAGGCAAAAGTCTAATATGTACATTTGGATTTCTTCTCGTTGACACATTTATTATGTCTTTTATTACAGATCCTGTTTGTGATGTTAAAACCCCTACTACTTTTGGTGCCATAGGAATTTTTTGCTTATGTATTTCGTCAAAAAGTCCTTGTTCTTCAAGTCTTGCTTTTAATTCCTGATATTTTGTGTATAAATCTCCAAGTCCATCCTCTTCCATTGTTCTTGCATAGATTTGATAAACTCCGTCTCTTTCAAATACAGATACCCCGCCCAAAATCATAACTTTCATACCGTCTTTTGGCATGAAAGTTAGTTTTTGTGCATAGGTTTTGAACATTATACATTTTATTAGCGAATTTTCATCTTTTAATGTAAAATACATATGTCCTGTATAATGGTTTTTAAAATTTGATATTTCGCCTTTTATTAATATGTTGTTTAAATTTTCGTCGTCTGCTATTTTATCTTTTATATATCGATTTAAATCAGAAACTGTTATTGCTAAATTTGCATATTTCATTTTTAATCTTCCTTTTGTTCTTTTACAACACTTGCCAATATTCCATTAACGAAGTTTTTTGAATTATCTTCTCCATACTTTTTAGCTAGTTCAACTGCTTCATTTATAACTACTTTAAATGGTATGTCTTTGTATTTTATTTCATATATAGCAAGTTTTAATATTGATAAATCCATTTTAGAAATTCTTTCTATTTTCCAGTCAGATTTCAAGTTTTTTTCTATATTCTTAATTATTTCATCTTTATTTTTTTCAATTCCTAAAATTGCATCTTTTATGTATTCTATTGCATCTTTGCTTTTTATATTGTTGCTTTCTATATATAGTTCTACTTGTTCTTCTAGATTTTCTTGTTTTTGTATTTCTAAACTATATATTAGTTTAAATGCTTGCTCTCTTATTTCTGAACGATTCATTTTATTCCCCTTCTATATTTAAATCTACATCTTGTCGATAAAATTTTTCAATTTTGTTTTTACAAAGTCTTTATTGTTTTGTACATAATTTCCAACAAATGCTCCTAAAATTAGTACAACAATTGCTAGTATTAAATCGTGTAATCTAGTTATAAGTATTAGTGTTGCAATTATAACTCCAATAATTGCTCCTTTATATTGATTCCAGAATTCTTTAAATCCACCCATTTTATCATGTTCCTTTCTATTTCAACTTTATAAAAGTTTTATGCTTCTTCTTGTTTTGGTTTTGTTGCAACTTTTTTTACTGTAATATTTACTTCTTCTACATCTAAATCAGTTGCCATTTTTATTTTTTCTTTTATTTTAGCTTGAAGATTTGCTGATAAGTCTTTTATTATTGCATCTGATGTTACTATTAAATTAACAAATACTTTTACATTATTTTCTCTATCTAATTCCACTCTTGTTATTACATCTTCTGTACTTTGGAAGTTCAAAGCTACTGAGTTTACTAGGTTTTCGATTGTTTCTTTTGATATCATTAATTTTCCACTTTCGTTTTTTAGTAGAACTCCTTGTCTTTCTTTTATTTGTGCTTTTGATGTTGAATCAAAGAATATGCATCTAATTGAAAGTAAAATAAATACAACACTTACTCCCAATAGTATTTTGCTTGATACTTCTCCTGCTATAATTTGATTTACTATTCCACCTACTAGTGATGCGTCTAACCATCCAAATACTAATAGGCATAATATTATTGATAAAATCAATATAATGTTTGAATATATAATTAGTGTAAGTTTTTCTAAAATTTTCATTTCTTTTTTTCTCCTTTTCGTGTTTCTTTTATTATTTTATTTTTTGTTTACATCTTAGTTTTCGTTGTTTTCGCTTTCTTCACTTTCTTCTTGTTTTTCAGTTTTTACAACATCTGTATTAACCCCTTGAACATGTACATTTACTTCTTCTACTTTTAAACCAGTCATACTCTCTACTGCCTTTTTTACTCTTGTTTGAATTTCAAATGCTACATCTGGTATTCTTGTTCCATATTCTACTATGATATTTACATCTATTTTTGCGTCTTTATCTGCTACATCTACTTTTATTCCTTTTGCTAGGTTTTTCTTTCCGCTTAGTACTTCGCTTATTCCACCTGCAAATCCACCTGACATCCCTGCTACTCCAGGTACTTCTGATACCGCTACTCCTGCTATTACTGCTACTACGTCATCAGATATTTTTATTCCATTGTCTTCTTCTGTTGTTGCTATTTCGTTTTCTAATTCTACAATCTCTTCGTTTTTATTCTCTTCATTCATTTTCTATTCCTCCTTCTAAGTTTCTCTTTATAAAAAAAGATATACTTATTTTTCTCGTTATAAGTATATCAATTTTTTCCTTTTTTTACAACTATTTTCTCAAAAAATTATTAATCTGTCACAATTATATTTGGAAAATTTCCAGAAGATGTACGCACTTCTATATTTGAAGCTTCAAATTCTAATAATTTATCAATTACAGCCTCATCAAAAATCTCCCCTGGGGTAATTAATGGAACACCTGGTGGATAAACCCAAACATACTCTTTAGAAATTTTACCTTTAGCTTCTTTTATATTAATAACTTTTGAACTTTCAGAAAATATTGCTTCATTTATACCTTTAGCTTTATTTGGAATTTCAAATATATATTTTGTTTTTTTATTATCTTGAAAAGCAATTTCTCTATCTATCTCTTTCAACGCAGTAATTAATCTTTCAAAATTTTCTTCACTATCGCAAATACTTGTCATTGCAATAATATAATTTATAGAGCTCATTTCCACTTCAATTTTATATTTTTTTCTTAAAACTTCAGCCAATTCTTTTCCTGTAATATTTGTGTTTTTAGTTATTACAACGATTTTTCCTTTGTCATATGGAAGGTTTTCTGCCACAATATTTCCTAGAATTTTTAGTTTTCCTAAGTTTTTGGTATCGTCATAAAACTTTTTCAGGTTTTTACTATATTTTTCAAATAACTCTTTTCCTTGATTTTCTAATATGTTCAAGCATTCTTGAATTGAGGACATCAATATATATGAAGGACTGCTTGTTTCAAATATTGCTAATTGAGTTTCTATTTTATTTTCGCTTACAAGTTCGCCATTTATGTGCATAATTGCTGTTTGTGTTAAAGCTGGTAATGTCTTATGCAAACTTTGAATTACAATGTCTGCGCCTGAGTTCAATGCTTCATGTTGTTTTAGATTTTCATCAAAATTAAGGTGTGCACCATGTGCTTCATCTACTAATACTGGTATTGAATATTTATGTGCTATTCTTGTTATTTCTTTTATGTTGCTAATTACACCTTCATATGTTGGAGATGTTATTACAATAAGCTTTATATCTTGGTTTTGTTCTATTTTATTTTGCACTTCTTCTACTGATATTTCTTCTTCAATTCCATATTCATTTATATTTGGTTTTAAATAAATTGGCTCTAAAAAGTTTAGTTCAATTGCATTATACACAGATTTATGACAATTTCTAGCAACTAGTATTTTGTCTCCGTGGTTTTACTACTGCTCTTATTCCTGCTAGAAGTCCACAGGTACTACCATTTACAAGTATAAAACTTTTTTGGCCTGTCCCAAAAAGTCTTTTTGCCTTTTCCTCAATTTCTTTTATTATTCCTTGTGGGTTATGTAGGTCGTCAAATCCGTCTATTTCTGTTATATCAATGTTATATGGAAGTTTATTTCCTAACATTTTTATGTTTCTTTTATGTCCTGGCATATGCATTGGACAATAGTTTTGGTTATTATAATTTTCTAATTTATTATATAAATCTTCCATTTTTCTTTCCCTTTCTTGCTTTTAGCAAGTTGCTAACATTTCGTCTTCTTCCATTGCTTCTGCTATTTTTACCATAATTGCACATTCAATTCTTTTTTTGAACAGTTTGCAACCATATTCGTATACATTATTTATGCTACCTGTTGCGTGGTATGCATTTGCTGAACATCCACCACTACAATATAGTTTTGCCCAACAGTCTTTACATTCTTTTCTTGAATATGCATTACATAGTTTAAATTCGTCTCTTATTTTTGTGTTTGTTACTCCGTCTTTAACATTTCCCATTAGGAATTTTTTGTCTCCTACAAATTGATGGCATGGGTAGAAGTCTCCTGATGGTGTTACTGCTAAGTATTCTGTTCCTGAACCACATCCTGTTATTCTTTTATAGATACATGGTCCTGCTGATAGGTCTATCATATAGTGATAGAATGTAAATGGATTTCCTTGTTTTTTTCTTTTTATCATTTCTTTTGCTAGTATTTCATATTGTTCGTAGATTTTATCCAGGTCTTCTTCTTTTAGTCCATATTCTGCGTCTGGACTTGATACTACTGGTTCCATTGATAGTTCTGTAAATCCTAAGTCTGCCATATGGAATATGTCGTTTGTGAAGTCTAAGTTATTTCTTGTAAAAGTCCCTCTCATGTAGTATTCTTTGTTTCCTCTTTTTTCTACAAAGTTTTTGAATTTTGGAACTATTATGTCATAGCTTCCGTCTCCATTTAGTTTTTTTCTTAACCTGTCATGAACTTCTTTTCTTCCGTCAAGACTTAATACTACATTGTTCATTTCTTTGTTTAAGAAATCAATTACATCATCATCTAAAAGCATTCCATTTGTTGTTAGTGTAAATCTGAAGTTTTTACCAACTTCTTTTTCTATGCTTCTTGCATATTCTACTAGTTGTTTTACAACATCAAAGTTTACAAGTGGCTCTCCACCAAAGAAGTCTACTTCTAAGTTTTTTCTTGTTCCTGAATTTTTTACTAAGAAATCTAATGCTTGTTTACCAACTTCAAAACTCATTAAAGCATCTTCTCCGTGATATTTTCCTTGTCCTGCAAAACAGTATTCACAGTTTAGGTTGCATGTGTGCGCTATATGTAAACATAGTGCTTTTACTACTGTGTCTCTTTTCTTCAGGTCTAAGTTTTTGTTCTCGAAGATGTCTTTTGTGAATAGTTTTCCTTCTTGTTTTAGGTTTTCTATTTCTTCAAATGTTTCTTCTATGTCTTTTTCCGTTATCTCTTCGTATTTTGCTTGCATTTCTTGTTTTATTTCTTCTTTGCTTTTTGTTTCATATAATTCAATTATATCATAGCTTAGATCGTCTACACAGTGCACTGCTCCACTGTATGTGTCTAGTACTATGTTAAATCCATTTAATTTGTATTGGTGTATCATATTTATTTCTCCTTGTTTTTTACGATAATTTTCAAAATAAATTGCCGTTCCAAATTGTTTATTTGGCGCCCGGCAATTCTTTTGTTTTTTATTTAATTATTTGTTTGCGTTTTCGCATTTTTGGTTTGCTACTCCACATGATGTTTTGCATGCTGATTGGCATGATGTTTGGCATTCTCCGCATCCACCGTTTTTTTCGCTTTCTTCTAGGTTTCTTGTTTTTATTGTTACTATTCTTTTCATTTTTTGTTTCCTCCTACTTTTTCATTGCTTTTTCTATTTTACCATGAATTTGTAAGACTGTCAATTGTTGTCTAATATTTTCCTACTGTCTCCCTTTTATTCTGATACTAGCATAAAGTCTTTACCTTGTGACTTAAGTTTTATACCAGATTTTAGATGAACTAGAGGGCGCACCCCGTAGTTGATATTGTGATAGCTGTTGTGGCTCACGCCGCCGCTGTAGTGTACATTCATCTCGCTGTCACTGTCACGGGCAGACGGAGAAGCCAGCCAATATCCGTAGCAATTATTGTATCCACTCGTGTGTGGGTAATATAGCGTGTCTTTGTAGCCAGGTGTACTTGACATACTTACATTAGTTGTTGTTAGTGGTGTTTCCGCTGTGTGTTCTGTTGTTCCTACATAATATCCTGTACTACTTGTATTTGTATATAGCTTATTGCTTGGATACTTTTTATTCCAACTTGCTGTGTACATTTCTAACGTTGGTCCACCTATTACATTATTTTCATCAACCCATCTTGTATCTCTAAATGTATCCCATTTACTTGCATCCAATAAACATGCTGTCATTTTATAATTAGGATAACTTGGGTTTGTAAATTTTGATAATTCATTTAACATAAACCTACTTGCTATTGCTGTGTCTATACTTATTACTTTAAAGTCACTACTATTATTCCAATAAATATTATAATTTCCATTGTCTGTAAATCCTAAACTTGCTTTTTGGCTTGCCAATTTACTTACTGGCACATAGTCACTTGCTATTAAGTATATATCATTTCCCTCTGCATAAAATACTTTCCACTCTACATCTAAATTAACTTGATTTCCTTCTGCATCTGTTACTTTTAATGTATTTCCATAATTTAATACTTTTCCTTCTGTTACTTTTTTAAATGTATCTGGGTTTGTTGCTATATCTCCTGCTTCTATTGATTCTGCAAGTTCTACATTTCCATCTGCATCTATTGTAAATATCTTTCCGTCAAGCGTTACAGTTATTGGAAATGCATCTCCTTCTACTGTTGCTTCTGGTATATGTGCTGATATATTAGATTTTAATGTATCAACATCTAGTGTTCCATTTTCTCCATAACTTCCCATTACTTCTATTTGTATTCTTTCTTTTGCACTTGCATTTTCTGTATTTTTCTTTGCTGTTACTGCTTTTGTTAATATTCCATTATCTCCTGTTAATGTTGCAATTGCTACTCCTGCAAGTATTAGAAGTACAATTATTGTTATTACTAGTGCTATTAAATTTTATACTACATTATACTAAAATAATACCATAACTTTAGTTATGGTTCAACACTTATGATTTGTTTTTACTGTTACAAATATATTACAAAAACATTACATTATACATTCATTTTGTTTTATAAAAGCATTTTGTGGTATTTTCGCATATATTTTTTATTCGTTTATGTAGTGTTTTAACTTATCCCTTACAAAGGGTGTTATAATCGTGTCTGTTCTTTAAAAATTATAGCAATAGGGGTGAAATTTATGCAAAGCAACAAAGTACATGGCAACAAATGTGGAACGGTAACAGTTACTGTTTATAAAGATAAGACCGGACAGCCATATTTTACAGTTACAGCAGATACAGAAGATGTTTTACCTGTATCATACGTTATTGAAGATACATTATATCTATATTAAACAGACTAACTATACGTTGGTCTTTTTACTTTTCATAAAACAAAAAAGCTTGCAACACTAAAGCTTAGCATTACAAACTCTATAATATTATTCAAAAACTTCAAATTCGTCTATCGGATTTCCCCTTAAAAAATCAGCTATCGGCATTCTTTTAGCATTTTCTCCTTGAATTTCTAAAACTTTAATAATTCCGCCTTTTGCTTTTATAGCTAGGCCATCTCTTGGATCTGATACCATAACAGTACCATTTCTTAAAATTTCCATACCTTCTGCCACAATTTCATCATTTGTTGCAATTGCAACTTTCCAAAACTTTATTTTCTTTCCATTCAAAAATGTATAAGCTCCCATAATTGGGTTTAAACCTCTTACCAAATTCTTAATTTCACTTGCTGTCTTTTCATTCCAATCAATTTTAGCCATTTGTTTATCTAGCATAGGAGCCACTGTAAAATCTTCGCCTTGCTTAATTCTTGGCGCTGTTCCATTCTCAATTTGTTCCAAAGTTTTTACCAATAACTCTCCACCTATTTTAGAAAGTCTATCCCATAATTCACCTGTTGTCTCATCATCACCTATTTCAACTTCCTCTTTTAAAATCATATCTCCTGTATCCATACCAACATCCATATACATTGTAGTAATTCCAGTCTTCTTATCTCCATTTAACACAGCCCATTGTATAGGCGCAGCACCTCTATATTGAGGAAGTAAAGAACCATGTACATTTATACAACCTAATTTTGGTATATCTAAAATCTCTTTTGGCAAAATCTTACCATATGCAACCACACATATAACATCAGGCTCTAATGCTTTTATCTCTTCTATAAACTCTTCATTGTTTCTGACCTTTATAGGTTGATATACCTTCAAGCCATTTTCTTCTGCAAATTGCTTAACAGGAGAAGCTATCATTTTCATCCCACGGCCCTTTGGCTTATCTGGATTAGTTACAACTCCTATTATCTCGTGTTTTGCATTATAAACTGCTTCTAAGCTTTCCTTTGCAAAATCCGGCGTTCCCATAAATACTATCTTCATATTCAATCTTCCCTTTCTCAAAAATTGCCATTGGGGACGGACCTTTTTGGCAATTTTTTGCCATTAAGCACCGTCCCCAATGGCAATTTTTATTCTACATATTCTAGTGTACCTGGTAATATTTTGTCCATAAACACTTCTCCATTTAAATGGTCTGTTTCGTGGCAAATTGCTTGAGCTAGTAATTCTTTTGCTTTTATTTTCATTCTCTTACCATTTCTATCTGTATATTCTGCTACAACTTCAGCAGGTCTTATCACTTTTGCAAATTGGTTTGGAAAACTCAAACAACCTTCATCAACTTCTTGTTCTCCTTTTGTTTTTAAGATAACTGGGTTTATCATTACAATTGGTCCTTTGTCATCGTACATATCAATTACTATAACTCTTTTTAGCACACCAACTTGCACAGCTGCTAGTCCTAAACCGTTGTATTTATGCATTGTTTCTATCATATCATCAATTAAAGTTTGTAATTTGTCGTCAATTACTTCTACTTCTCTTGATTTCTTTTTTAATATTTCGTCTTTTTGATATCTTAAGTTTCTAATTGCCATTTCTATTTTTCCTTTCCTTATATAGATGTGTCCCAAGTGGACAAAAATGTCCAAAAGGAAACGTCCCCAATGGACACAATGGACACTATGCCATATTGTTTGGGTTTACATCTATTGTTATTCTCGTTGTTTTCATATCTTTTTCATATATTTCTTTCAAAGTTTGGTTTAGTATTTTATTTGCTTCGATGTTCATTTTTCCTTTTATTATTATTCTCCACCTATATCTATTTTGAATTTTATCTATTGGTGATGGCATTGGAGCAAATACTTTGAATTCTTCACTTAACCTCGTTTTTAATTTTTCATATATGTTACTGCTTTGGATTTTTATATCATTTTCGTTTAAACTGTTAAATCCAATTACTATTATATCGCAAAATGGTGGATATTTCAACTGTTTTCTTAATGCTATTTCTGTTTCATAAAACATATCGTAATTTTGTTTTCTTGCACATTGTATACTGAAGTTTTCTGGATTATAGCTTTGGATTACAACCTTTCCTGGTAAGTTTTCTCTTCCAGCTCGTCCGTGCTACTTGTGTTAATATTTGAAATGTTCTTTCATTTGCTCTATAATCGTCTATATTTAATGAACTATCTGCTGCTACAACTCCTACTAATGTTACATTTGGGAAGTGGTGTCCTTTTACTACCATTTGTGTTCCTATTAGTATATCTATATTTTCATTTTTGAATTTGTTTAAAATTTGCTCGTGTGAGTTTTTCTTTGTTACTGTGTCTACATCCATTCTAATTGTTTTCGCTCCGGGGAAATTGCTTTAATATTTCTTGTTCTAGCCTTTGGGTTCCTGTTCCAAAATATCTAATTTTTTCGCTTCCACATTCTGGACAAATTGTTACTAAGTTTTCTTCATGGCCGCAGTAATGGCATTTTAATTTTCTTTCATAACTGTGGTATGTTAGGCTTATGTCACAATTTTTGCATTTTACAGTATACCCACAATCTCTACACATTATAAATGTTGAATATCCCCTTCTATTTAAAAATAGAATTGTTTGCCTTTTTTGTTCTAAGTTCTTTTCTATTTCTTGATACAAACTTCTACTAAACATTGAGCGATTTCCATTTGCTAGTTCTTGTTTTAAGTCAACCAATTCAACTTGTGGTAATGAAGAGTTATTTGCCCTTTTAGTTAATTCTAATAATTCTATTTTTTCTAATTCTTTTGCCTTATAATATGTATTAATATCAGGTGTTGCACTTCCTAGTAATAGTGGACAATTATTTTGTTTTGCTATGTATTTTGCAACTTGTTTTGCGTCATACTTTGGATTTGATTCTGACCTATATGAACTGTCATGTTCTTCATCAATTATTATTATTCCTAAATTTTGTATTGGTGCAAAAATTGCTGACCTTGCACCTATTATTATATTTGCTTTTCCTTCTCTTATTTTATTCCACTCGTCATATCTTTCACCTATTGATAATTTGCTATGTAATACAGCTATTTTCTCCTTTCCAAATCTTGAAATAAATCTATCTAGCATTTGTGGTGTTAAAGATATCTCTGGAACTAATACTATTGCAGTTTTTCCTATTCCAATTACCTTTTGGATTAACTGCAAATACACCTCTGTTTTACCGTGACCCTGTAACTCCATACAGTAAAAAGCTTTTATAAATATTTTCATCTACTGCTTGCTCTACCTTTTTATAGGCTTGTTCTTGCTCTCCTGTCAACCTTAAATTGCTTGTCTTTTCCAAAACTTTGTCTTTTAAAGGCTCTCTTTCCACTTTTTTAGGTATAATCTCTAAATATCCATTTTTAACTAAAGTATTTACAATTGCCCTTGAACAATCTATAAACATCTCAATCTCAGGAATCGTAACACCCTCATTATCCCTTACAAATTTTATAACTTTCTTGTGTTTTTCAGACTTTATTTTATTTGTCTCAATATCAAACTCTATCTCTTCAATATCCTTTTTCAAATAAACTGCATTAATAGTTTTATCTTGAACCTTAGTAATTTTAGTTCTAGTTCCAGGAGTAAGCATAAGCTTTATACAATCCGAAACATTGCAAAAATACCTTTTAGCCATCCACCTAGCCAGCTCTATTTGTTTATCTGTCAAACCATCTTCAATTTTTGCAATCTCCTTTACCTCAAAATCCGAATTATCCTTGATTGCAACCACAAAAGCCTGCTCTAGCTTTCCACCTTTACCAAACGGAACCAAGACCTTACTTCCAATCATAATAAGGTCTTCCAAATCCTTTGGTATCTTATAATCAAAGGTCCTATTCAATTTCTTCGCCGTTCTATTTATAATTACCTCTGCTATCATTTTCTCTCCTTCGTGCCACTGGGGACGGTCCTTGTTGGCAGATTTCTGCCATTAAGCACCGTCCCCAATGGCAGCTGTCCGAAAAAAACGAGATTTATTCTATCTCGTTTTTTAAAATTGTCATAACAATTTGAACTGTTTTTTCTAAGTTGTCGTTTTTTATTACATAGTCATATAAATTAATCTTAGATTCTTCATAGTCAAATCTACTTAGACGTAAACGGATTTCTGCTGGACTTGGCTTGTCTATTCTTGATTGTAATCTTCTTTCTAGTTCTTCTTTTGGTACTCTCAAAAAGATTGTTACAACTTTTGTGTCTGCTTTTAATAGGTCTTGCAAGTGTTCTGTTCCATTGACGTCTATGTCTCTTACTATTATTTTTCCGCTTGCTATTTTGTCGTTTAGTAGTTTTTTTGATGTTCCATAGTAGTTGTTGTGGTGTACGTCATATTCGTAAAATTCTCCGGCTTCTATCATGTTTTCAAATTCTTCTCTTGTAACAAAATTGTATGTTTCTCCTTCTATGTCGCCTTCACGTTTTGGCCTTGATGTATAAGATGGTAATGTTTCTACATTTTCCATTCTTTTTATTAGTTCTTTTTTTACTGTGTCTTTTCCTGCTCCTGCTACTCCGGATAGTATTACTAACATATTATTTCTACCTTCCCTTCTGCTATTTCGTTTGCAGCTATTGTTACTGGTGATTCTTCTTTCATGTCTTCTTTAGTTTCTGCTTCTTCTGCTATTTGTCTTGCACGTCTTGCTGTTGCTATTACTAATTCATATCTATTGTTAGCTTTTGTTAATAATTCTGAAACGCTTGGTTTTACCATCATTTTTCTTCACTCTCCTTTTTATTTTATGCTTATTTGCTTGATTCTTCTTGTACTATTGTTTTGTCTACTGTTATTGTTTTGTCAATTCTTCCTCCTACTGTTTCTGGTTGAACTGCTGATAATATAATATGTCCTGAGTCCATAATTAATACTGCTCTTGTTCTTCTCCCATATGTTGCGTCTACTGCTGTTTTCTCATCTTTTGCTTCTTGAATTAATCTTTTGATTGGGGCTGATTCTGGGCTTACTATTGCAACTATTCTTTCTGCTGAAACTATATTCCCAAATCCGATGTTTACTAATTGCATAAAATCAATCCTTTCTATTCTATATTTTGTATTTGTTCTCTTATGTTTTCTATTTGTGTTTTTAGGTCTATAACTCTATCTGTTATTTCTAAATTGTTTGCTTTTGACCCGATTGTGTTTGTTTCTCTATTCATTTCTTGAATAATAAAGTCTAATTTTTTTCCCATTGGTTCACTTGAATTGATTAAGCTATGAAATTGTGATATATGGCTGTTTAGTCTTGTAACTTCTTCTTCGACTGAGCATTTATCGGCATATATTACGACTTCTTGTGCTAGTCTTGCTTGGTCTATCTCTTGTCCTTTTAGTATTTGTTTTAATCTTTCTTCTAATTTTACTACATATTCTTCAATAAGTCCAGTAGAAAGTTTAGATATTTGTTTAACTTTTTCTTGTATATAGTCCAGTCTTTGTTTTATGTCCTCTGCCATTTTTGTTCCTTCTACTTGTCTCATTTCAACTAGATTGTCTATTGCAATTTGTGATACTTCCAACAATTCTTGTTTTATAATTTCATCATCTTGGTTGTTTTTTATGTTTAGTACGTCTGGATATCTTGCTATATCATTTACTTGAATATCTGCCAATATGTTTTCACTTTCTGCCAATTTTTTTAGTTCTTTTATGTATGCAGATGCTAGTTCTGTATTTATTTTTATTTCTTGACCTTCTAGTGAATTGTTTTCAAATGTTACAAAAACATCCACTTTTCCTCTTTTTATTTTATTTCCTATTGCTTTTTTTATTGGTTCTTCTAGGTAACTTAGCTGTCTTGGCATTTTTACTGAAATATCTAAATATCTGTGGTTTACGCTTTTTATTTCTATTTGATATCTTCTTTCATTTTTTTCTAAGTTTGCTTTGCCATATCCAGTCATACTTTTAATCATTTTCTTTTACCTCTTCTTTTTTTGTTTTCTTTGCAGTTGTAGTTGTTGCCTTTGCAGTAGTTTTCTTTGCCGGTCTTTTTGTTGTTGATTTCGTTGTTGCTGATTTTGTTGCCGTTGCTTTAGTCGTAGTCTTTTTTGTCGTTGTTTTTTTGTTTGGGTCTGTTACTGATTTTCTAGTTGTCTTTTTAGCTGTTGCCTTAGTTGTTGTTGCTTTATCTGTTTCTGTTTTAGTCGTTGATTTTTTTGTTGCTGGCTTTCTAGTTGTGGTTGTACTAGCTGTTGTCTTCTTTGTAGTTTTCTTAGCAGATGTACTTGTTGTATTTCTCTTTCTAGTAGACTTATTAGTTGCGGATTTCTTTGTTGTTGTTCTTTTCGTAGGAGTATTTTTTTCACTCTCTACTTCTTGCGTCTCTTTTTGTTCATCTCTTTTCTTAGCTTCTTTTACTACTGGCTCATCTTCTTTTACTATATCTGAAATGTCACTTAAATCTTTTAGGTGCTTTCTTTTTTCTTTGGTATATTCTACAATCCCTTTTACCATATAATAAATAGAAATTACTATTCCTGATATGAATAAATATTTCTTTAGGTCGTATTTTAGTAAATTTACTATATGCATAATAGATAGTGAATGTAATGACATTACTAAAAATTCCACTCCTGTTATGGCTTTTTTTCCATTATCTTGTTTATATGCTATTTCAAGTATCAAAAGTCCTATTGCTAAAAATGCCCCTGAAAAAATCTTAATATCTTCTGCTAATCTTTCTACATCCATTTTCGTTGTTGCATATGCTAAGATTAAAAAATAACATATAATACCAATTGCTTTTAATACATTTTTAAATATAGTTCTCATTTATTCCTCCTAATTTTCTAGTTCATACATTATTATACTTAAAACATTTAACGCTACTGTTTCTGTTCTCAAAATTCTTTTTCCTAATGATATTGTTTTTGCACCGTTTCAGTGTTAGCAATTCTATCTCTTCTTCTGCAATTCCACCTTCTGGACCAATCATAATTGCAATTTTAATCTCTTTATCTTTGTATTGTTCTTTTATGTGTTGTAACTCTTGCTTTATAGTTGTTTCTTTCTCATTTTCATAAGCTATTAATACTATATCATATTCTCCTAGTAAATTACAAACATTTTTTACATTTATTACCGATTTTATTTGTGGAATTATATTTCTTCCACATTGCTTAGCTGCTACCTCTGAAATTTTTTGCCACCTATCAATTTTTTTATTTGCATCTTTGCCATTCAATTTTACTATACATCTCTTCATCTCAATTGGCATTATTTCATACACACCTAATTCTACCGACTTTTGAATTATTAACTCCATTTTATCAGCCTTTGGCAAGCCTTGCATAATAGTTACTTTCACATTTGATTCCACACTTGTTTCAAGCTCTTCTTTTATTATACAATCAATTTTGTTATCCTTAAATTCACTTATCTCGCATAAGTAATCCTTACCATTTGTCGCGTTACAAATTGTTATTTCATCACCTATTGCTTTTCTTAAAACATTTTTTATATGCTTTACATCTTGACCAACTATCTCTATTATTTTATCTTTTACCTGTTCTTCTGTTACAAAAAACTTTGGCATAACTTCCTCCTTGTCCATTGTGTCCATTGGTGTCCATTGGGGACGTTTCTTTTTGGACAAAAATGTCCATTTGGAAACGTCCCTGTTGGACATTTTTGTCCACTTGGGACACATCTCTTTTTTTGTCTTGTAAAATTATACCATATTATTTCCTATTTTTCTACAAAAAAAAAAGAAATTATATTAGTTTTTGTGACTAGTAAATGAAAATGTCCCAAAAATTAAATTTATTTGTAAACT